>CAINXC010000723.1 GCA_903854655.1 uncultured Verrucomicrobiota bacterium | reverse complement strand
TGATGACCAGGAGCTTCTGCTTGTAGCGGTGCTCAATGCCAGGGTCTTCGAGGGCTTCGGCGAGGTCTTCAATCTGTTGGGGAGTCAGGTCCAGTGAGATCACACAAGCTAAACGCACAGCTTAATCTGAATATTTAACTGCACTCTTTCATTTTGAAAGTTTGTGATGCGCGCGAGTATAGCGGGATTGGCAGAGGTCATTGTCGATGCCGCTCCGAAACCCTCACGCCGCCGCCTTCTTCGCCGCCGAAGCCTTCGGCAGGTGGGAGAGCGCATAGAATGCCACCACCAGCAGGGCGATGCCCAGCAGCGGGCGGTAGAAGAGCCAGGCCAGGCCGATGGTGGTGAGCGTGCCGAAAATGCTGCCGATGAAGGCGACGAAGCCGGTGCCCGCACCGACCAGGCTGCCGAGAAACGGAATCACATCCGCCACCACCCGCAAGGGAGCAACCAGCATGGACAGGCCGATGAGCATGAGCAGGAAGCCGACCCCGCGCAGAATCCAGGTGAGGGTGGCGTTTTCCGCCTGGGCGCTGGCGAACATCGCTTCCTTCGATTGAATGCCGCTGCTGATGCGGGAGATGTTGGTGTTAAAAGAGGTGTGGAAAGGCTCAAATGTGTCGGTCACCTGGCGGGACAGGACGCTGGCATCACCGGTGGTGATGGCTCTGAACTGCACTCGTGCATCACCCACCTTGGGCGCATCCGGGCTGGTGCTGATCACCAGCCAGTCGCCCCGCACGGCGGCCTTGGCACGCAGAGCCTCCGGCAGTTCCTCCACCTTGGGCAGCGGGCGGGGCTGGTCGTCGCTCCAGGTGCTAAGCAGGGACTCCGGCAGCCGGTAAGCGCCAAGCGTGGCGGCCTTGGAAAGGAACGTGCTCGAGCGGTAGGCCGGCTGCGGATTGGCGTGGCCTTCCGCGTGGTGGAAGGACGATGAGTCGTGGACTGCAGAATCCCACTTGGTCTTGTAGTTGTACTCGGTGACGGTGGTTTCGCTGCCCCCCATGTCTTTGTGCTTGGTCTCCGTCTTTTCCTCCACCCACTGGAACAGCTCCACCTGGCGCTTGAGCTTGATCAGCCCGCTGGAGGTGACGCCGAAGACATCGTCCTTCACCACATCCTTCGCATCGGCCTTGCCGCTGAGGTGGACAAGCTTGCCCTCGTTGGCGGCGTCCACCTTGTCAGCACTGGCTTCAACCGTGACCTTGGCCCCCTCGGCGAGCCCCTTGGCGGTGTGAACGCTGCGGCCCTCGTTCCACCAGAGCAACGCCACGGAAACAAGAATCAGGACAATGCCGAACAGGACGCCCATGATCGAATTGCCGATGCGGGAGAACCAACTGGTGGTGGTGACTTCAGTGAAGCTGTCGTTGGACATGGTTTTAGGAGGTCAGGGGTTGCACGACGCAAACAGGAACCTCTCCATATTATCGGGACCGACACGAATTGAAAAGTTTTAACATCTCGGATTTTCGATCCCCACCCCAAATTTTCAACGCCTCAGGAACTTCAGCCGCTCAGTTCATAAACCTGAAAGGACAGGCCATACTGAGGAGTCCGTGGGATAGCCTGCACTCGTCAGGCGGCACTCTTTTTGGCGGCCTTGCTGGCCGCCTTTTTCGCGGCCTTCTTTGCCGCTTTCTTAGCGGCTTTTTTCGCATGGTCGAGCTTGAGCAGGTTCACCCCGTTGGCCTTTTCAGCCTCGACCACGCGGTGGCCCTCAAACAGCATCGGCGAGGCCGGCCCTGTTGCCTTGAGAATCAGCCCGGGCTCCAGTTTCAAGGCCTTGGCGCCGTGCGGTTTGAGATGAACAAAGTCACCGGTGTCCAGCACCGCTCCGTTGATCTCGCCGTGACGGGAATGGTTGAGCCGTGTGACAACGCCTTTGATGTGGACGACAGGATCCAGGTTCAGCGGCTTGCCCAGCACCTCCAGGCAGGCAAGCTCGTACACGGGGTGGGCGACACCGCGGGCGTCCTCGATGAGCACCGCTTTCACGGAAACCTTGCCGCCGATCTTCAGGCGGGCCGCCAGCACGGTGGCCTGTCCGGGATGGAAGTTCACCTGCGCCAGCCCTTTTCTGGTGGTCAGGATCAGGGCTTCGTAACCACCCCTCGGGCTGTAGTTGAAATGCTTCAGGGTGCCTTCTATTTTCATGCGGCAGGTCTAACGCCGGAAAGCATCATCAACAAGGTTCAATCGGTGCAGGCAGGGTAAGACCCCATGCGGGTCTGGAAATTCAGCCCCGCCTGCGTGCGCCCCGCCGTATCCTTGTGTCCCTTTTTGCATCACGCGAACGGGCCCGGCCGGGCGTGTGCGGGTATCACCGTACACGCGCACCGCCGCACGCCGCCGAAACCTGTTTGCCGCCAGTGTCCAGCAGGACAGGCGGAAGGCATAACAACGATCCGAACCCGCAAGGCCGGACCAAAATCCAAAGACACATCATGAACACCACCACACTCAAAGGCGACTGGAACGTAACCAAGGGCAAGCTCAAGCAGAAATGGGCGAACCTGACGGACGATGACCTCATGTTCGTCGAAGGCAAGACGGACGAACTGATCGGCCGCGTGCAGAAGCGCACCGGCGAATCCAATGAAGCCGTGCGCCAGGCCATCGACGAGGCCCAGGCCGATCTGGCCAGGCATTGATGCCTGAGGGCAAGGTCCCGCACGGGCAAACGGTCGCGAACCATCGGCCCGTGCGGGAGCCCCTTGGCTCCTTCTGCATTAACGATTTTGCTTCAATGTCGTAGACAAAAAGGTAGCATGGCAATTAATCCTGCCATGAAGACCACCGTCTGCTCGACACTCGCCGTCATGCTCCTTACCGGCATGGCAATATGCAATGACAACAAGCCTCTTTCCTGGGTTTGCAGTGTATCCTCGGCGGAGGGCAAACCGGTGGCGGGCGCGGAGGTCTATGTCTGCTGCCCGCCCAATCGGGAACTCATTCTTGAGCAGCCGATCATTGCCCATGGCCGGACAGATGAGAGCGGGATGCTCAAGCTGAGCCTCTCGGTGCCCAGGACTTCGTGGGGACTTCGAGCAGAAGTGCTGGCGGTGTCCGAAACGGCGGGGGTGGGCGTGGGCTCGATTTTTCAATCGGAGCAGCAAGACAAAACCGCACCCCACCAGACCGCGATCACCTTGCTGCCAGCCGCAGCCTTCAAGGTACGCATCCTGAAGCCGGCCGGCTCGCCAGCGGCCGGTCTGGAGGTGTGGGTGGGCTCCTACGTGCTGCACCAAAGTGAAACCTCCCCTTCCCCTGTGTTCGGAGACATGACAAGGCTGCCGGGCAAACGTTGGCAGGCTACTACGGACTCCGAAGGGCGCTGCCAAATTCCAAACCTTCCCAGGAACGCCGGCATCTACCTCGTGCATGGCGACCGGCGCTACGCACAGCTTCCCGGCAAATTTCACATCTCATTGCCACCAGCGCCAACTGCGGATGGCACCGAATACACGTTGCCCCTTACGCAACCAGCGAGCATCTGCGGCCGCGTAGTGCTGCCGGATGGCAGGGCAGCACCCGGGACGATTGTTTCGATATTCGAACCGACGGCTTTCGCAACGGCTTACGGCACGGAGGTTCATGCGGGGACGGACGGACGCTTCGTGATTGAGGGAATCCCTGCCTCACAATACAACCTGCACTACGAAATCCAGGAGCCCCTCTTTGATGAGTGGATTGGCAGTAACCGCGACTCCCTCCGGGTGGAGGCGGGAAAGGCGCTGGACCTGGGCGATCTCCGGGCAACACGAGTGGCGATAGTGACAGCCGAGGTGGTGAACGCTGAGACCGGCGCAGAGGTGGAGGAACCTCTGCAGTTCCGGCTTGAGCCGGGCCACCACGATCTCAACTATCGCACCCGGCGCTACCCGCCGGCAGAGTATCACCCCCCGGAACGAGGCGATGAGGTGAGCGTCAATGTCAAGGAGGGCGAGCACAAGACCATCCAGTTCAAGCTCAAGCCAGTGAAGGTTGAGGACTTGGTCACGGGCGTGCTCCTGGCCCCCGACGGCAAGCCCGCAGCGAAGTGCCTGGTCGCCCTGGCCACACGCGAGTGGTCAGCCGACCTCCCGCCGCCCGCGGTCACCGGGCCGGATGGCGCATTCAAAATCGCCCCTCCAGTGAAAGCGGAGGAGCTCAGTGTGGTGGCATGGGACGCGGACAAAGCCATGTCCAATCCACAGCCCGTCAAACGCGGTGAGCAGGCAATGGTGAAGCTCTTGAACAAAGGTTTTGCGACGGTGACGGGGCGGGTGTGCGACGATGCCGGACTACCGGTCAAAAACGCTTCCGTACAATGTAACATTGCTGGCCTCAGGTTTGGCTTTCACAGCGGGCCGGTGCCCCTCAGCTCCACCACGGATGGAGACGGACGGTTTTCTTTTCCACGTCTTTGGACCACCCTGGAAGATGTCAGCTTCTACTGCGAAGCCACGGGCTACGGCTCATCCTCCAACCGGGATGTGAAACTCACTTCGGACAAAGCCGTGGATCTGGATTTCGTCCTGACCAAACCGCAGGCAGGCATCGGCATTGCCGGGATCGTCGTTGATTCAAAAGGGAGGCCCGTGCCCGGAGCGCAGTTGTTTTGCCAGGGAGACAACCAGCCCCGGCCCCATGGCCAGTTGACCACCGATCTGCAGGGCCGGTTTGAGATCAGCCCCTTGATTGCCGGGCAGGTCTATGTGCGGGCGAAACAGAAGACCGAAACCTTCAGTCGTGAAACCCATGAGTGGGTGAACGTCCCCAACACCCATGTCCGCCTGGTGCTCCCAGATGCCGATGGCAGCCTCACTGGCACAGTGTTGGACAGCGAAGGTCAGCCGGTGGCGGATGCCCTCGTGCGCTCTTTTGAGAGAGATCGCGACGCTCACACCGATGCCCAGGGCCGCTTCGCGCTCATGGGGATGGTCAAGGGCTGGAGCGGGGTGGAATTCTCGTACCACAAGCCGGACAGCGAAGAGATCAAGCACGAGGAGCGCTTGAAGACCGGGATGAAGGACGCGCGCATTGAAATGCCTGCCCACACGAAGCAACGGCCCGCGCTGCCCGCCGCGCCGCGTGATTTGACAGGCAAGGCTGCGGCGCCCATTGAAATCGCCACCTGGATCAACACGGCGCCGCTGGCCGCCAAAGCGGGCGGCAAGGTGCGCATCCTCGATTTCTGGGGCATCCAGTGCGCGCCCTGCATCGCCGGGCTGCCGAAAGTGCGCGACTTCTGGAACAAGCATCGCAACGACAACCTCGAGATCATCGCGCTCACGACCTATCCCGCCGCCGAGGTGCAGGAGTTCCTGGCCAGGCACCCCGACTACACACAGCCTTTCGCCATCGAAACCGAGGGCTCCACCTCCCACGCCGACTATGACGTGCGCGGCGTACCGCTCTACGTGGTCATCGACACCGGCGGCCACATCGTCTCCACCGGCCACGACTGGGACGAGGCATCGGCGACAGCATTAAAGTTGTTAGCTGTACCGTAGGTTTGCCGGTTCATCCGGGAAGTTGGTGCAGAAGAACGTTGAGAGGAGGCAATGAACGCCGGAGGGCCGCGCTCTCCAGGC
>CAINXC010000722.1 GCA_903854655.1 uncultured Verrucomicrobiota bacterium | reverse complement strand
ACTGCCGCCGCGGGCGAAGGCGACATCGAGGCCGCAGAGTGTTTTGCCCGCGCCGGGGATGCCGGTGACGAACACCACCACGCGGCGCTGTCCCGCTACGATGGCCGCTTCGATCGCCCGCACGGTGGTGGTGAGATTATGCGCGTCGGCGCGTGCGCTTCTGATCTCCTCCACGCCATGCCGGCCATAGAGTGTGCGTGCGGCATCGACGATGGGTGGCACCGGCCGATACGCCGCGTGCTCCCATTGCGCGACGTTCAGCGGTTCAAGATGCGGCATCTGCGCGATGAGATCGGTGAGCAGCGCGCCAAGAGCGGCACCGTTCGCGGCGATGACGTCGCAGCTATGGCCGCCGAACAGCAGTGGGAGCGTGGTGGGACGGGATTTCACCGTGTTGGCGACCAGGATCGGCACGATGGGCACTGTGCGGCTGCCGGCGTGGAAATCACGCAAATCGAGTGCGTAATCCTCAACCTGGCGATGATCGGCGAGGGTGACGCCGTCCTTGTCCTTGAATTCAAGGACAATAATCGCCCGCGGATGCAGCAGGACGGCATCGATGCGATGGCCGAGGCGGATCATCGAATACTCGAGAACCAGCCGCCATGAATCGGGATCAGGAAGTTCTGTCAGGGCGGCGCGGAGCATGGTGATTTGATGCCGCCAGGATAGCAGCTGCTCATGACGTGACTCGAAGCCGGCTTGGGATTGCTTCAGGTTGAGTCGTTCGAGCAAGGACTCGGGTGTCATCGCCAGAAAGGTCGCAGCGCTGCCGGACCAATAAGCTGACACTCACTTCCCCCCGCCAACTGGCTTACGGCGCAAATCCAATTTCAGGGTGCATCGAAATCCTTTCGCGCGCCACTGAAAGAAGAATCTCTTGAAGCAAGCCTTTCGGGGTGTGGGCCTTGAGTGAGCCATTTGGCAGGGCCCTCGCAGTGGAGATTGGTCAAGGTGGGCTTAAGTCTAGCCTCCGGAGCAGTGTTCGGCGGCTGCACCGCACGACACTTTCAAAAGTTTGTTGCTGCTTTTTTTCACGGAAGAAGCGCTCTCCTTACCCGTCGACAGGCTTGGGCAAAGGCACCGGCACGGTGATCACGAACATTCGATGTTGCGCGATATCAACGTTCTTGCGGGTGGTTTCGGACCAGACCTGATCGGCCTCCGCCTCGGTATGGAACGGGCCGTAGGATTCCTCGGTGCCGGGGTTGAGCTCGCGAAAATGGGTGTCGGTGAAGACACCGCCCCAGACGTAATACAGCTTGCTGTTCATCGCTCTGACCGCTCCCGGCACAATGGGTTGGCGGACGGATCCTGCCCTGGGCGGGGTTTAGAGCATGATCATGAGCGGCGCCAGGGGAGGGTTTTGTGAATTTCCGAGGACGCCACTGGGGATTTCACCGATGGCGCCAGGCGATCGACCTGGCGCCACCGGGGGAGATCACTCGATGGTTTCGGATTCGCGCTCGGCTTCATCGTCCGGCTTCGGCAGGGCGGGCAGCGCGGCCTCGGTGAACTCGAAATCGAGCGTCTTGTCCTTCAGCGTTACCTTCACCGCGCCGCCCTTGACCAGGCGACCGAAGAGCAGCTCCTCGGCCAGCGGCTTCTTGATGTATTCCTGGATGACGCGCGCAAGCGGGCGGGCGCCATACAGCTTGTCGAAGCCCCGCTCGGCGAGCCATTCCTTCGCGGCCGAGGACAGCTCGATGGTGACGTTGCGGTCCGCCAGCTGGGCCTCCAGCTGCATCACGAACTTCTCCACCACCTGGGCGACGATGTCCTGGGTGAGGGCGGCGAAGGGGATCACCGCGTCGAGACGGTTGCGGAACTCCGGCGTGAACAGGCGCTTGATCGCCTCGCCATCCTCGCCCACCCGCTCCTCGCGTTCGAAGCCGATGGTCGGCTTGGCCATGTCCGCCGCGCCCGCGTTGGTGGTCATGATGAGGATCACGTTGCGGAAATCGACGGTCTTGCCGTTATGGTCGGTCAGCTTCCCGTGATCCATCACCTGCAGCAGGATGTTGTAGAGATCCTGATGCGCTTTCTCGATT
>CAINXC010000721.1 GCA_903854655.1 uncultured Verrucomicrobiota bacterium | reverse complement strand
GCGTGAATCTGGGCCATCGTGCGGGGGATGCCCCACTGCGTGCCAAGCGAACCCCACTGAACCACGAATTCCTCGCGTGCCTTTTCCCATTCTGGTAGTTCCTTGCTCACACTTTCATTAAAAACTGAAAGTATCGAAAAGCAAGCAGTTTCGAAACTTCTTCACCCTGTGAACGGCGAATGGACCAAGTCCAAGGAGTGGCACTTGCCAAGTGCCCGGCTGGAGGCTTGGCGAATGTCATGAGGACCCGGCTCGGACGGCACTTGGCAAGTGCCGCTCCTTGTTTGCAGCATTACGGACTCAGCCGTACCTTCACCCACACGCCGTTTTCTTTGCGGTAGCGGATGCGGTCATGCAGACGGCTCACACGGCCCTGCCAGAATTCGATTTCGTCCGCCAGCAGCGTGTAGCCGCCCCAGTGCGGCGGGCAGGGGACCTGCTGGCCCTCGGGGTATTGCGCCTTCAGTTCCACATCGCGCTGGTCCAGCCATTCGCGGCCTGAAATGACCACGCTCTGATCCGACACCCAGGCACCAATTTGATGCCCATAAGGGCGACTGGCGAAGTACTTCTCCGCATCCGCACGATCCAGTTTGGAGATCGCGCCCTTGATGCACACCTGATGATGGCGATCCGTCCACAGGAAGCAGGCAGCGGCACGGGCATCAGCGGCGATCTCATGGCCCTTCCGGCTCTCGTAGTTCGTGTAAAAATGGAAGCCGCGCTCGTCGATGCCCTTGAGCAACACCGTGCGCACGGTCGGTGTGCCGTCGAGACCGTTGGTGGCTAGGCTCATCGCATTCGGCTCCGGCAGCTTGTGGGCGAGGGCGTCGTTGATCCAGTGCGTGAAGAGCGCCAAGGGATCGGCCGGGGCGCTGTGTTCGTCGAGTTCGCCCTGGTCGTAACTCACGCGCAGGTCGGGCAGGTTCGGTTTGTCAGTTGGGTTCATTCAGGTTACAAGAAACGCGTGCCGTGCGGCCAGCGCTACGTCAGCTTTGGCCTTTTGCACACTCTTTTGCTCCATGCCATCCACCGTCACAGGCGTCATCCAAGATCTCGAACGCATTCTGCTCTCTCCCGCACAAATCAGCGCCCGGGTGGACGCCATGGCAGCGCGGTTGAATGTGGAGCTCGCAGGCAAAGTCGTCACCGTCGTGGCGCTGATGGATGGCGGCCTCTTCTTCGTGGCCGATCTGCTGCGCCGGCTGGAAATGCCCGTGCGGCTCTACACCCTGAGCGCCAGCAGTTACCAAGGTGGCACAACAACCACCGGCGAAGTGAAAGTGAACTGGCCCGCCAACTTTGACCTTCGCGGTCAGGACGTGCTCCTGCTCGATGACATCCTCGACACTGGCCTCACGCTTAGCGCCATTTGCGAACGCCTCCTCACGCAGCAGCCTGCCTCCCTGCGCACCTGCGTCCTGCTCAGCAAACGCCGCCAGCGCCTGCGCGAGGTGCCCGTAGATGACGCAGGCTTCGAGATCGACGACGAATTCGTCGTGGGCTACGGCATGGACTATCAAGGCCGCTTCCGCAACCTGCCCTGCATCGGCATCCTGAACCCGGGCTCGCCCTCATGAAGTTGCGCGTCCTCTTCTTCTCCGTCCTGCGTGACATCACTGGCACGGACGAAATCGCCCTCGAAGTCCCCGCCGGTGCCACCATGGGTGACTTGCTCGCTCAAATCGAAACCCGCTGGCCCAAACTGAGGGACTGGCAGAACAGCCTCCTCCTAGCCCTGGACCAAACCTACGTGAAGCGCGACGAGCCGCTGCACGACGGCGGCGAAGTGGCCATCATGCCGCCGGTGCAGGGGGGGTAATGATGGCACGTGAGGAGTGAAGTCGGCACAG
>CAINXC010000720.1 GCA_903854655.1 uncultured Verrucomicrobiota bacterium | reverse complement strand
ATCGGCAATGAGGAGTCGGTCACGCAGGACACCACGCCCGAGATGCTCAATGGCAAGGTGTTGAATGAATTCCCCTGGGGTACGCCGTGGCCGCCGCCAAACGGTGTGGGCAATTATGCTGACGCGGCATACAAAAGGAAGTTCCCCACCCAGCCCTTCATCGAAGGCTACAGTGATGGTTATGCCACGACCGCGCCGGTGATGAGCTTCCCGCCCAACAAGCTGGGTTTCTATGATCTCGGCGGCAATGCATGGGAGTGGGTGGATGACTGGTGGAACGCAGCAAAAATGGGCCGTGTGTTGCGCGGCGGCTCCTGGACGATCAATGAGCGAGGCCGTCTGCTCTCGTCCAGCCGTGGTCAAGACACACCCGGCAGTCACCACAGCGACTACGGCTTCCGCTGCGCCGTCGAAGTGGCCTCGCCGTAGCCTAACAATGCACTCCTCTCTCGCATCGACAAACAACGCTATCTCCCATGATAATTCTTTGGTGGCTGTGTCATTTTTTCATTGGCAGTTTTGCTGCGGCATTTGGGTTTGCTGGCATTGGCGGCGTGTTTTCATTCATCGCAGGATGCTCGCACAAATATCCCAGGCGTGTCGGCTATGCGGTTTCAACGGTAATGGTCGCGGTCATGCTTGTGTGGGCGGTCTTTCGCGTGGACGCCTGGGTCGTCGTGAAGACATCCGCTGATCATGGATTTTGGTGGGGCTTCGCCTTCGGTGTGATCAAGTCCGGCACAAGCTCGATGCTGGAGGGTTTTTATGCCGGGGTTCAGCACCTCAATCCAGAATGGCAAGAGCGCATGGAGGCTGCATTGCGGGAGAAGATGGAAAGGGATTCAAAAGCTCCCCTTCTCAACGACCCCCGAGCCTAGACGAAACCTGACCGACGGAACCCTCCCATGTTCATTCGTGATTTCATCATATGCGTCCCTGTTGGCGCTGTTCTCTTGCTGCTTCTCGGCCCTCCTGTAGGGAAAGTGCGGTTCTCCCTGTCAACTGCATTCTGGTGCTCGTTCATCGGACAGATGATGCTTTGGCTCATCGGATTCATCTCGGCATGGACCATCGGAACCTTCTTCCCGAATCTGTCCAGTTGGGTCAGCTTGGCGATCTCTACCGTGATAGGCTGGCACCTTCAGGCGGCCTTACTCTTCATTGCCATCCGATCGAAAGGGGGCACCCTGTCCACTTGGAGGGCCAATGTGCTCTCAGCCATCCTGATAGCTTTCAATTCCTTCATCACCGTTCCCTTGGTTGAAACATCAGGAATAATGTTCGGTATTGGCATCGTTGTTTTCCTCCCCGCCGCCTGGCTGGTATGGATGATATACGGCGGGTCCACTGCAAAGGATCTTGCTGCAAGCGCTGAGCGGGGGAACGCGGATGCTCAATGCATTCTTGGTGAGTCTTATTATTTTGGTATCGGAGTTCCCCAGGATTTCGCCAAGGCATTGGAGTTCTTTCAAATGGCTGCTGAGCAAGGGAATGCCGTGGCACAAATCAATCTCGGTTGCTTGTATGAGCGGGGACACGGAGTCCCAAAGGATTTAGCCAAGGCCTCGGAGTGGTTCCAAAAGGCCGCAGCCAAAGGCAAATCAACAGAGTGGCGGACTTGCCTGCGGCCTTGAGCTCGGCTAGCCTCCCCCCAAAAAAAGCTGCAATCTGAGTTCAAGACCATTGTTGACGCCCATGTTTATTCGAGACTTCATCATCTGCGCCCTCGTTGGGTCGGTCATTCTTCGGCTCCTGGGGCGTTCGGTGGGCAAGGTCCATTTCCGCCTCACAACCGCCCTCTGGTGCTCATTCATAGGCCAGACTGTACTTTGCCTCACAGGCTTTCTGTCAGCTTGGACTCTCGGCATCTTCCTGCCCGAGTCGTATCTTTGGATCAGCTTGATCGTGGCCCTGGTGGCGGGATGGTACATTCAGGCAGCCGTGCTCTTCATCTTCGTCCGGGCTGAGGACGGTCACCTCTCCACGGGAAGGGCCAATGCTCTCTCCGCTATCCTCATAGCTGTCAATTCGTTCATCACGTCCCCGCTGATCGAGTTCACGCTCGGGACTCCGAAGAATTGAGCTTGAGTGGACGGCAGGAAGTTGATGGAGACCTGATTGAATCAATCAGGTCTTCCTGAAAACCTCTTTCTCCCAAGGGAAGAATTCAACTCCATCGGGTCCGCGAATGACCTCTGCGCTGCGGGAAAACGCCACGAAACACCACCCCACAAAAACGCACGGTACAATGATAATGGTCTGCCACCAGTCGAACGGGGGTTGCTGGAGATGGATGAATGGCACCCAAATGGCATAGCGCAGCATCAGCAGAAGGCCCCAAATCACGCCTGCCGTGCGCTTGAGCCTGGGCAAGCATGCCGCAAGAGCAGCGCCAGCGGAGGCGGAGGAGATGATGTGTTCCCCAACCTGTATCCTAAAGTCACTCTCGTCCCAGAAGTGACCGATGTATTGTACGAACAGACAGCTTATTAGCCATGCCAGATAGCAGGCTGGGAGTGCTGCGAGCGCTCGCCATGTAAGTTTGAACCAATTTGTTTTTGGCGCGGTGATTTCTAGTTCAGGATTCATACTTTCCCCCGTTTCCACTGGT
>CAINXC010000719.1 GCA_903854655.1 uncultured Verrucomicrobiota bacterium | reverse complement strand
TAGCCCTCGCGCACCCCGAACGCATGATAAAGCAAACTCTGGCTCATTCCCAAACATTGCCCAACAACGTTCTTCTGCACCAACTTCCCGGATGAACCATTCTTTGTGGGCCTTGATGCAGGCGGATTCTGGATGCATGACTTCACCGTCGGCAATCCCCTCGGAGTCAATTTCAAGTTCAAGTCCGGCACGAGCTTGGAAGTGCCGCTGGGCTACGATTTCGGCAACGGGTTCAGTGTCTCCCTCTCGGCCGGCTGGGACCATGCTGCCGATCATCTTTTGACTGGCGAGTCCGGCGGTGAGAGGCAGACCGCCTCCACGCAAGGCAGCTTCACCTTTGTGCCGTTGCTGGCGAATGCAGCCTACAGTGTGAAGATTGTTGGCAAGCTGAGCTGGTACGTTGAGGGAGGGATCGGGGCGGCGCACGAAACAGCCTCATTCAAGTCCTTTGACATCCCGGCATACAAGTCCATCACCTTTGGAAAGCTGGGCGCTCAGACAGCGGTTTTTGACGGCATCAGCAACACGGACTGGGCCTTTGCATTCCAGGCTTCCACAGGGCTGTCCTATGAGTTGTGCCGTTACGCATCGGTGAACCTGGGCTATCGCTACCTGTTTCTGAACGAGCAGGTGTCCGTCAACGGCTCTTCCAGCAGCAGCCTCAGGGGACAGACGGCCGAAATCGGCGTGCGCTGGAGGTTCTAGCCTCACCGGGACAAGGCCGCTCGCCTGGTTCGACGGACCCCGCTGGTCAGTCACCAAATCACGCGCCGGCTCCGCCCCACCAAAAAACGGCCATCGAGGCAGACGCAGCGAGCCGTGCATGGTTTTTGTCATCGCCAGGAGGCGCTGCGGGCCCCAGGCTGCGCGCACCCCCATGAACGACCACCTCGAAAGCCTGCTGGAACGAATGCGCCTCCTGGAGAAAGAAATTCTCCGGGAATTGCAGAAGAAGGAGCTGGAATTTTTTTACGAGGTGCGCAAGGGCAAGGTGCGCTTCACGGAGGAGGCGCGTACCAGGCACAAGAGGCTGGTGAAACGCTTTCTTTCCTACCTTCGCGACACCACCTTTGGCGTGCTTCTCACCGCGCCGGTGATCTGGTCCTGTCTGATTCCGGTGGCCCTCACGGACCTGGTTTTTTCAGTCTATCAGGCGCTCTGCTTCCCGATCTACGGCATCCCCAAGGTGAAGCGGCGCGAGTACATCCGGCTGGACCGGCGTCACCTCGCCTATCTGAACTGGGTGGAAAAGCTCAACTGCGAGTACTGCGGCTATGCCAACGGCGTGCTGGCCTACGCCAGCGAAATCGCCGCGCGCACCGAGCAGCACTGGTGCCCGATCAAGCACGCGTTGCGCATGAAATCCATGCACAGCCGCTACCGCTTCTTCTTCGACTACGGTGATGCCGAGCACTACCGCCAGCAGATCGAGCAGGTGCGGCGTTCGTTCGAGGACATTGACAAGGAAAGCGCGACGGAAAAGGCCGAACCATGAGTTGCGGGCCGATATAGCATAAAAGTCCCATGCAGCCAACTCCCGTCCCATCCAGTCCCATTCCTCCCCACCTCATCGAGGTGAAGGTCGCGGGGATGCACCAGCTCTTCAATTCGATGGATCCCTCGCCCTTCCATGAGCGCGACCTGGATCACGACGCGGAGCAGTTCATCGTGAGCTGGGCGCAGGAATATCCGCGCCACGCTCCGCTGAAGCTGCTCGTGCATCTGGGCAGGGCGCAGGAAGGTGTAGCCGACCCGCAGGAGATGATCGCCGAATCAGTGCGGCACTACTTCGCCTACCGGGCCGACATGACGCGGCGCGAGCTGCGCCAGCTCATGAAGGAGGGCCGCGTTTCGCTGCTCATCGGCGTGGCCTTCCTCGCCCTGTGCGATCTCATCGCCCAGTCAATGTCCGGCGCCCGTGACGCCTGGCACCCCATGCTCAGCCAGGGGCTCACCATCATCGGCTGGGTGGCCATGTGGCGTCCCCTGGAGATTTATCTTTACCGGTGGTGGCCGGTGCTCGTGCTGGAGCGGGTGTACCGCAACCTCAGCGCCATGCAGGTGGAGGTGAAGATCGGAACGTGACGCGAACGGACAACAGCCGAAAGTTTGCCCGCAATCCGCACGTAGCCCTTCTATCCCCCATGTCGCCGTCCAACAATTTCTGCCCCGGTCCTGTCTCTCGCCGCAGCTTCCTGCGCTTCGGCGGCCTGTCCATGCTCGGCATGAGCATGGCCGATGCGCTGAGGTTCAAGGCGATGGCGGCCAGCAATCCCAAGATCCTGCGCGACAATTCGGTGATCTTCATCTGGCTGCCCGGCGGTCCTCCGCACATGGAGACCTACGACATGAAGCCGAACGCCCCGGCCGAGTACCGCGGCCTGTTCCGGCCCATCAAGACCAATGTTCCCGGCATGGAGATCAGCGAGCTCTTCCCCATGCAGGCGAAGATCGCGGACAAGTTCAACATCATCCGCAGCGTGCATCACGACTTCGCGGACCATGGCGGCGGCCACAAGCGCTTCCTCACCGGCCGCATCCCGGCGCAACCCACAGGCTTCGTCAACGATGCCCCAGCGGTGACCTCCATCATCAACAAATGCCTCACCGAAAACGGCGGGTTCAAGGACGGCATGCCTCCCGTGGTCTGCGGCGTGGACCAGGGCCGCCAGGGCATTGACACCTTTTCGCTGGGCTCCGCCTACCTCGGCTCCGCCACCACGCCCTTCATCATCGCCGGCAATCCCAGCGACGCCGATTTCAAGGTGCAGAACCTGGGCCTCACCCGCCAGATGGAAACCCGGCTCAACGACCGCATGGGCCTGCTCAAGGGCATGGACAAGCTGCGCCGCGACGTGGACAGCGCAGGCACCATGACCGCGATGGACAGCTTCAGCCAGCGCGCCTTCGAGATGCTCACCAGCGATAAGGTGCGCGACGCTTTCGACCTCTCCAAAGAGCCCAAGGCCGTGCGCGAGCGCTACGGCATGACCGCCTACGGCCAGCGCGGCCTCATGGCGCGCCGCCTTGTCGAGGCCGGCTGCCGCTTCGTCGAGATGGTCTGGGAAAACCCCTTCCCCTGCAAGCCCAATCCCAAGGACTGCTCCTACAACTGGGACAGCCACGCGGTGAACTGCCACATCTTCAACGACGCCCGCTGGCGCTTCCCCGTGTATGACCAAGCCGTCTCCGCTCTGATCGAAGACGTGTACGCACGCGGCCTCGACAAGCAAACGCTGGTGATCGTCACCGGCGAATTTGGCCGCACGCCCAAGCTCAGCCAGAGCATCGGCACCGCCTCCAAGGTCATGCAACCGGGCCGCGACCACTGGGCCGGTGCCATGAGCATGATCGTCGCCGGCGGCAACATGCGCACCGGCCAGGTCATCGGCGCCACCAACAGCAAAGGCGAATACCCCGTCGAGCGCCCGCTCACGCCCAATGACTTGTGGGCCACGGTGTATCAGCACCTGGGCATCGACTACACACAGAACTTTCTCGATCACCAGGGCCGCCCCATGCCAATCCTTCCCTTCGGTGAGCCGATTGATGAGATCCTGCCGACGGGTGTGGCTTGAGAAACGGGCGTGGCAGGAACGTTCTCGTGGCAACGTTAAGTCTTGCCACGCTCCGCTCATCTTGATTTGATCTGGCGGAAATCCCCCTCCCTCTCATGAGTTTTCTTTCCCGTGACGCCACCATTGCCAAACCTGGATTCTCCCGCTGGATGGTGCCGCCCGCCGCGATTGCGGTGCACATGTGCATCGGCCAGGTGTATGGCTTCAGCGTGTTCAAAAGGCCGCTTACCATGGCGCTGGGCATCGCAGCCCCCGCTGCCGGAGACTGGAGCGAGCTGGAGACAGGCCGCCCGTACTCCATTGCGCTGGTGATGCTGGGCCTCTCCGGTGCTTTGTTTGGCAAGTGGGTGGAGCGCAGCGGCCCGCGCAAAACCATGCTGGCCAGCATGCTGTGTTTCTGCGGTGGGCTGGTGCTGGCCTCCATTGCTGTGTCGATGCACAATCTCTGGCTGTTGTACGCAGGCTATGGCGTGCTCGGAGGCATCGGTCTGGGGCTGGGCTACATCGCCCCGGTGTCCACCCTGGTGAAGTGGTTCCCTGACCGCCCCGGCATGGCCACCGGCATGGCGATCATGGGCTTTGGCGGCGGCGCGCTGCTGGGCTCGCCCCTGGCGCAGGAGTTGATGAGCCACTACAAGAGCGCCACCTCGGTGGGGGCCGCCGAAGCGCTGCTGGTGATGGCCGGACTCTACTCCCTGGCCATGATCTTCGGCGCTTTCACGGTGCGAGTGCCGGCGGAAGGCTGGCTGCCGGCAGGATGGGAGCCAAAGGAGCACACGGCGCCGCTGGTCTCCAACGCCCATGTCTCGGTGGACATGGCCTGGAGGACCCCGCAGTTCTGGCTGCTGTGGCTGGTGCTTTGCCTGAACGTGACCGCAGGCATCGGCATCCTGGGCCAGGCATCGCCCATGATTCAGGACATGTTCAAGGTCTCGCCGGATGCGGCGGCGGGCTACGTGGGGCTGCTTTCGATCTTCAACATGGGCGGGCGTTTCCTGTGGTCGTCCACCTCAGACTTCACCGGTCGCAAGGGAGTGTACTGCATTTATTTCATCCTCGGCGCAATCCTCTACGGCCTGATTCCGTGGACGCAAAGCTCCGGCAATCTGGTGCTGTTTGTGGCGCTCACGGCGGTGATCATTTCCATGTACGGGGGCGGCTTTGCCACCATTCCCGCCTACCTGCGCGATCTCTTTGGCACCTACCAGGTGGGGGCGATCCACGGCAAAATCATCACTTCATGGTCTGTGGCCGCCATCATCGGTCCTGAGCTGGTGGCAAGGATCTCGATTGCCAACAAAGCCGCCGGGGTGCCTCCGGGACAATCTTACAACTGGACCTTGTACTTGATGGCAGGCCTCCTGCTGGCGGGTTTGGTGGCGAATCTGCTGGTGCGCCCGGTCGACGCCAAGTACCATGTCTAAGCTTAAGCCCCTCCTGTTTCGACCATGAAAATCATTGCCTGGCTTGTCGTCATTCTGCCCCTCGGCTGGGGAGTGGCGCAGACCGTGAAAAAGTCCCTTCCCCTGTTTGGCATCGCGCCCGCGCCGGCTGCCGTTGCGCCCGCGAAATGAGCACCGGCCGCTGGTTCCGCCCCCGCACGATCTGGCTGCCCACTTGGCGTGTGTGGCTGCCGCTGCTGCTCGGCACTATTCTCGCCGGGGGCTGGGTGGTCACAAATGTTCATGCCTGGCTTTCGGTGACCGCCCCGGTCGAAGATGCGAAGTACGTCGTCATCGAGGGCTGGGTGCCGGACAACGTTGTGCGCGAAGCCCTGGACTGGTCGAACAAGCACGGCGTGAAACGCATCTTCACCACCGGCGTGCCCATGGACAAAGGCGAGTATCTCTCAGCCTATCCGACGTACGCGGAGATGTGTGCTTCGACATTGAAGCGCATGGGCGCGGACTCCAGCAAGATCCAGCCCGCACCGGCTGCGGCGGTGAAAGTCGAGCGCACCCGCGCCATGGCCATGGGCTTGAAGCAGGCGCTGGACATGGAGCAGATCCCGGCGGCGGACCGCAAGATCAACCTCTTCACCAGCGGCACCCATGCCTTCCGTTCGCGCATGCACTTCCGCCGCGCGCTGGGCCCGGAGTGGCAGGTGGGCGTGGTCAGCGTGCCCTCCCCAGGCTATCCGCCCGCAGACTGGTGGCACTACAGCGAAGGGGTGAAGGGCGTGATCGACGAAGGGGTGGGCATTGCGGTTCAGTGCCTGAGCCCATAAGCGCATGGCGCAGAGGGCAGAGCGCAGCCCCGATCCATTTTCGCATCCAGTCTCCCGCGCTCCGCCCTTTGCGCCATGCGCCATGCGCCATGCGCCATGCGCCATGCGCCATGCGCCATGCGCCATGCGCCATGCGCCATGCGCCATG
>CAINXC010000718.1 GCA_903854655.1 uncultured Verrucomicrobiota bacterium | reverse complement strand
GCGCAGCAACACCAGCACGGGCAGGAGCCAGAGCGCGTGGAGGTATTGGGGGTGGAGGAAGGTCATGGGGGGAAGTGGGAAGTAAGAAGTCGGAAGTGCCTAGTGCTTAGTGCCCAGTAAAAAAGAGACATGAATTCGAGCCCTCCAGCCGGAGCAACCAAGCGATGGCACCTCCCCTTCCGACTGGGCACTGAGCACTACGCACTAGGCACTCTCATCCTCCTCGCCCTGCTCTCCTCCTGCTCCCCTTCCAAGCCTCGTGCCGACCTCGTCTTCGTCCAAAGCGCCGAGCCGGAATCCATCGACCCGGCGATGATCACCGATCAGGTGAGCATGCGCATTGAGGAATCCTTGTTTGAGGGGCTTTGCCGGGTCAATGACAAGGGGCGGCCCGAGCCAGGATCGGCAGAGAAGTGGGAGGTAAGCGAGGACAAGAAGCACTATGTCTTTCACATTCGCGAAGCTGCCCGCTGGAGCAACGGCGAGCCGGTGACGGCTAACGATTTCGTGCAGTCCTGGCAGCGCGCACTGGAGCCCGACCTGGGCGCGGAGTACGCCAGCCAGCTTTATCTGATCAAGAACGCGAAGGCTTACAACGAGGGAACACTGAAGGACTTCACGCAAGTGGGCGCACATGCATTGGATCCGAAGACGCTGAGCGTGGACCTGCAAAACCCCACGCCATTCTTCATCGACATGTGCGCTTTTTCCACGCTCGCCCCGGTGCCTATGCAGGTGGTGAAAAAATACGGCTCGCGCTGGATCAAACCCGGCACCGTGATGGGCAACGGCCCATACCTCATGGACGAGTGGAAGCTCGATGACCACATCCGCCTGAAGAAGAATCCGCTCTACTGGGACGCCGCGAACGTGAAGATGGCCACGGTGGAGATCATGCCCATCACGGATGCCAACACGGCGCTGAATTACTTCATGACCGGCGGGGCTGATCTCATGATGGACAAGGGCATGGTGCCCACCTCGCTCACGGCGAAACTCAAGCAGCAGACCTGGTTTCACACCGGCCCCTTTCTTGGCACCTGGTTCATCCGCCTCAACGTCACCAAGCCCCCCTTCACCGATCCGCGCGTGCGCCGCGCCCTGGCCATGGCCATCGACAAGCGGCTCATCGTCGAGAAGATCACCCAGCTCGGCGAGCCTGTGGCACAAAGCCTCACGCCGCCCGGTGCCGGGCAGAATTACCAGCCCCCGCCCGGCCTTCCCTTCGATCCCAAGGCCGCGCGCGAGCTGCTGGCGCAGGCAGGCTTCCCCGGTGGCAAAGGCTTTCCACGGATCGAGTACCTGTACCTGCCGCTGGGCGTGGAAAAGAACATCGCGGTCGAGTTGCAATCCATGTGGAAGGAGAACCTCGGCATTGAAGTGGGCCTCACCAAGCAGGAGCAGAAGATCTGGCTCGCCTCGCTGCGCGAGCTTCGTTACGACATGTGCCGCAGCAGTTGGGTGGGCGATTACAACGACCCCAACACCTTCCTGGAAATGTTCACCACCGGCAACGGCAACAACCGCACCGGCTGGGAGAGCAAGGAGTACGATCAAGGCGTGGTCGATGCCGCCGCCGAAGGCGATGTCGCCAAACGCCAGGCGATCTTCCAGCGCCTGGAGAAGCAGCTCATCAGCGAGGCGGCCCCCATTATCCCAGTGTATTTTTATGTGGGCGTGCAGTTCTATCACGCCGACAAGCTCGGCGGCGTGCAGGCGAACCTGATCGATGATCATCCGTTCCGGTGCATGTACTGGCGATAGGCAGCCTGCTGCGGGCATGGCGGAAGTCCGCAGCGGAGCCCTGGGAACGCCAATCTCCTGATTGGCTCGGATGAGCGCTGAACGATGCCAATCAGGAGATTGGCGTTCCCAGGAGCAATCAGCCTACCCCAACTGCCGGCACGCCTTGATCGTGTTGCTCATGAGCATGGCGATCGTCATGGGCCCGACACCGCCGGGGACGGGGGTGATGGCGCGGCATTTGGGGGCGACCTCGTCGAAGGCGACATCGCCCACGAGCTTGTAGCCTTTCTCGGTGCCGGGCGCGTCCACGCGGTTGATGCCCACGTCGATGACCACGGCGCCTTCGCGCACGTGCTGGGCCTTGATGAACTCCGGCCGGCCAATCGCGGCGATGATGATGTCGGCCCGCTGGCACACGCCGACGAGATCGCGGGTGCGCGAGTGCGCCACGGTGACCGTCGCATTGGCGCCCTTGCCCTTGGCCATCATGAGCAGGGCCATGGGCTTGCCGACGATCATGCTGCGGCCCACGACGACGACATTCGCGCCATCGGTCTCGATGCCCGCAGCGATCAGCAGCCGCTGGCAGCCGAGCGGTGTGCACGGCACGAAGCCGGTGGGATCTTCCAGCGCCAGCTTGGCGACGTTGACGGGATGGAAGCCGTCCACGTCCTTCATCGGATCAATGGCGCGCACGATCACCGCCTCGTCGATGTGCTTCGGCGGCGGGCTCTGCACGAGGATGCCATGGATGGCAGGGTCGGCGTTGAAACGGCGCACCTGCGCCAGCAGTTCGTCCTGAGTCGTGGTCGCGGGCAGCTCGACCTTCACCGAGTGCAGACCCAGGTCTTTGCACTTTTTGTCCTTGGACCGCACATAGGCCCGCGAGGCCGGATCATCGCCCACGAGGATGACCGCCAGGCCCGGCTTCAGTCCTCGTGCGGCCAGTTCCGCGATCTCGCGCTGGCATTCTTCGAGGACCTGGCTGGCAATCTGGGTTCCGCTGATAAGCTGCATCCCCGGAGGTGGCGGAAGACGGCAGCGAAATCAAGGGCGGAGCGAGGCGTTCTTAGAAAACCAGGCTCAGGGCCCACACCACAATCAGCCCTGTGATGCCCACCAGCGTTTCGGTGATCGTCCAGGTGCGCAAGGTTTGCGCGACCGACAGCCCGAGCGTCTCCTTCACGATCCAGAAACCGCCGTCATTGAGGTGGGAAAGGAACAGCGAGCCGCAGCCGATGCCGACCACGACCAGCTCACGGTTCACATGCGGGTTGCCCAGGACCAAGGGCGCAACCATGCCGCTGGCGGTCACGATGGCCACGGTGGCGGAGCCGGTGGCCACGCGGATCATGGCGGCGCAGAGCCAGCCAAACAGCAGTGGCGAGAGGTGCGCCTGGCTGGCCAGCCCGCCGATGGCGTCTGCCGCGCCGCTTTCCTTCAGCACGCGGTTGAAGCCGCCGCCGCCACCCACCACGAGCAGGGTCATGCCGACAACCGCGATGGATTTCTCGCCCGCGCTCAAGGCTTCCTGACGAGTGAACCCAAAGGCCCAGGCGGCAAACAGAACGGAAAGACCGAGGGCGACTGTGGGGTCGCCGATCACGGCGGTCACGCTGCGAATGGCGTTCAGGGCGGGATGAGCGCTTGCAGGCGCCACCGCCAGGGAGACTTCCACCGCCGTCTGCGAGAGCAGGAGCAGAATCGGCACGGCCAGGGACGCCACGGTGCGGCCCAGGGTGGGGTGTTGACGGGCCTCAACATTCGGATCGACCGCTGGTGGTTCCGGGGCGTGCGCCTCCACATGCTTCACCGCCCAGCGGGCGAAAATGGGCCCGGAGATCGCGGCCACCGGGACGGCCACCAGCAAGCCCCAGAGCATGACCTTGCCCAGGCTGGCATGCAGGGCTGTGATGGCCACCAGCGGCCCAGGGTGAGGCGGCATCACGCCATGCATGATCGATAGCACCGCCAGCAGCGGGATGGCGAGCTTGAGGAAGGGCTCCTTGGTCTCCTTCGCCAGGGTGAGCAGGATGGGCACCAGCATCACCAGGCCGACCGCGAACCAGCTCGTGAGCCCGATGCACAGGCCCAGCGCCATGAGGCACAAGTGCACCCGCTTCGGGCCAAACAGATTGATCAGAGCTTTCGCCAGCACCTCCGCTCCACCCGAGGCCGCCAGCAGCCCCCCGAGAATGGTCCCTAGCCCCAACACCCCGGCGATCCCGCCCAGCGTGGCCCCCATGCCATCCTGAAACGCCTTGACCACCAGTCCAGGCTCCATCCCTGATCCCAGCCCCATCACCAGCGCTCCCAGCAGCAAGGCCAGGAAGGCGTTGATTCGCAGCCAGGCGATCAAGACAATGAGCACCACGACAGACGCCGTGGCGAGAAGGAGCAGGGAGGTGGGGTCGGAATGCACTGCCCAGAGCAAGCCAGAGAGGCTGCGTGAGGTCAATAAGGCAATGTGCCGGGGCGCAAGTTTTGGGTCGAGTCAGGCTTGCTGTTCCCACAGAACGGCCTGTTCACGGAACAACTACCAGTCCCTCAGCAACCGCAGCCCGGCACTGCCTGGCATCAAAAGACAGCAGCGTATCAGCTCCGAGCAGCAAGGCGGCCGCAACATGCAGGAGATCAAGGCTGCGGGTGGCGAGCAAGGGGGTGTGTCGGTCGCTGAGTTCCCTCGCCTTCTCATGCAGTTCAGCGGAAGGCAGATTCACCAACGTAAAAAAGCCGGAGCGAATCTGGCCTTCCAAATTTTTGCCCAAAAGGTCACGTTCGCTGGCGGTAATTCGTCCACGGTTGATTGCAAAATTAAGGGCATTGCGCAGTTCCAGCAGTCCCAGAGGCAGAAGGGGCAGCGGTGATGACAAGCTGGAAACGGCGGCTTGCGCAGCAGCCGTTGTAGTCTCGGGCAGGTAGAGCGAGATCAACAAGCCGGTGTCGGCATAGGCCTTCATCGTTCTCCCCGCATCCCTTCCCGGACCGCCATGGAATCTTCCTCGCTGAGCATGCGATTACCAAAAACCTCGCGCATTTGTGCCGCGAAATCGGGCACCTTGAAAGTCTTTGCCGTTTTCCTGTCTTTGGTGGGCACGAGTGTGGCAAATGCCTGCCCCCTTTTGGTAATCGTTACGGTTTCCCCTCCCTCGATCCACTTCGACAAGCGGGCAAAATCGAGACGTAGTTCGCGGACTGAAGCCGTTTTCATGTGAAACAAGATGTTTCACAAACTGCCTCTTGTCAAAGCCATCACTTCCCCGCCTCATGCGCCAGCTCCACCCAGCGGGAGGACTCGCGGATCTCGATCTTGTCTCCAGGCTTGCGGACGAGGTAACAGGCCACCTTGTCCATGCCTTCGATCATCTTCATTCCCGCCTCGGGTCCCATCACCGTGACCG
>CAINXC010000717.1 GCA_903854655.1 uncultured Verrucomicrobiota bacterium | reverse complement strand
GCGGCCTGCGCAAGACGGTCTGCTCGTGGCCGCGTATCCGATCACGCCAGATCCTTGATGGCGCCTGCCTTTACGCCCTTACTCCTGTCCCTTTTCCCTGATGGCATTGGACTTCAGTCGGCGGTGCGGCGGAAGGTTTCTCCCGCTGCCCGTCGCTCCACAACAGGTGGAACACGGGCACGAGCCCAGGCTCATCGGGTTCGGCAGCAACTCCGGGGAGGCTCGCAGAATCGGGCTCGATGAATCACCCCACCCCGCAGGACTAGAGTCTTGCTGTACACCAGCCGCGAACACGGAGCGTGGATACGGTTCACTCGCTCCGCTCGTTGAGCCCGTGCTCTGGCGCCCGCGATGAGGCCTGCTGCCGGGCGCACGAAAGTCTCCCTCATGGAAAAAGGGGACGTGCGGTCAGCAGAAAACGCGAGGAGGGAAGCGCACCTTGGTGCGCGGGACCCGCCTCGCGTTGTCAAATCATTGACTGGCTGGTGCTCAGGCTGTGGCTGTGGCGGTAGCAGCCGCAGAAGCTGCCGTGGCCGCGCCGGCGGCTGCGGCCGCTGCGTCCATCTTGGCGAACTGGAACACGCTGGAGGCCTGTTCAAGGCCCTTCAGGCCCAGGTAGGACTTGCCGGTCTTGCGAACCAGACCACGGTTGGTCAGGCCCTGGAGCTTCTCATAGCAGCGCAGTCGCAGCATCTCTTCCCCGCCGCTGACGGCGTTCTTGAGCTTCAAGCCGTCATAAACCTTCATGAACAGAACTTTGAACTCAAAGGTTTCGCTGTTCGACAGGACATTGACCAGTTCGTCCGTAACATGATCGGTAACCCGACGTGAAAAACGTGTCTTGCTTGCTGTTGCCATAGGACGTCAGTCATAGCACAGTTTTGCGGGCAGTGCTCGGAAAGTATCAATTATTGTCAAATTTCCCTGACATAGGGGGGCCGCCACAGGGGCGGGCTTCTTGCAAAAGACCCGTTTACAGCCGCCGCAGGCCGTCTTCGGTCATCGGGCAGGGGATGGCTTCGTCGATTTCGTTGATCCTCTGGAGGGTGGCGGCATCGAGCACCAGATCGACCGCCTGGAGGCTCTCTTCGAGCTGGGCCACGGTGGTGGCGCCGATGATGGTGCTGGCGACGAAATCATGCTGCTTGCTCCAGGCCACGGCGAGCGCGGCGGCGCTGATGCCGAGATCGCGGGCGATGACTTGCAGTCGCCTGGTGGTTTCGACCGTTCGGTCGTTGAGGAAGCGCGCGGCCATGCGCTTCTGGCGCGGCTCGCCATGCTTGACGTAGTAGCTGAAGCGCGCGCCTTCGGGCAGGGCACCGTCGTTGTACTTGCCGGTGAGCACGCCGCCGCCCAGCGGGGAGTAGGGCAGCAGGCTCACGCCTTCCTGGCGGCAGACCTGGGCCAGCTCGCTCTCGCAGCGGCGGTTGATGAGGCTGAAGTTGTTCTGCACCGTGTCCATGCGCTGCAGGCCGTGCTTCTCGGCCTCCCAGAGGTTCTTCATGAGGCCCCAGGAGGTTTCGTTGCTGCAGCCGATGGCGCGCACCTTGCCCTGCTCCACCAGTTCGGTGAGGGCCGCCAGCGTGTCCTCGTGGCGCATGCCGTGATCGGGCCAGTGGGTCTGGTAGAGGTCGATGTAATCGGTCTGCAGGCGGCGCAGGCTGTCTTCGCAGGAGCGGTGGATCTGGCGGCGGTCCAGGAAAGTGAAGCCGCCGCGCACCGGCGGGCGGAACCAGCCGTGGCCGGGGCCGGTGATCTTGGTGGCGAGGATGAGGCGCTCGCGGTTCTGGTTCTTGAGCCAGCGGCCCACGACCTCCTCGGTGATGCCGAATTTCTCCGCGCTGGGCGGCACCGGGTACATTTCGGCGGTGTCGAAGAAATCAATGCCGGCCTCCAGCGCCCGGTCCATGATGGCGAAGGAGGTCTTCTCATCGGCCTGCAGGCCGAAGGTCATCGTGCCCATGCAGATGTCCGTCACCACGAGTCCGCTGCGTCCCAGTCTTTTGCGATTCATGGGGCGGATGGTAGAAAGGTTGTTGCG
>CAINXC010000716.1 GCA_903854655.1 uncultured Verrucomicrobiota bacterium | reverse complement strand
GCCCGGCTTGGGGGCGGGGGCTGGAGGGGCTGGTTTGTCGTCAGCAGCGCAGAGTGCGGCAGTGAGCGCGAGACCAAGGAACAGAGGCAGACCGGTTTTCATGAGGCGTAACAAAAGGGTGGCGTTTGGGATTCGAGCACCTTCATACGTGGACAGAGGCTTGCAACTTTTGTGATTCTCCCGTCAATTCAGGCGCATGATCTCCATCACTGTCATTCTGGAAGTCGATCCCAACCGCGTGGACGAGTTTGTCAGCGCTATCACAGCGAACGCTGCCTCCTCCCGCGAGGAGCCGGGCTGCCTGCGCTTTGAAGTGTCGCGCCACCTGGAGAAGACGAATGTTTTTGCCCTGTCCGAGCTTTACCGAGACCGGGACGCCGTGGAGGAGCACTACGGCAGCGACCACTTCGCGCTCTGGAAGAAAGTGGCGGACACCGGCATCATCACCAGCCGCACCGCCGTTCGCGGGGAGGTCATCTGAGCGTGGATAGTTGACAGCCTGAGGGCCTCGCCATTCGCATCGAGAGGTTTTCGGGCCATCAACTTTCACAAAAAAGCGCCGCAGGATTGCTCCTGCGGCGCCTCGTGAGTCGTGTTCGCCCGGTTGCGGGCGGATGGATTATTTCTGAATGTCCAGGAACTCGCCCTGATCAGCGAACAGGGTGAAGAGATCCTTGCCCTGGCTGTTCTTTTGCAAGCTCACGTTGTCACCCTTGGCTGCTTCCAGCTTTTCGGTTTGCACGCTGCCGTCATTGCGGCCGATGACGATCTTGCCGCCCTTCCAGGCGCGACCTTCCTTGGCCTGGCCCGCCACATCGCAGTTCCAGGCTGGAGGCCAGGAGTTGCTGACGGCGTTTTCGAACACCACCGGGGCATTGCCGGAAGCGGAGTCTGTGAGGCCCTTGGTCAAACACCAGTGGCACTCGCTTGGCCCAAGAGCTTCCGAGTATTCCGGGGGTTCGCCCAGGTTGTTGTCGCCCACGTAGGGGCTGGCTGGGCAGCTAAAGACGCGTTCGTCTTCAAGCAGACCAGCCTTGATGAGCAGGCGGAAGGCATCGTTGGCGGTCTGCGGCGGATCGGCCTTGTTGAAGTCCGGGTAGTTGCCGCTGTTGTCACCAGCGTAGGACTTCAGGGAGATGATGATCTGCCTGCAGTTGTTGGTTGCCTGCATCTGGCGGGCCTTTTCCTGCACGCCATTGTAGGCGGGCACGGCGAGGCTCGCCAGAATGGCGATGATGGTGATCACCACCAGTAGTTCAATCAGGGTGAAACCCTGCCTATAACGTGTTTTCATTGTATGATTGCGGTTGGATTATCTTGTTTATGTATGGGGCAGGCCACCAAGCCGAGGTGACCTGCCGAAGTGATTAGACCGGAAATTCAGGATTCGTTCCAGAATAAAGTGGAGGGAACCCCGATTTATTGCCAGGCAGGTCTCTCCCAGCCCGCCAAATCAGCGGTAGTGGATCGACACACCACCCGCGCACGAGGCTCCGCCGAAGGCGGGGATGGCCGTGGGGTGGGGCTCCGGCAGCAGCCACTGATAATGGCGCAGCTTGTGGCGGTGCCAGCGCCAGGAGGCGTAGGCCGCGAATCCCAGCAGCGACAGGAGGCCAGGGGCGGAGCCGCCGAAGGTGCGACTGAGCCACGACTGCGCAGGCAGGCTGTGGACCGGGGCACCCCCAGGGGGGGGGACCTCAGCAAGCGGCTGGCTTTTGCTGGGGGAAGGTGCTTTGGCGCTCACTGGGGCGGTTGCGGGGGCGGTGGCGAGCATGCGCTGCATCCAGAACATGCGGACGGAAAGGCGGACCAGGAGCCGGTGGAGCTGTTCGTCCGGGTCCGTGGCCCTCTGGCCGTCGCGAATGCAGTCGTATAGCAGGCTGTTCAGGTAGTCGGCGGGCACGGCGTCGAGGATGGGGCGGCTGACGAACAGGCGCGTGCGCCAGACCTCGCCATACGGGCACACCACAAGTGCGTTTTGAGTCGGAGAGGTGCTGCCTCCCGCCACCTTTGAGAGGTTCACCTCGGCAGGTAGCGTTTGAGTCCGGCCGATGATGATCAGCTTCAACGGGATTTGTGCATCCGTGGCGTGAAAGACCAGGAAGCGCTCGAAATCCTCGGCGGTGGTTTCGGAAAGTTCATGGTTGGGGTCCATGAGGTGGACGGTTGAGGGCCGCTCAAAGCAGTAGTTCAAGACCTCCGGGGGGACCTCCGTCAGCGAGGTCGCCGTTGAAGAAAGCAGCGGCTGGGAGGGAAGGGGAGGGGTGGGCCGGAGCAGCGAGGGGGGGAGGAACCGGGACAAATCGGCGCTGGGCTGGCTTCGCTCCGGCGAATCCCCCACCAGTCCGTTTTCTGCCGGCGGCTGATCTTGGTCCGCAGGAGTTTCCTCCTGGCCAATCAATTCACCCAGCAAAGGCGGGCGGGCCGGGTTGGCCCGCATGGATTCGAGTTCCTCCTTGGTCCACCGGGGCATCGGCAGCGCCGGGTCGTCCTCCGCATGTGCCATTGGCATCTGGATCAGGCCTGGGACGATGGCGATCAAAAGAACCGCCAGCCATGGCAAAGGGCGGAGGGAGGCATTCATGGTTCCACCTCCACCGCTGGCTTCTCTGCAGGCGCTGCCAGCTCGAAGCCAAACAGCGTTTTGGGTTTGGCCCACCCTAGCAATGATGGGCGCTGGCGGGCGCGACCTTGCTTGCGCAAAAGCTTGTCGAAGCCTTTCACCACGCCTGTGATGGCCCGTGCGTAGTCGCCGTGCCACAGGGCGGGCGTGACCCGCCGCAGCAGCTCCCTTGCCTGCTCATTGGAAACCAGGGCCGCTATTCCATGTCCCAGGCTGAGACCGGCTCCGTGGGTGGAGGGGTCGATGATCAGGGCGACGCCAAACTGATTGTTCCGCACCTCCCCCTGGCAGGTGCGCACGGCATGGTTGAGCAACCAGAATCCGCCCTCTGAAACCGAGACATCACCCGGCAGCAGGCCCACGAAAACGGTGAAGAAGCACTGGGGGAAGCGGCGCTCAAATTCATCCAGCCCAAGAAGCTCCCGCCGAGTTGAGTGGTGTTTGAAAGAAATCCTATGGCGCTGTTGCGCAGTGAGGAAAACTCCCCCATGTCCCACGCCGCCATGAAGAAGGCGTGGCATGGGTGCAGCACAGTGAGGCGCAGGAGGGTGCCGGTGAAGGAAAGCGCCACGAGGCAGTTGCCCGCACTCGCGCCGTTTCGAAGCCCAAAGGCAACGCTGTAATACACGCACCACAGCGAGCACAGCCACGGGAGGATGGTGCCGAATAT
>CAINXC010000715.1 GCA_903854655.1 uncultured Verrucomicrobiota bacterium | reverse complement strand
GGTGTCCTTTACCGAGGAGCCCGGCGAAGCCGCCTTCTACGGCCCGAAGATCGACTTCGTGGTCAAGGACGTCATCGGTCGCGAATGGCAGCTCGGCACCGTGCAGGTGGACTACAACAACCCGGTTCGCTTTGATCTCGAATACACTGGCGCGGACGGCCAGAAGCATCGCCCGGTGATGATCCACCGCGCCCCCTTCGGCAGCATGGAGCGTTTCACCGGCGTGCTGATCGAGCACTTCGCCGGCGCCTTCCCCGTGTGGCTTTCACCCGAGCAGGTGCGCGTCCTCACCATCTCCGAAAAGGCCGATGAGTTTGCCCAGGGCGTGTACAAGACCCTCAACGATGCCGGTGTCCGCGTGACCCTCGACACCACCTCCGACAAGATCGGTGCCAAGATCCGCAACGCCCAGCTCGAGAAGGTGCCCTACATGCTCGTTGTCGGCCAGAAGGAAGCCGAAGACGGCGTCGTTGCCGTGCGCCATCAAAAGCGCGGCGACCTCGGTGTGAAGCCGCTGGCGGATTTCCTGGCGCAGATTCAGGAGGAGATCAAGACGCGGGGATTGTAGGAACAACGGCGGAGGGCGTAGTTCGCGACTTCGCTCTCGGCTCCCACCCCGGTTCACCGCAGGCTGCTTTGTCCTCCGGCCAGCGCCCCTCGGTCATGGCGGGCTTGCCGTTGTCAGCGCTTGACCATCTTTTGTTTCACAGGCTGCCAAATCTCAGGCCTATAGATTCTGCTCGGACGAAGGTCGGCTCGGTTGTGTTGGTTTTCCGATCCGATTCACCACGGGCGAGCGCATTCACCCATTGGACGATCCTTTTTACATGGGGTTGGATGGGCCACTGGAAATGGGCAATGGCGGGGCTGTAAAATGTCTGCATGGGGTCGGGCAGGATGCTGACCACCGACACATGGTCCGGGACGCGCATGCCACGCCCGGCCAGGAAGACCAGCACGGGCCCGATGCACTCTGGCTCCACGACGAGGAGGGCGGTGGGTGGGGTGGCAAACGCCAGGGCTTCAAGCAGGGCGCCCAGCCCCTCCGGCGTGTGTTCCCACTCCGGGAGATTGTAACGCGCATCAGCGCGGATCCCATGATGCCGAAGGCGTTCGATGAAGGCTTGAGCTGAGGCATTGGGCCTGGGGTGGCGCCAGTTGGGAGGGCAGATGAGCACGATGCTCTGGTGCTTGCGCCGAACGAGACAATCCACACAAGCCCGCATCGGAGCCGCCAGATCGGAACGCGAGGAAGCCATCGGCAATCCTGTCGACTCGCCACCCAGAGCGAGGATGGGAAGAGCGCTGGTGGAGACCATTTCCAGAACCTCGCGCCTGGCGGAATAGACAATCCAGGCATCCGCCTGGCAGTCGGCCATGTAACGCCGGATGCGCTCAATCCGGTGGCGAAGCTGCTGGGATGACTTTGGCGCGATGAAGCACAGGTGTCCCAGTGCTTCGATGGCCTGCTTGACGGAGTAAATCAGCTCGTGAGTATGGGCGTTGTCCTTCTCCAGTGGCGATGGCAGCAGGATGCCCAAACGCAGCAAGCGGCGCACAGGGACGCTGCCGTCCTTGTTGACGGCGCGGCTTTTACCCGCGCCGCAGTTTGTCACCAGGCCCTCTTCCTCCAGCAGCCGCAGAGCGTCGCGCACGGTGTCGCGGGAGACCCCCAGCTCCTTGGCCAGCAGCCAGATTCCCGGCAGTTTTCCTGACCAGCGCCCAGCTTGAAAGCCCTCGCGCAAGTGCTGCGCCGCCTGTTCACTCAGGTTAAGGCGGCGGATGGGTTGCATCAAAAAGGCGACGGTTTGAACTGGCCGAAAATTTCGGCCAGTGGCGGCGCGAAGTCAAATTGGCAAGCAGCGGCCGCTCCGCGATTCATGCGCTCCCGGCACCGCGCTCCTGCTTGCAGCCATCCATGAAATCGCTCCTCATCACCCTCCCTCTTGCCTTCCTTTGCATGCCCGCATGGACGCAGGTCCCTTCCAAAGACGTTTCTGCGCAGGCGGTCGCCAAGTACCCGCAACTCGGCAAGGTGGGATCGCCGTTCAATGAGGAATTCATGCGGCGCGTGAAAATTCGCACCGCCGAGAACCCGACGTTTGCCAAAGACAAGACGTGGCCTTTGCAACTGGCGGATGAAGTGGCGAAGGTGGTGGACTTCTATGCGGCAAAGCCGGAGATCGAATTCAAGGTGCTGCTCATCATCAAACGCTACAGCGACACCTATCACCCGCTGTTCCTGCCGATTCGCGCGGAGATGACGGAGGACGACATCGCGAAAGCCAGGCACTGCTTTGAGATTCAAACACCCGACATGGTGCATGACATCACGCGCGGCAAAGTGAAGTTCACGCCCGCCGTCATCGTGTCTAACGAGCCATTGCATTGTTTCGCGCCGAAACGCCGCGATAGCGCGGAATACATGGGCGAGGAACTGGGCAATGAACTCGCCTCCATCGCCAAGCCCGGAGAGTTCGACAGCGTGGGCTATTACTTCCTCTATTTCGACAGCGCCTCCGGCTACAAGATCCCGAGGGCTGGCTACGGTGTCGGCGGCTTCAATGGCACGCTGGGAGCGGGGACGTTCGCCGTCGGCAGCGCCTCAGGAATGAACCCGAGGGATGAGGTGTTCCTGCACGAATGGATGCATGGGCTGGATGGCTTTTACGGCAGCAAGAGCGGTGTGAAACTGCCCAAGGGCGCCCTGCACGGCTCTGGCAACTATGATGCCCACTACAGCCAGGCAAAGGCGTGGCGCCTGCAGGATACCTTCCGTGGTTACATGGAGTGGTACAAAGACATTCTGAACTGCCAAGTCCCTGACGGTGACGGTTTCGTGGGGCATGGCGAGGTGGCGTGGAAGCACGGCCCGATGCGGGATGAGGCGAAGCGATCCGGCCGCAAATACTCCACCAGCCCGCTGCCCAAAGGCGAGTATCCAGGGTGGGTCTATGAGCTCATGAAAGGTGACCTGACGCATGCCCAGCTCGGCCCCACGATCCTCCCTGCAGAACTGCGCGCAGGCGAGATTTCGAAAGATGCCAAGCCGTGGCACTTGGAGAGCTGGAGTGGCAGCACGAAGACGACGGCGCGCTATGCGGAAAGCGATGGCGGCACTTTCACGCTGGACTGCGCCTCGGGGAACCATGCTTCGATCTGTTTTGAGGCACCGCTGCAACCGTCTTCTAACTACGTCTTCACCGCCGAAGTAAAGACGGTTCGCGTGAAGGTCGAGCAAACGGGTGGGAAATACTCCGCGCTCATCGCGGCAGGCGATTCGCAATCCACCAAGGATCTCTCGGGCTCGGTGGATTGGACTCGCCTTGTGCTGCCTTTCACCACGAAGCAAGACCCCTCGTCCGTCAGCCTCCGGTTGCAAATTGGCGGGCGCGGCAGCCTTGCCAGCGGCCGAGCTTGCTTCCGGGATGTGAAGCTGCAAAAGGTTGGTTACCCGGACGCCAGGTCAAAATTCTGATCGACCTTTCCGGAGCTCCCGTCCTCTGAGCATGAACACGCACATCAGCGTTCTCGATCTTTTCACGATCGGCATCGGGCCGAGCAGTTCGCACACGGTCGGGCCGATGCGGGCGGGCTTGCGTTTTACACAGCAGATCTCGGAGGTCGGCGAGCTGACGCTCACGGAGCGCGTCGAGGCGCATCTCTACGGCTCGCTGGCGCTCACGGGCAAAGGGCACGGAACCGACAAGGCGGTGCTGCTCGGGCTTGAAGGCGAGACGCCAGAGGGAGTGGATGTGGATACGGTGCCAGCGCGCATTGAGCGCATCCGCGTGGCGAAGACGCTGCGGCTGCATGGCGGGCGGGAGATCGCATTCGATGAGCCGCGCGATTTGCTTTTTCACCGCGCTGAGTCCCTGCCGGCGCATCCGAACGGGCTGCGTTTTGTCGCGCGCGATGCGGCGGGCGCGGAGTTGCTCGCGAAGACTTACTACAGTGTCGGCGGTGGTTTCGTCATCGGGGAAAAAGAAGCGGCGGATGACCCGCTCGCATCGACGGCGGGCGCGGTGCCGTTTCCCTTCCGCCACGGCGACGACCTGCTGCGGCTCGGGCAAGAGTCGGGCCTGAGCGTGAGCGAGATGGCGCTGCGCAACGAAGCCTGCTGGCGGCCCGAAACGGAGACGCGGGCGGGGCTGCTCCGTGTGTGGCGCGCGATGCAGGCGTGCGTCGAACGCGGCTGCCGTTGCGACGGCATTCTGCCAGGCGGGCTCAGGGTCGCCCGCCGCGCTCCGCGCCTTTTTTGCGAACTCAGCGCCAATCCCACCGCAGCCCTGCGCGATCCGCTCACCGCGCTCGACTGGGTGAGCCTGTGGGCGATGGCCGTGAACGAGGAGAACGCTGCGGGCGGGCGCGTCGTCACCGCGCCGACGAATGGGGCGGCGGGGATTATTCCGGCGGTGCTGCATTATTTCGCCCGGGATTGCGATGGCGCGGACGATGACCGCATCGTGCGCTTCCTCCTCACTGTGGGCGCGATTGGGATGCTCTACAAATTGAACGCCTCCATCTCCGGCGCGGAAGTCGGCTGCCAGGGCGAAGTCGGCGTCGCCTGCTCGATGGCGGCGGGCGCCTTGTGCGAAGCCCTCGGCGGCACCGTGCCGCAAGTGGAAAACGCGGCGGAGATCGGCATGGAGCACACCCTCGGGCTGACGTGCGACCCTATCGGCGGGCTTGTGCAGGTGCCCTGCATCGAGCGCAACGCCATGGGCGCCGTGAAAGCCATCAACGCCGCGCGCCTCGCCCTGCGCGGCGACGGCACGCATCGCGTCTCGCTCGATAAAGTCATCGCCACCATGCGCCAGACGGGGGCCGACATGAGCACCAAATACAAGGAGACCTCGCGTGGCGGTCTCGCGGTGAACGTCATCGAATGTTGATTTAATCCAGCGCGTTTGCGCCCTCCCGCCTTGCGGGGTTGCCCGGGGAATCACTTCCATGAGCTGGATTCTCGAATCCCTCCAGCCTTCCAAGAAGGATTGCAAAGGGGCGGTGGGGACATAAAGGACCGCCCCCGTTTTTCCCTGCCGTTCGTTTTGCTCTCACATGAATCTTGTCGAAGACCCCATCCCCCAACTTGTCCGCCGCATCGCTGTTCCGGCGAGCATCGGGCTGTTCTTTAACACGATGTACAATGTCGTGGACACGTACTTCGCAGGCCTGATTTCGACCAGCGCGCAGAGCGGCATGAGCCGTTCGTTCGCCTTGTTCCTGCTCCTGGTTGCGGTGGGCAGCGGCATCAGCAACGGCACCACGGCCCTCATCTCCAATGCGCTTGGCAAGAAGGACAAGGAGGGTGCGCGCTTGTACTTTGCCCAGGCGGTGGTGTTCGCATGCCTCGCGGGTTTGCTGGTGAGCTTCATTGGCTGGAGAACGGCTCCGGGCTTGTTTCGACTTCTAAACGCGGAGGGCGAGAACCTGGACACGGCCCTGGCTTTCATGAACATGATCTACCTGGGCGGGGTGTTCTTCATTCTGCAGATGACGCTCAATTCCGTGCTCAATGCGCAGGGCCAGACCAGGCTTTACCGCAACGTGCTGATCGGCAGCTTCCTGGGCAACTGCGTGCTCAACCCCTTGTTCATCTATGGCTGGCTGGGATTGCCGCCGTTGGGGGTGGCTGGCATTGGGATGGCCACCTCGGTGATCCAGCTTGGGGAGACCTTGGTGCTGCTGTATTTCATCTCGCGCAGCGATCTGTGCCAGGGCATCACCGCCGCGCATTTCAAGCCCCGGTGGGCGGTCATCCGCGAGATCACGGGCCAGGCGCTGCCGGCGGCCCTGAACATGGCGGCGGTGGCGCTGGGCGTGTACGTGATCACCTGGTACGTGGCGCAGTTCAGCAATGAAGCTGTGGCGGGTTATGGCATCGCCACGCGGGTCGAGCAGATTGTGCTGCTGCCGACGATCGGCCTGAACTTTGCCGTGCTCGCGCTCACCGGCCAGAACAACGGCGCGGGCCGCCTCGATCGTGTGCAGGAGGCCTGGCACGCCTGCATTCGCTACGGACTGGGCCTGATGGTCGCAGGAGGGGTGCTTGTCTATGTCTTCCGCGATTTTGCCATGCGGCGCTTCAGTCACGACCCGCTGGTGATTGAACACGGCGCCAACTACCTTTCGGTCGCCGCCCTCACCTTGTGCGTCTACCCCGTCCTGTTCCAGACCGTGTTCATGCTGCAAGGCCTGAAGCGCCCGGCCTATGGGCTGTGGATCGGGCTCTACCGGCAGATTGTGGCGCCCCTGCTTGTGTTCAACGCCCTCGCCTTCGGCCTGGGATGGAAGCTCTGGGGTGTCTGGTGGGGCGTGAGCCTCGTGAACTGGAGCGCCGCCCTGTTCACCCTTTGGTGGGGCAAACGTGTTCTCGACAAGGTCACGGCTGCGTGACTGGCGTTTTCCTTCAGGAGGGCGGGGAATACTGCCTGCGCAGGTAGTCTTCCAGCGCCGACTGCCAGGGGCGCGGGGTGGTGCCCGTGAGCCGGGTGAACAAACCGGTATCCATGGTGGTGAAGGGGGGCCGCGCGGCTTTGAATGGCGCGAATCCCTGCATGGTGTGGCCGCGTGCAACGCGGGTCTTCAGAGGCAGGCCGAGGCTGGCCGCGATGTCGAGGGTGGCCTGCCCATACTCCAGCCACGAACAGCCGCCTTGATTGCAAAGATGGACCACGCCGCCTGCCTGGTGTTGCAGAAGGTCGAGCAGCCACTCCGTGATGTCATCGGCAAACGTGGGGTTGGACCATTTGTCATCCACGGCCCCGACATCCTCTTTCGCCAGGGCCTGCTTGATGATCCAATCCGGAAAGCTCGGCTTCTCAATGCCGAACAGCCAGGCCACGCGGGTGACGAGCGCCCCGGGCAGGGCGGCGAGCACCGCCTGCTCGCCCTCCAGCTTGCTGCGGCCATAGTGATTGATGGGGCCGGTGGGGTCGGTTTCCCGGCGCGCTGCGGGCTGATCTCCGGCGAAAACGTAATCAGTGCTCACATGCACAAAGCGCGCCCCTCGTTGGGCGCAGTGCGCGGCGGCGGCGGCGGGGCTGGCGGCATTGATGAGCCGGGCGTTCGCAGGGTTGAGCTCGCAGTGATCCACGTCGGTGTTGCCGGCGGCGTTGATGAGCACCTCGAAATCGTAGCGGGAAAGGGTGTCCGCGACGCGGTCCGGCTTCTCAAGATCAAGTTCGGCCCGGCCAATCGCTTGAACGTCCAGCCCCTGCTGAGAATAGCGGCGCACCAGCGTCTTCCCCAGGCGGCCGTTGGCGCCCATCACCAGGATTTTCATCGGTGCTAGCATCGCGGGGATGGGCAGGGCTGGCTCCTTCTCTTGGGGAGAAGGCAGGGGCGAAGCGGGCTGGAGAACGGCATGGAAAGGCCTATTTGGTGGTTGAATCAGGGACGGTCAAGGTGTTTGCCAGCCGCTCCGAGAACCTGGACGGGGTGGATCATAGCCGTACTTTTTCCCTCGCTAATCACACAGCCATGGGTTTAATAGCCCGCGATATCAATGCGGTCGTGTTGACCAACCCCCCCTTCCTTTTTTCTGTCATGAGCGAGACCACCTCTTCCGATGCCGCTTTCGGTTCCGCACCTGGAACTGATCCTTTTCAAACGGCGAAAGCCAGCGCCATGAAGGCGGCTGAAGAGCTGCGCGCCGCAGCGTCCGCCAAGGCGCAGGATCTGCGGGCCGCCGCCGAGGCGCGCGCGCAACAGATCAAGGACGCCGCCGGGCAGCACGCCGGGGAATTTCGCGAATACGCCGACCACGCCTTCACCGAGGCGCGTGACCGGTACGCCGACCTGCGCACCGAGGGTGAGAAATTCGTTCGTGAAAAGCCCGTGCAAGCGGTGCTCACGGCCTTTGGTGTGGGCCTGTTCCTGGGCCTGATTTTGCGCCGCTAGTCGGCTCCTGGCTGATCGGCCACCAACGCATGTCGCATGGCTGAGACGTCTCCAATGCCCCCGCCGGAACCGCCGGGGTCCAACATGGACCGGGTGCGGGGCTTGGTGCAGGCGCTGCTGCGTTACGTCGCGGCGCGTGGCAAGCTGTTCCAAATTGAAGTGCAGGAGGCGGGCGGCCAGCTCGCCACGGTGGCCATCATGGCGGTGATCGGCCTGGGCGCCCTGGGCGGCGCCTGGCTGCTGCTGATTCCCGCCGCCATCTCGTATGCCGCCGGGTGGTGGCACCAGCCGTGGGAATACGTGGCGGCAGGGGCTGGAGCAGCCCACCTGCTCATCGCGATGATCCTGCTGCTGGGCCTGAAGCGTCGCTTGCAGCGGCTGAAGCTTTTCGAAGAGAGCCTGAACCAGTTTGAAAAGGATCGCACATGGGTCGCAAACGAGACGCAGCCGAAGTAAAGAGCCGCCTGCTGGCCGAATTGGGCGAGGCGCGCATCGCGATCACCCGCGAGGCGGCCCTGGCGCAGGTGCAATTGAGCCCGGCAGCGATTGCCCGCCGCAGCCTGGACAAACATCGCTGGGCGTGGGTGGCTGGCGGTGCCATTGCCGGGCTGCTTTTCATCCGCATCTTGCTGCCGCCCAAGTTTAGGAGTGACAATTCTGGCAAACCCGCTAGAAAACGCGGGGTCACCGCCTTTGCCGCCGGGTTCATTTTCGACCTCGCACGTCGTGCGTTGACGAATTACGCCTCCACGCACCTGCGGGAGCACGCCCAGAACTACCTCGATACGATCCTGAATCGCCAAGACCAAGACCCTGTCTGACCGCTCATGTCGCAAACCGCCGAATCCTCCGACCCGCAAGGTGTTGTTGTCGTTGAAGAACCCCAGGTCGTTCCGGTGCTCAATTCCGTGGATGATTACCTGAAGTTCTGCGTGCAATACGATGCATCTGACCTTCACCTCGCCACCGCCTCCCCGCCCATCTGGCGCCGCTATGGCAACCTCCAGCCCATCTGGGAAAGCAACACCCACCGGGCGCTGAACCTGACGCCGGAGGATTCCAAGCGTCTGGCCTACTCCTTCCTGGGTGAAGCCCAGATCAAGCAGTTGGAAACCAAGGGCGACCTGGATTTTGCCTACTCACCGGATTTCGGGCGCTTCCGTGCCTCGGTCGTGCAGCAGCGCCTGGGGATCGACATGGCGTTCCGCATCATCAACACCCACATTCGCTCGATTGATGAGCTTGGGCTGCCCGATGTGGTGCGCACCCTGATCCGCTATCATAACGGCCTTGTGCTGGTCACCGGATCGGTCGGCAGCGGCAAATCCACGACGCTCGCCGCGCTGATCGACGCGATCAACCAGGAGCGGCAGGACCACATCATCACCCTTGAAGACCCGATTGAGTACGTGTTCGAGCCGAAGAGCTGCCATGTAAACCAGCGCGAAGTTCACACCCACACCGCCTCGTTCGCAACGGCCTTGCGCGGAGCGCTGCGTGAAGATCCGGACGTGATCATGGTGGGAGAAATGCGCGACCTGGAAACCATTTCGCTCGCCATCACCGCCGCAGAAACGGGCCACTTGGTGCTTGGCACCCTGCACACCGGCAATTCCGCCCGAACGCTGGACCGCGTGCTCGACGTGTTCCCATCCGATCAGCGCGATCAGATTCGCGTGATGGTGTCGGAATCCTTGCGCGGCATCATCAGCCAGCAGCTCATCCCCAGGACCGACGGTAACGGTCGTGCGATGGCCCTGGAACTGCTGGTCAACACACCCGCCGTGGCGGCCACCATCCGCGACGGCAAGACCTTCATGCTCAACGGCATCATGCAGACGGGCAAATCCGTGGGCATGATCACCATGGATGACTCGCTGCGCAACCTTTACACCAGCGGCACCATCAGCCGCCAGGAATGCGAGTCGCGCGCCGAAGACAAGGCGATCATGAAGGCCTTCTTCAATTCGTAGCCTCTTATGAAGGGCCAAGCGCCGAATTCACCAGTGCCCCGTTTTTGCTGAGCCCAGCCCCCATCCCAATCTCTTTCTGCCATGCCAATCATCGACGCCTACTTCCATAAGCTCATCGAGCTCGGCGGTTCCGACCTTCACCTGAGCCAGGGCCAGCCCCCCAAGATCCGTGTCCACGGCAGCATCAAGCCCATTGGCGACGAGATTCTCGACGGGCCGGGCATGGAGACGATGATGCGTGAAATCTGTGATCAACGTGCGTGGGACAAGTATGCGGAGAAAGGCGACCTGGACTTCGCCTACGAGATGGATCAGGACAGCCGCTTCCGTTGCAACTACCTGCGCCAGCAGTTTGGGTTCGGGGCTGTGTTTCGTATCATTCCCACGAAGATCGCCAGCCTGGAGCAGCTTGGCATTCCCCAGGTGGTGAAAGAGTTTGGCCATCTGCGCAGCGGTCTGGTGCTGGTCACAGGCCCCACAGGCTCCGGCAAGTCCACGACCCTTGCGGCCCTGCTGGACTACATCAACATCAATTTCCGCCGCCACATCATCACGATCGAGGAGCCAATCGAATTCGTGCATCGTAACAAGCGCAGCATCATCACCCAGCGTGAGGTGCCAATCCAGACACCCAGTTTCGCCGACGGTCTGCGCGCAGCCCTGCGTGAAGACGCTGACATCGTGCTCGTGGGCGAAATGCGCGACCTGGAAACCATAGCGCTCGCGCTCACCGCCGCCGAAACCGGTCTGCTGGTCTTCGGCACCTTGCACACCAACAACGCCCGCAAGACCGTTGACCGTATTGTGGACGTGTTCCCTTCCGACCAGCAAAGCCAGGTGCGCACGATGCTCGCCGCCTCCCTGAAGGGCGTGGTGGCACAGCTCCTGATGAAGACCGCCGGCGGCAAAGGTCGCGTTGCGGTGAACGAAGTGATGGTCTCCACCCCCGCCGTGGCCTCGATCATCCGGGAAGGCGCCACGCAAAAGCTCTACGACGTGATCATCGGCGGCAAGGCCCAGGGCATGCAGTTCATGGACGAAACCATCTGGCAAAAGCTGCGTGACGGAGTGGTGAGCCCGATGGAAGCCTATATGAAGGCCATCGACAAGGCCCGCTTCAAAGGCTTCCTGCCGCCCGAAGACGCGGCGCTGGCGAACGCCGGCGGCGGCGAGGCGAAGAAATAGGCCTCGCCAGCCTTTCGTCGCGGCATCAACCCGCCGCCTCGATCACCTTGCCGATCATGGAAGCGGCGGTGTTTTCGGTGCCTCTGCCACGGCGGCTGGCGGCGGCGTTGCCGAAAATGTCATCGCTGCTGATCCAGGTGTCGCGGTCCTGCATGATGGCCTGGGGTGGAAGCTGGGCGGTTTGTACGCTGACACCGGGGAGACGTTTCACGGCGGTGCCAATGGCCATGAACTCGACCAGGTTGCCGATCTCATGGATATGGGTCTTGATGCCCACCACGTCATCCGCGCCAATGGCGCGGGCTTCATCACGGATGAGACCGATGGCGTGCTCTCGCGCGTCATGCACAAGCGAGGTCAGGTCGCTGATCTCGCCCCGGATGAAGGACTTGAACATGGACTTCAAACCACCCACAAGCCCGAGCGAGTAAACGGCGGTGCCGAGCACCAGCTTCAGGGGAGCGTAGCCCATGCTTGCGAGGTTCCACATCTCCTCGCAAGTGAGGTCACTGGTCACCGGCTCGGCGGCGTAGGCCCCCAGCGCCGGATGGTGGGAGGCGGTGCCCATCATGAGCATTTCATGCACGCCCTGGAAGGGCATGACGCGCGTTTCGATGCCGACCACGGCATTGGCGCCCACAGCCTTGGCTTCCCTGACAATGCGTTGCAGGGCCAGATGGCGGGTGTGATTGAAGATGTCGCTGTACTCGCGAATCTCGCCCCGGCCCAGGCTCTTCAGCGCCCCAAAGATGCCGCCGGCAAGGCCCACGGAATAGGCCACGTTGCCAAACACAAAGCTGAGCGGCGAGTAGCCGGCGTCGAGCTGGCAGTAAAGCTGCTGGCCGTCACCGGCCGTGGAGTAGATGCCGCCGTTCGAAGGCTTGTTGGGGGAGTTCACGGCAGAAGCCACCGACAGGAATTCGATATTCCCCTGAAAACGACGCAGGTCGCTGGTCACACCGGTCACGCCCACCGCGCCATGCTGCTGCGCCTCGCGCATGATGCGGAGGAAGGACTGCTTGCGCCCCTCGTTGATGATCTCGGTGACCTGGGAAACCTCTCCGCCGAACACGCCGCTGATGCCTGCGCCGATGCCGCCAAGGAAGCCCATGGAGTGCACGCTGTTGCCCACCAGCAGCTCCCCCGGGCTCAGCCCCTTGAGGTTCAAGCAGTAGATCTCGTTTCCGGAAAGTCCTGTCATGATGGCCATGGGCACATGATGAGGGAAAACCGGCGGGCGGTCAATTACTGAGGAGGGCTGGTTTTGGAATGGGCTGCGCGGATGACTTCAATTTCAGCACAGTGTTGATTCTTGCGGCACCTGCCGGGCACCGTTACACAAGCACATGCGCCTGATCCTGCTGTTCCTCTTCGCCGTTGCTTCCTCCCAAGCTGCGGAGATCATCATCTCCGTTTCGCCTGGCGGTCCCATCCAAACTCTGGCGCAGGCTCGTGACGAGGCGCGGAAGCAGAAGGCGGCGCATCCTGATGCCGTCATTCGCGCGCAGTTCGCCAGCGGCCGCTATGCCATCAGCGAGCCGGTTTCCTTTGGCCGCGAAGACTCGGGCTCCGACCGCGCACCGATTTTTTACGAGGCCGCAGCCGGCGCGAAGCCCGTGATCGACGCCGGCAAACCCATCACTGGATGGAAGCCCGCCAAGGACGGCCTATGGCAGGCGCCTGCGCCGAAGGGCATGGTTTTCGAGCAACTGTGGGTGAACGGCCAGCGGGCCACCCGCGCCCGCACGCCGAACGTCGGCTTCCTGAACATGTATTCGCAGGCGGGAGGCGAGACTTTTGCCGGAGTGAAGGACACCACCTTCACGGCGTTTACCGTGCGCCCGGACGACTTCAAAATGCTCAACGCCATCCCCAAGGCGGAACGCGATGACGTGGCGATGCAGGTGATGCACACCTGGGCCACCAGCGCCTGCCGCATCAAGGACTTGCACGAAAGCTCCCGGTCCGTGCTGATCAAAGGCAGGAGCCGATATCCCTTTGTGCAGTTCGAGCCGGACCAGCGCTACTACGTGGAGAACTTCCGCGCGGCTTTGGATGCCCCCGGCGAGTGGTTCCTGGACAAAGTGGCGGGAGTGGTTCTTTACATGCCTCTTCCCGGCGAGGACCTGGCGAAAGCCGAGGTGTACGCCCCGGTGGCAAACCAGTTCATCGTCCTGCAAGGCGACGCCAAAAACAGGGACACCGTCCACGACGTTGAATTCCGTGGCCTGAGCTTTCAGCACGCCAACATGGTCACCCCACCAGATGGCTACCACGACGGGCAGGCCGCGTCCGGCATCGGTGCCGCAATCGAGATCGAACAGGCGATGGGCATTTCCTTCCAAAACTGCGAGATCTCCGGCGTGGGCGAGTACGCCATCTGGTTCAAGGACCGCTGCCACGCCTGCTCGGTGGAGCACTGCCATCTGCATGATCTCGGCGGCGGCGGTGTGCGCATCGGCACCACGAAGATGCCGTCCCCGGAAGACACCACCTATTACGTCCGCGTGGACAACAACATCATCCAGCAGGGCGGCCGCATTTATCCCAGCGCCTGCGGCGTGCTGCTCACCCATGGCAGCGACTGCGAGATCACGCACAACGACATTGGCGACCTCTACTACACGGGCATCAGCGCGGGCTGGGTTTGGGGCTACGCTTACAGCCCGTCAAAGCGCAATCGTATCGACTACAACCACATCCATCATCTCGGCTGGGGCGTGCTCAGCGACATGGGCGGCGTCTATCTGCTGGGCCGGGCGGAGGGCACCACGGTCAACCACAACCACGTGCACAATGTGGCCGGCTTCCGCTACGGCGGCTGGGGCCTGTACACCGACGAGGGCAGCACGGGCGTGACCCTGGAAAACAACCTGGTGCACGACACCACCAACGCCGGCTTCCACCAGCACTACGGCAAGTGGAACCGCATCCACAACAACATCTTCGCCTTCGGCCAGCTCGCACAGATTCAGCGCTCACGGCCTGAGAAGCACGCCAGCTTTGCCTTCGAAGACAACATTGTGTTCTACACGGAGCCGAAACTGCTCGACGGCTCCTGGTACAACTGGGAGCCCGGCACCTTCGAGATGCACGACAACCTCTACTGGAACGCCGCCGGCCTGCCGGTGACCTTCATTGACACGGACCTCGCGGGCTGGCAGAAAAAGACCGGGCGCGACGACGGCAGCGCGGTGGCTGATCCGCTCTTTGTCGATGCCACCAAGCGCGATTTCACTCTGAAAAAGAACTCGCCCGCCCTCAAGCTGGGCTTCAAGCCCTTTGACCCCGCCGAGGCAGGCGTGCGCAAAACCGACGCCGCCTGGCAGCAACTCGCCGCTTCCCTGAAGCTGCGCGACTGGGAAGCCAATTCCAAGCCCTGGCCGGCACCCGAATTCACCCTCAAGGAGGATTTCGAATTCATGAGCCCGGGCCTGCCCACTCTGCCCCGCACGGAGGTGCAGTGGGAAAACAAGGGGGATAAAATCGAGGTCACCGAAGAACAGGCCGCCAGCGGCAAACGCAGCCTGAAGTTCCTGGATGCTCCGAACCTGGACAAGACCTTTGACCCGCACCTGGTCATCAAGCCCAAGTACCAGGACGGCACAGTGACCTGCGCCTTTGCCTTCCGCTATGAGCCGGGTGCCATTTTCTCACACGAATGGCGCAGCGACGGCCACCCCTATCTCACTGGCCCCAGCCTGCGTGTGCAGGACGGCAAGCTGCAACTGAACCACAAGGCGGTGCTCGATTTGCCCGCAAACGCCTGGGTGAAGTTTGAAATCACTGCCGCCCTCGGGGACAAGGCCGGCAAATGGGCGGTGAAAGTGACACTGCCGGATGGCGGCGTGAAGGAGTTTCACGACCTGCCTGCCAACGAAGGCTGGAAGACCCTGGAGTGGCTGGGACTGGTCAGCGACGCCCGCGTGAAGGTGGCGTTTTTCATCGACGACCTGTCCATCAGCCGCGTGCCCTGACGGCGCTACCGGTTCTGGTACTGGGCATTACCCGTCTGGCGGAAGTACTCGTCACGCATCCGGCGCAATTCTTCCAGACGCGAGGCGAGCACATTCTTCTCGTTCGCCACGGCGGCTGACCGCGCACGGACAAACGGGTTGTTGCTGCCGAAAGTGCGCCAGGGGCCGTCCGGGATTTCATTGAAATCGACAAATCGCCAGTCAATTTTGGTGTTCATCCCCAGCCCCAGGTAATCGCGCACCGCCGGTGAAACATCGATGCCCGCCCCGTGGTTCTGTGTGTTTTTCGGGCGCGCATTGCCAAAGACGTACTCCACATCGTCAGTCACAAACGGTCCGCAGTCCTCCCACTGGGCGTAGCACACGCGATTGCCGTAACGAATTGCCACCCACTGGCCCTCTACCACGGATTTGCCGGGCCGGGCATAGCGCTGGCCGAACCAGGGGATGCGGATGCGCGCCTCGGCCTTAGTGGTGCTCGAATCGATCACGTCGTTGTAGGGCAGCGCCAGGTAGAACGGGTTCTGCTTGGGGATGAAGCTGGTGGGCGTGTAGTTCACCGTGCGCTTGGTGGCGTCGGGCGTGTCAAAACCGCCGTAGCTTTGCAGCCAGTTCACATCCCAGGAGCTCTTGGTGTTCGGCGTGGGATTGTTGGCGGAGGGCTCCTCGCCGATCCAGAACACCGTGGCCACAATATCCGTCTTCCAGGGGTAGCGCGAATACGTCATGCGCGGCATCGTGGGGGCGAACACCCTCGGCACGCTCGCCTGCGACATTTGCTGCCGGGCTCCCGACAGCCCGCTCAACGCGGCGGTGGGCGACACCGGCGCCGGTGTCTGCGCATGCGCCGTCGCAGCCAAGGTCAAAAGACCCGCCGCCTTCGTCCATGTTGTTTTGATCCAATCCATGCCGTCCCGAGATTTTAAAAAATGACGCTCAGCATAACCGATCTTGATGGCATTGTTCAAACACTTCTATTGGGCTCCCGAGCGGATGATTAACCTGTCCTGATAAAAGGGCGTGCCGAAGCACGCCCGAGTAAAACCAGGAGCAGGGAACCGTGCTCTGACAACCTGATCAGAAGGACGTTCAATGGGGCGCTTTCCTTGCGCCCAGATCGTGGACCAGGAAGGTCAGATTCGTCCCACCAGCAGCTCGCGCTGGAACACCATCTCCTTGGGCAGGTGGTCATAGAGGTCGATGTAGAGTTCTTCAGCGGAAAGCACCTCCTGGCGGGATTCCTTCGGATTCACGTCCATCACCTTGTCGAATTGCTCGGGACCGAAGCCGTCCAGGCCCTGCCAGGTCATTTCCACGTAGCGGGGCATCCAGCCGAGCTCCGTTTCATGACCGCGCGCTTCGCCGCGGCAGCGCTTCACGATCCACTCCAGCACGCGCATGTTCTCGCCAAAGCCGGGCCAGAGGAACTTGCCCTCGGCGTCCTTGCGGAACCAGTTCACATGGAACACGCGGGGCAGATCTTTCACGCGGCGGCGCATGCCCAGCCAGTGGGAGAAGTACGCGCCCATGTTGTAGCCGCAGAAAGGCAGCATCGCCATCGGGTCGCGGCGCACCTTGCCCACCGCTCCGGCGGCGGCGGCGGTGGTTTCGCTGCCCATGTTGGCGCCCAGGAAGACGCCGTGGACCCAGTTGAACGCCTGGAACACCAGCGGCATCGTGG
>CAINXC010000714.1 GCA_903854655.1 uncultured Verrucomicrobiota bacterium | reverse complement strand
TGCAGTATGCCCACAAGCTCTTCGGCGTGTTCCAGCGCCTGCACCGGCCGGAGGAATTTGAAGGCACCGGCATCGGCCTGGCCAACGTTCGCCGCATCATCGTCCGCCACGGCGGCCGCGTGTGGGCCGAAGGCAAATTGAACGAAGGCGCCACCTTTTATTTTACGCTGAAACCTGCGGCCGCAGCCTAGCCCGGCCAACCACAAACAATCCATGCAACCGCTCCAACGCATCCTCCTTGTGGACGACAGTCCGCGCGACACCGAAATGGTGCTCGACGCCCTGGAAAGCCACCATCTGGCCAACGAAGTTGCCGCCGTCCGCGACGGCGCCGAGGCACTCGATTATCTCTACCGCAGAGGAGCCTTTGCTGACCGCCCCAGCGGCCAGCCCGCCGTCATCCTGCTTGATTTGAAGATGCCTAAAATGGACGGCCTGGAAGTGCTGCGCGTGGTCAAGGGCGACCCCGAACTCCGCATGATCCCTGTGGTGGTGATGACCTCCTCTCGTGAGGAGCAGGACTTGGTCAACAGTTACCAGCTCGGCGTCAACGCGTACGTGGTCAAGCCGGTGAGGTTCCAGGAATTCGTTGAGGCGGTAAGGCACGTGGGCGGGTTCTGGGCGGTGCTCAACGAGCCGCCACCCGGCAGCAAACGCAGGCAGGTCGGAGCCTGACTTTCACAAGCAGGCAGCACATCCCTATGTCCGCACCACCCCCTCTCATTCGAATCCTGCACCTGGAAGACAGCTTTCGTGATGCCGAGATGATTCAAGACCGCCTCAGCCTTGAGGACGACCATTTTGAAATCGTGCACGCAGCGAGCCGCAAGCCGTATGAGGAGGCCTTGGAGCAGCAGGGGTTTGACCTTATTCTTTGTGACTTCAACCTGCAGGACTTCGACGGCCTTTCGGCACTGAAACTGGCCCGGGAGAAATGCCCCGAAACTCCCGTCATCATCGTTTCAGGGGCCATTGATTCCGAGGAGGCGGTGAACTGCCTGAAGGCAGGAGCGACCGATTACCTGCTGAAGCAGCGGCTGGAGCGGCTCCCCTCTGCTGTACAACGCGCCCTGGAGGAGACCAAGGCGCAAAAGCAGCGTTTCCTCGCCGAGGGCAGGCTGCGCGAAAGCGAGCGATTCACACGCGCAACGCTCGACTCCCTCAGCGCTCATGTGGCCATTCTCGACGAAAGCGGTGTGATCATCGCCACCAACCGCACCTGGAAGGAGTTCGCCCGTGACAGCAACGACGATGCGTCCCCCTTGGTTGAAGGAGTCAACTATCTGGAGGTCTGCGACCGTTCGAGCACCACCGAGAGCGACGATGCCTCCCGCACCGCCACAGGCATCCGGGCGGTGATCAATGGCGAGACGGAGGAGTTTGTGCTGCAATACCCCTGCCACTCGCCGGCCGAAAAGCGCTGGTTCCTGTGCCGCGTGACGCGGTTCTCCGGGGACGGCCCGGTGCGCGTGGTGGTGGCCCACGAGAACATCACTGCCCATGTCCAGGCCGCCGAGCACATCCGCCAGCAGGCCCGGCTGATCGACCAAGCCACGGACGCCATCATGGTTTGGGATCTGGACGGCCGCGTGACCTTCTGGAATCCGGCGGCCGAGCAGCTTTACGGATTCACCGCCGGAGAGGCGCTGGGGCTGCCTCTGCTCGCTGCCATCAGCCGCGAGCCAGACGAGAAGCTCGATGCCATCCTTGCCCAGGTTCGCGAAGCCGGCAGATGGCACGGGGAGATGCGCCAGAAGACCAAGGAAGGCCGGCCTTTGGTCGTGCTCAGCCGGCTCACCCTGCTGGCCGATGCCCAGGCCACGCCCACCGGCATCCTCTCCGTCAACCACGACCTAACCGACGCCAAAGCCCTCGAACATCGGTTCCTGCGCTCGCAGCGGCAGGAGGCCCTCGGCACCCTCGCAGGGGGCATCGCGCACGATTTGAACAATGCGCTGGCGCCCATTCTCCTGGGAGTGGACCTGCTGAAGGCCCAGTACCCGGGGGCCCCGGGAATCGTGGGCCTCTTTGACACCAGCGTGAGGCGCGCGGCCGCCATGATCAGGCAGCTTCTGAACTTTGCCAAGGGCACCGAGGGCGAACGCAGCCCGGTCCAGATCAACTATCTCATGCGCGAGATGGAGGGCATCATTGAAAGCACCTTCCCCAAAAACATCACTCTCAAAGTCGCCTGCGAAAAAGACCTCCCGTCCGTGGTGGGGGACTCCACGCAAATGCACCAGGTGCTGCTGAACCTCTGCGTCAATGCCCGCGACGCCATGCCCCAGGGCGGCACGCTCACTCTGCAGGCTACAAGGGAGGAGATCAGCGTTGTGAAGCCCGGAATGCCCCCCAACGCCAAGACCGGCCACTACGTGTCCCTCGTGGTCCGCGACACCGGCACCGGCATTCCCCAGGAAATCAGGGAGTGCATTTTCGACCCCTTTTTCAGCACCAAATCACCGGGCAAGGGCACGGGCCTTGGCCTCTCCACCGTCATGGGCATCATCAAGGGCCACGACGGGTTCCTGGAAGTCTCTTCCAAACCCGGGCAGGGCACCACCTTCGCGGCCTTCCTTCCGGCTGATTCCACCCCCCTCCTTCCAGAGCCCGAAGTCCCGGCGCCCCTTCTTTCGCGTGGGCAGGGCGAGACCATTTTGTTCGTGGACGACGAACCAGCAGTGCGAGAGATCGCACGAGAGGTTTTGCAACGCTTGAACTACAGGGTGGTCCTGGCCAGCGATGGCATTGGTGGACTGGCTGGGATGGCCGAGCACAAGGAGGTGCTGCGTGCCGTGATCACTGATTACCACATGCCTGTCCAGGATGGCATCGCCTTCGTGGCCGCGCTCCGACGCACCCTCCCCGATATCCCTGTCGTGGTATCCAGCGGCCGGCTCGATCGTGAAACAAAAGAAAAATTCCAGTCCATGAACGTCAGCGCCTTCATGGACAAACCTTTCACTGAAGCCCAGCTCATGGAAGTGCTGCGGGATGTCTTTGCACCTGCCGCGACAGCCGCCCTATGTGAGTGCGTGTAGCGGCACCCGACCGCAATCATGCAGGCGCAGGCTGAAAGGTCGTCCCCCAATACAACTCCGGACGGGCCCTGCGCCTCCCAACATCCCTGACAGTCCCGCCATGAAGCAAGCGTAGTACTGTCGCTCTCATCATGGAAACTCCGCTGTTTCGCTCCTCCATGGACCGCCGCGCCTTTATCACAGGCTCGACGCTGGGTTTGGCGTCGCTGCGGTTCGCTCCGGGAGCGAGGGCCTCCACCGGGCCTGCATTTCCGGCCGCCACGCTGGCCAAACCGGCCAGATCGACCGTGCTGTTCTTCCTCTGCGGCGGGGCTTCGCACATCGACATGTGGGACATGAAGCCGGAGGCGCCCATCGAGTATCGGGGCGAGTTCAAGCCCATCCGCACCAGCGGTGCGGACATCCGGCTGTGCGAGCACCTGCCGCTGCTGGCAAAGCAGGCCCATCATTTCGCGCTGGTGCATGGGGTCACGGATGGCGGGCGAGCCACCGGTGATCATCACGCGGGCTACTATTACAATCTCACCGGCCATGCGCCGGACCCCACCTTCAAGCAGCAGGGCAATGACCGCCGCCCCTACCCCGAGGACTGGCCGTACATGGGCAGCGTGGTGGGCATGAAGCGCCCGCTGCACCCCACCCTGCCCCAGGTCATTTCGCTGCCGCACAAGCC
>CAINXC010000713.1 GCA_903854655.1 uncultured Verrucomicrobiota bacterium | reverse complement strand
GCCGTCATTGCAGGCCGGAGGGCTCCGTTCTCGCGCCTGCTCAGGCCTTGGTCCATCGGCCCAACGGCGGCGGGCTAGGGACAGCCCGCCCCACCCGCCGGGGGGCATGCTGGGCGAGGGCATGGTTCTGGCCGCAGACGGGTAGGGCCGCTTGGTCCCCAAGCGCCGTCATGGCAGGCCGGAGGGCTCCGTTCTCGCGCCTGCTCAGGCAATGGTCCATCGGCCCAACGTCGGAGGGCTAGGGACAGCCCGCCCCACCCGCCTTGATGCCCGTTTCGCCCTGTGGCCATTCATTGTAAAACCAACTTGTCTGACAGGACACTGGAGCCGGGGCTCAATCATCCACGTACGTGCGCAGCGGAGGAGGTGTGACCGGCGGGCGGACGAGCAAGGCCACCAGCATGAAGGCGTAAGAGACGGCGCGCAGCAAGGACGACAGCAATGCAAGGATGCTAAAGGTTTGAGCGCGCATGGCTGCATCGCTGCCAGATCTGAAGGAATATTGGGCAATGTTTTGCAGGATGGGCATCACAAGACTGACGCCCAAGGCAAGCCCCAGCCCGAGGAGCGCCCAGGTCTTGCCTGGGACTTCCTTCTTTCCTCTGGCGAGGAGGACCACAAATCCCACCACGCAAACCACAAGGGCGGGAATCTGCATCATCAACGATGAAAGCAACGACTGAAGCTGACCTGAGGTGCTCATAAATGAAGAGGGTGGGGAGGATGTGCGTGGCCCTCATCCATCCGTTTTATCCGAGCCATCCGTGGTCCCAGCTCATGCTCAGGACTCAACCACAGATGACACGGATGGATTGAAGTTGATCAGCGGCTTCATGTCAAATCCGGTCCCGCTCCTGACAGGAAATGATGGCCGGGAAGAAATGTCTTGTCCAATCTGTATCTCCTTCCGCACTCTAGGCTTTGAATCTCCATCAGCAGTACATGAATCGATCTCTGTTTTTCATCGTCTTCGCGGCCTTTGCTTCATTGGCCGTCGCCCAGAACGACTCGGGCGGCAACGACACTGGGCCGGATCATGCCGTCGCAAAACCAGTGGCGCAGTGGGGGTTTGACGGCAGGGACACGCTGGGCGCCTGGCTTGGCGAGGCCGGCAAGAACCAGCCCGGCCCGCGCGCACCTGCCTACCCGGATTTCGCCAAGGACAACCAGGCGGCCTTGTTCACCGGCAACGGCGCCAAGCTGGCGCTGGAGGTCAAGGACAGCGAGGACCTGCGTTTCGGCCTGAACGACATCATCACCCTGGAAACCTGGGTGAAGGTGAAATCCTTGAAGGACGGCGAGTCGCCCTACCTCATAGGCAAGGGACGCAATGGATCGAAGGGGTTCGACCCGAACAACCAGAACTATGCCCTGAGGCTGAAAGGCGAAAAGGGGGAGGCGCTGATCGGCTTCCTGTTTGCCAGCGCGCCGGTGCCGGGCAAGAAGGGCGACTGGCATCGCTGGTGGTCGAAGGACGGCTTTGACCCGGTCTCCGGCTGGCATCACATCGCGGTCACTTACACCTTTGGCAAGCCGAAGAGCATCAAGGGCTACGTGGACGGCCAGGAGGTCACCGGCACCTGGGACATGGGCGGCGCCACGGATCGTGCACCGGTGACGGATGGTGATTCGGTGATGGTCGGCACGGGATCAACCCGCGCCCCGACGCATTCGCTCAACGGCTGGCTGGACAACGTGGCCATCTATCGCGGCAAGGTCGAGGACGAGATGC
>CAINXC010000712.1 GCA_903854655.1 uncultured Verrucomicrobiota bacterium | reverse complement strand
GGGCACCTGTCCGAGCAGATCTTCCGCTTTGCCGGTGACAACCACCTCGTTGATTGCCTGGGCGCTTCCCGGCTGTTCCGGCAAATCCTCCGCTCCGACGCCGAGGGGGAGAAAGAGCATGGCGAAGAGCGGAAAGTGAAAGCGTAGCATGGAAAAACGATGCGGGACGCAAGCGACCCGTGGACGGCGGACAGGAATTGAACAGACGAATCAGCGCCCTTCAACGACTACTTGCTCACAATCCTCTCCATGTTGGACACGTTTGCCTTCATCACTGACAAAAAGTCACCGCTTTCCGGTGTGTTGGCGCAGGGATCGAAGACAGCGCTTTGCAAGCCGATGGCGGCGATCTTTTTCACCGATTCCCTGGCGGGCTCGCCTTCCCAGATCATCCACTTCGCGGGATGCGAGGCGAGCAGTTTTTGCAAACCTTCCATTTGTTCGGCGGTGGGCACATCCTCGGGCTCCCAGAGTACCTCCTTGAGATTGAGGCCATAGCGGCGGGCCAGGTAATGATAGATGGGGTGGGAGGCGGCCACGGGCTGGTTGCTCAGCTTCCTGCCCACGATGAGCAGCCTTGCGTCGAGCGCCTCAAGATCATCCTTCAGTGCGCTGAAGCTCGCATCAAAATCGGCTTTTGCCTGCGGCATTCTCTTGGTCAACGCCTCGCGCACCGCCCGGGCCTGGGCGATGCCTTGCTGGAAGTCGATCCAGGTGGTGAAGGAGATGCCGTCGTGGGAATGCATTCCAGAGGTTCCGTGGGAATGCGTGACAGCATTTTGAATCACGATGAACTTGTCCTTGAAGCTGGCAGAGGTGTCGAAGGTCTTCGCTCTTGGCAGGCTGGTCTTCTCCACCCATTTGGAGTAAGTGGCGCCGTTCAAGAAGATCAGGTCCGCATGCTGGTAGGCGGTGATCTGGTTGTCTGACGGCTGCCAGAAGGCGGGGTCCTGGTCCTTCGGGGCCGGAAAGGTCACGTCCAGGTGTTCGCCGCCAATACGTTCGGCAAAGTACTTGAGCGGATAGTTTGCCACATACACCCGCAGTTTCGCTTCTGCGGCGAAACTGGGAAGGCAGAGGGCGCTGAGGGCGAGAGCAACAAGGACTTTCATGAGAGGAGACAAAAGGGCGATTGCCCAATGAGTCAATCTCCCCGGGGAAGTCAATCGGCCGTTGTCTGCATGTTGCTTTCGATGACCCCGGCGGAGATGGCGTAGCGGGTGAGCCCTGCAGTGTCATGAATGCCGAGTTTTTCCATCAGGTGCTGGCGGTGCTTTTCCACGGTTTTGATGCTGATGTTGAGCCCGTCGGCCACTTGCTTGTTGGCCTTGCCTTCGGCCACGAGCTGCAGCACCTCCCGCTCGCGGGAGGTGAGCTGGGCCAGTTGTTTTCCAGGAGCGTCGACGCGGTTGCGGGCGGCGCCCGGCTCCAAAAAGCGGCGCGAAATGGCCGGACTGAAAAAGGTGTTGCCCCTGGCCACTTCGCGTACCGCCGCCGCCAGCACCTGGGCGGAGGTTTGCTTGATCAGGTAACCGGCGACCCCGAGGGCGAGGACCTGTTCGACGTAACTGTCGTCACTGTGCGCAGAGAGAATGATGACCCGCGTGTCCGGCCGGGCAAGCAGGATGCGGCGGGCGGCCTCCAGGCCGTTGAGCAGCGGCATGGTGATGTCCATGACAATCACGTCTGGATGCAGTTGCTCGGCCAGCTCCACGGCCTGGCGGCCATCTTGTGCCTGGCCGACGACCTTGATGTCGTCCTGGATTTCCAGCAGGGATCGCAATCCCTCGCGCACGATCATGTGGTCTTCAACGAGGAGAACAGTAGTAGGGGGCATAAGGGGCAGGGCTTCCAGCGGGGGTGAATGGAATCTGGGCGCGTATCAGAGTACCTCTATCAGGGGCCGATTCCACATGCAATGTGCCGCCAACGCAGGAGGCGCGCTCGCGCATGCCGAGCAGGCCAACACCCAGGAAACCTGCAGCGGCTGCGCCAGGGCGGTTCGTGTCGAAGCCAACCCCATCGTCCTCAATTGTCAGTTGGGTGGCGGCGGGCCCCTGCAGAAGCTGCACCGTGACGAGGCGGGCGTGGGCGTGGCACTCGATGTTTTTGAGCGATTCCTGGAGAATGCGGTAAAGCGCAAGATCGACTTCGGCGGGCAAGGCGACGGTCAGCGGTGCCAACGCGGGAGTCAGCACGAGTCCGGTGCGGTGGCCGAATTCTTTGATCGAAGCGCGCATGGCGGCCACCAAGCCCAGGGTTTCGAGCACTCCGGGGCGCAAATGGCGGGAAATGCGCTCGACCTCCTCTGCGGCCTGTCCCATCAGGTCGCCCAGATTTGAAGCCTCAGACTGCGCTTTCTCATTCCCGGTCAGATGCCAGATCAGTTTCTGGCAGCGCAAGATGGCGGCGCATATCACCTGGGTGATGTGATCATGCAGTTCCAGCGACAGGCGGCTGCGCTCAGCCTCCTGCTCCATCACCAAGCGGTGGGCGAGGATGTGCATCTGGCCCTCGGCACAGCGAATTTCCGCGAACGCCCGGACGCGATCCGCTGAAACCGTGTTCGGTTCGAAGGGCGGGGGCGCCCCACGTACTGCGCTGGCGGCGGCGGTTTTTGTGGAAAATGGAGATCGTTTGTGCATGAAAACGGGGAGGGCATCCCCATAAAATTCGCTCGTCGTCCAAGCCCGGTCGCTTTCGCACCCTCCTCCCAAAGGGTCCACCACGCCATCAACTTGGTGACCGACAGCCTGAGCTGCCTGGCCGGGGTGATGTGCGGTGGGATTCACGGAACTTGAACGACGAAGTAGCAGGACACTCTTTCGAGCACCCTTACTGCAATGGCATCTTCCACCGGCGGCCCCTGGCCGTCCATGGGGTGAAACCCGCAAATTTTCGGCGATGGTTTCGCCCGTTCGCAACACCCCTCAACGGGCAATTTCCGCGAGCATCTCCTTGAGCTGGCTGGCGATCTTCGTGGAGGCCCCCACCTCCAGGTAGCTGCTGCGTGCCCGCCAGGTTTCATAGCCGCCGAGCTCGTGTTGTTCCGGGGTGGGCAGGTAGCCGTTGTAACCGTTGGCCAGGGAGATGGTGAAATGCTCGTCCAGCGGCATGGTCTTTTTCAGGTCCAGGCCGATTTCGACAAACACCTCGCAGGGGATGCTGGCGATGGTGAGGCCGCCAATGCGATGGGCTTGCAGCTTGCAGGGCACCTGGTCGGGATACTTGTCGAGCAGCAGCGTCTCGCGGGCGTAAATGGCCTTGCGGTCCGCCCACTGGCCATCCTTGTCCTTGTCCTTGGGGATGGTCGTGGTGAGGTGGCGGGCGCGCTCCAATTCGGTGTCATTGGCTTTGCGCACACCCAGACTGATGTCCCGTTCGGCGCTGACCAATGGAGCGGTGCTCTGCCAGGACACCTTGTCCCAGGCCCGCAGGGCGGCATCGCTCACGCTTGCCGCCACCGCGTTGATCTGCTCACCCGGGGCCTTCTTGCGCAGGGTGGATGGGCCACCAAAATTAACGTTGTTGATGTTGCCACTGGTGCCGTTGCTCATGATGCCGACGAAGGCCGGCTTGCCTGCATAACGGGCGTCATCGGCTTTTAAACGGCGGGCCACCTGACCAGCAAAAACGCCATAGTAGTCGGCAGAGATGGCAGGCAGTCCGCCCACGTAATGCAGGCTGTAGTTGGCAAACAACGCGATGGGCCGGTGATCCGCTTTGGAACGAGCGGCAAGGACGCACACATCCGGGTCCACCGGCCCTGCGGGTCCGCTCATCTTGGGGTTCTGAAAGCCGGGGTTCATCACCGCCCTGTCCGCCATGCTGTCGAAAGGGTTTTCCACGGTTTGATCGGGTTTGAGCATCCAGCGGCGGTTGAAAACCTGGGTGGGATCGCTGTCTTTGCTCCAACCGATTTCAGCGGGTTCGAGATTTTCATGCGCCTGGGTCAGACCGCGTGCGATGAGCCCGGGCAGTTCCGCGAGGTAGGCAGGATCGGGATCGCTCTGGAACACTCCAGCCATCGTCGCGCAGGAATGGGAATGGGTGGCGCTGATGAGCATTTGCCCGGCAGGCACGCCAGTGGCCTTCGCAGCGAGCGCCTTGGCCTGCTCGCACATTTCGCGGGGAATCATGCAGGCATCGACCACGCACAAGATCAGTTCCGACCTGCCGTCGCTGAGCGCGAGGCAGCGGGCGTGCATGGGATCGTGCACCGAATCGGCCATCGCGCCCTTCATGTTGCCATTGATGGGGGTGGGGAGATGCGACGGGGTGATGTTCTGGGCAAAAGCCCCGGCCTTGAACACCGGAGCTGCGGAGACGTTGATGCAAAAGCCGGTTACGACGACAGCGGAAACAAAACGAAGTAGGCGCATGGTGACCTCTCCATACGTGCCTGCAAAGGCAGTTCTTGAATGAAGCATGGGATGTGATCGACCGCCCCCGGCGCACTGACCCCATTGCCCGTCTTCCTCAGACGGGCAGGATCTGCGGCTTCAGCACGGTGTAGCCCTTGGGTTCCAGAGCGCCCCTGAGCGATTGGAACATTTCCTCGCCTTCGTAAGTGCCGACAATTGCACCTCCGGAACCGGTAAATTTGGCGCTGGCACCGACACTACGGGCGGTTTCAACCATGTCGATGTTGCCAGCGCCGATTTTGTACAGGCGGCGGCGCAAATCGAAGTTCTCATTTAGCAGCGGTCCAACCTTGTGCCCTTCGCCGGCAACGAGAAGGTCCCGCACACGCTGGGCGAGATTGGCCCAGTGGTACATGGCGCTCACGACCTCTCGCTCGCCGCGGTTCCAGCGGCTGCGGATGTCGTTGTGAAACACCTCGGTGCCCTCGCTGAGATGGCTGGTGTAGGCGATGTAAAGGGGCGGCAGCAAGGCGGGGTCCAGCTCCTCGTAAAGGCCGTAGCCGAGCTTTTCGACAGCGGCGCGATTGAAGTCCATGAACACGAGGCCTTCATAGCTCTGGATCACCCGGTCCTGAAGTCCTGCGGGAATGCCGAGTTCGTCATTTTCGACGGAGAGGACGAGGCTGGCAAGGATGTGCCTGGGAATCTCGACCTTGTAAAACTGCATCAATGCGCGCCAGCAGGCGGTGATGATCGCGCTCGAACCGGCCATGCCCACCTGCGGCGGGATGTTGCTGTCATAGCGCAAGGTGAAATTGCTCCCATGGAGGTCGATTTTTTCCTTCGCACAGTAGTCGAAAAAACGCTTCACGCTGGCCTTTAGCAGCCGCACGCCGCCGTAGTAGCCGAACTGGCGCACGCTGCGGGCGAGCTCGCTGATACTGTTGAAGGTGGTTTCATCGCGCTCGTTGTGCTGGATGTGCAGCTCGGGGGTTTCGTACAGCACGACTTCGGCCCAAAAGTCCCGGACGATGAACGAGATGGTCTTGCCGAAGTAGCCGTCGGAAGGGTTGCCGACAAGGCCAGCGCGGGCATAGGCTTTCGTGCTGAGAAGCATGGGAAGAGAGTGGAGGGCGGGGGATGGGAGGCTGGGCGCGACGAGGGCCGGGGAGCCTGGAGCATATTCGCCATCAGGGCGCGAGGCAAATCGAAAGGGATTGTTCTCTGCGGAGCCTTGTTCTCTGCGGAGCCTTGTTTTTCGCTGACATGCTGTGGAGATCCATCGTATTCTCGACCAGTGAATCCAGCGCAAATCCCAGCATTCCATTCTCAGCCACCGACCCGGATGAGCACTTGGATGCGGGTGGCGGCTGGCTGGACATTGTGGGTGGCGCTATCCTTGATGGCTATGGGTGGTGATGTGCCGTTTCGGCCCGCCCTGCCTGGCACCACGCTGCAAGACTTCGTGAAATCACCCGACAGGGTCGCTGCCCGGCTTGCACCGGCAGTGCCCCCTGACCTGGTGGATGAGGGGGATTCTTACGCGCTGCCGAATGGCAAGCCCGTACACCTTCTGCGATCCCGGAACAGCGTGGCGATCCGGTTCGCGCAGGGCGTGGCATCTGCGAAAGGCCTGAGTGAATTGAAGGCACGCAAGGAGATACCGGCTCACGAGGTGGTGGCCCGCCCGAGCTTTGGTAAAAAGGGCGGCCTGCACATCGTGCGCTCCGTGGCCAAGGGTGCGTCCCTTGATCCCAAGATGGTGCAGTCAGGTGCATCCGTGGCGTATGCCCGGCATGTGCTGGTGGATCCAAAAACGAAAATGCGGATGATCCCCACGGATGAGGTCCTGGCGCGATTCAGCGACCGGACCTCCCCCGCCGCCATGAGCGCTGCGGCTGGCAAGGCGGGCCTGCAAATCGAGGACAGCAGGGGAGGTGGAAAAATTAATGTGGTGCGGCTTCGCTTGCTGCACCCGAAGACCTCCGATCCGCTCGTGGCGGCGCGTGTGCTGGCGGCGGAGAAGGGAGTGGTCTGGTCTCAGCCCAATTTCACGCGCGAGATGCGCCACTTTTTCACACCTTCCAATCCACTGTTCGGTGATCAGCAGGCCCTGCACAATGGAGGCCAGAACTTTGCCGTGCCGGGCGCCGACGTGGATGCCGCCCATGCATGGGACCGGACCACGGGCAACAATTCCCTGGTGATCGCCATCATTGATGATGGCGTGGACATCTCGCATCCTGGACTGCGCATCTTCACCAACCCTGGCGAGTCCGGCAATGGCAAGGAAACCAATGGCGTGGATGACGACGGCAACGGTCTTGTGGACGATGTCCACGGCTGGGACTTTGCGGACAATGACAATGACCCGAGTCCGGTGGGCACCAACGGTCATGGAACGGGAACTGCGGGCATCGCCGCTGCCATCTTTGGCAGCCAGGCACAAACGGCGGGCATCGCCCCCGGCTGCACCATTCTGCCGGTGAAAATCGCGGACGACACCGGCACGTTCACCACGGACGACGTGATTGGCGAAGCGATCCTCTATGCAGCGCAGTATGCCGATGTTCTGAGCAACAGCTGGGGCGGTGGCAGCCAGAGCGCGTACATTGACGACGCCATCAACTATGCCGTCACCCAGGGCCGGCAGGGCAAGGGCTGCCCGGTGTTTTTCGCCACCGGCAACTATGCCAGCACCTGGTTTTCCGGGGGTGGGCGCTACCGGCTTTCAACGGCAACTTTGAATGGCAGCTACTACTATGGGTTCTACTATCGCAAGGGATTGGATTCCGGCGGCGAGGACACGGTGCGCATTGACAATGTGTGTGTTCTGGACGCGGACGGCTACAGTCATCTGACTTCGGTCCTGTATGACGAGGATTTTGAAAGCTTCATCGAATTCGATCCCTTCTTGCTCACCAGGTCAGGCTGGTGGCAGTACCTGACCAGCGATTCGACGATTCCTTACTGGACGATGGACACGAACAACGCCCTGACCGGCACTGGAGGAATTTTCTCCGCCGCTTCGCCGCCGTTGATAAACAAGGATGACTATTCGGTGCTGGTGACACCGCCGCTGGCAGTGACAGGCGTTGAGACGGTTGCCTTCGCGGGGTCTGTCTCGATAGCCGATGACTCGGATTTTTATGTCCTGGTGTTTGATGGCACAACGGGCGTGTTTCTGGGGGCCTACGGGCCCTGGAACGGCACGCCGGATTATGTTGATCCCTCGGTAGGCTATCCTGCCAGCAACCCGCAGACCATTGCGGTGGGAGCTGCCACGGACTGCGATCTTCGAAGCGACTACAGCGAGTATGTGGGACACCTTGATTTCGTCGCACCAAGCAACGGCGGATGGAATGACATCGCCACACTCGACCCGGAGGGCGACGTGGGCTGGACCCCGGAGGATTACAAGATGAACTTTGGCGGCACCTCCGCCGCCACGCCGCTTGCAGCGGGCATTGCGGCGCTGATGCTGTCGCAGAATCCTTCGCTCACCGCCGAGGAGGTACGGACCCTCATGCACAACACCTGTGATCAGATCGGCGGCGTGACTTACGGGCCTGATGGGACGAGCCCCATGTATGGTTATGGGCGGGTCAATGCGGCAAAGGCTGTCGCCAGTGCTTTGCCGACGCTAAGCATCCAGGACGCGGAGGCGTTCGTGAAAGTCACCGACAGCGCCGTTCCCATGACGTTTGTCATCAATCTGGATGCGCCGACAATTCGCGACGTGACGGTGGACGTTTCCGTGACTGATGGAACGGCCCTGGCCGGGACCAACTACCTCTCCGCCCCGGCCACGTTGACCATACCGGCAGGCTCCACCAGCGTGAACTATACGGTTACAATCTATGGCGGCGTGATTCCACCGTCCGGGGCTGCGTTCACGGTCACCATGGCAAACCCATCGAATGCCTCGCTCGGGGCCAGCTTTGCCACCGGCACCATCTACCCGCTGCCGACGGTGGGCATTCAAGGCGCCACGGTTTCCGAAGGAGCCTCTGGCATCGCCACCGCAATGGTTTTTGCCGTCACCCTCGACGTTGCAACGATTCGCGATGTGACCGTGAACGCTTTGGTCACAGACGGCACAGCCGTGGCCGGCACCAACTACCTGGCGGGACCGACCGTGATAACGGTACCGGCGGGCTCCACCAGCGCCAGCTACACGGCCACGGTCAATGGCGGCACGCTTGCACGGCCCACCGGCACCTTCACTGTGACATTGTCGAACCCCACCAATGCTGAGCTTGGGGCAAGTCAAGCCACGGGAACGATACGGGCGCTGGACTCGGATGGCGACGGCATGCCTGATTACTGGGAGGTTCTTCACGGTCTGAATCCGTTCGATTCATCCGATGCCTCGCTCGATGCCGATTCTGATGGCTTCACCAACCTGCAGGAGTTTCAGATGGGAACCGATCCGCGCGATCCAGGCAGCCGGTTTTCGATCTCCAGCGTGCAGCCTTCGGCGTCTGGAGAGAGCATGGTCATTGGCTTCAACACCGTGGCTGACAGGACCTATCGCGTGGAATTCAAAAACGATCTCAATGATCCGGCCTGGCAGGTTCTAGGCACTGACATTCTGGGAACGGGAGGAGCCGTTCAGGTCGTTGACACGGTTTCGACCGCTACCACTCCCACGCGGTTTTATCACGTGGTGGTGTGGCCGCCGTGACCTTTGATCTTTTGTGCATCACGGTTGGGCTTGCTTTCACTGGCAGCACCTTCCAGCTTGATTGCCTGCGTTTGCAGGCCGACGGCATGAAAACTTCCTCTCAAGCATCTGAGCCCAAAATCGTTCTGGTTGTGGATGATCAGGAGCAAAATCTCCAGATCGTAGCCTCCGTGCTCTCGAAAAGCGGGCACGATGTCATTCTCGCAAGCAGCGGCGAGCAAGCCTTTGAGCAGCTCGCCGCGCGTGCCCCCGACCTCATCCTGCTTGATGTGCTGATGCCGGGAATGAACGGCCTGGACGTCTGTCGCAAAATCAAGGCAGATGAACGGTGGGAGGAACTGCCCGTCATCTTTCTCTCAGCGGCAGACAACAAAAACCTTATCGTCGAGGCTCTGGAATGCGGGGGCGTGGATTATGTGACGAAACCCTTCAACAGGGCGGAGCTGCTGACCCGTGTGCGCACCCATCTGGCGCTCAAACAGGCGCGCGACGAGCTGCGCATGCTCGCGAAGGACAAGGATGAGCTGCTGGGCATTTTGACCCACGACTTGCAGAACAACCTCACAGGCACCCGCTTGAATGCGGAGTTGCTGCGGGTCAGCGGTTCACCGCAGAAGCGGGAAGCTTGCATCGGCAACATCATTCAGGCCACGGACAGCCTGATCGCGTTTGTGATGGAGTTTCACGCCAATCAAAGCGCCGACCGGTTTCAAATCGAGCCATTTGACCTGGATCTCAATGACTTGCTGGAGGATGCGCTGAGCCGCCACGAAGCTGCTGCCGGACAGAAGCGCATTTCCATTCAATTCGAGCGTTCCGAAAAGGTGGTGATGGCCTGGGCCGACCGCAGGCGCCTGGCGCAGGTGCTGGACAATCTGATCACCAACGCTCTGAAATTTTCGCCTGAAGGCCGGACGATCGTCCTTGAAGCGGGCAACGGTCCGGAAGGATGGGCGCATTTTTCCGTGCAGGACCAGGGGCCGGGTTTCAGTGCTGAAGACAAAAAGAACCTGTTCCACCGCTATGGTCGGCTGAGTGCCAAGCCCACCGGCAGCGAGATCTCGATCGGACTTGGGCTCTCCATCGTTAAACGGCTGGTGGAAGGCATGAAGGGGAGGATCGTGCTCGACAGCGAAGCGGGCAAGGGTGCGGCCTTCACCGTCTGGGTTCCGCAAGCTCAGCTCGCGAGGCAGGGGATCACCCCATAGACGTCCAGGCGGGGTCCTGCCTATCTTTGATCGGGCAAGAGGGCGGAGTGTTTTCCGCCTTGATCGGGCCGTAACTGAAAGGTGATACATGACAATCGTACTCGTGCTGTTGATTTTGATGATGCTGGGGGTGCTGCCGCATTGGGGACACAGCCGGAACTGGGGCTATGCTCCGAGCGGCGGGCTGGGATTGGTCATCACCGTGCTTGTCATTCTGCTGTTGCTTGGCAGGATTTGAGCTCTTCAATCTCAACGCTCCCATGAAAAGACTCATCCCAAACTGCTTCGCTGCGATTCTTGTCGCCCTTGCTGTTTCAGCCACGAGCTGCGTGTACGTGCCCATGCCTCCGGGCATGCCTCTCCCTGGCAGCGGAGGTGTACGGCGCCCTGTTGACACGGTTTCCTATTGGAATGGAGACGGCATGTCCGGCCAGCCTACCATTCGCATCAGTCTGAGCGCCCAGCGCGCTTATTTTTACAAGGGCGGGCGGCTCGCCGGTGTTTCAGCCATCTCCTCCGGCCGCGAGGGGCTTGATACGGTGACCGGACATTTTCACATCATTCAGAAGGACAAAAACCACCAATCGTCATTGTTTGGTGACTACGTGGATGCCAATGGTAACGTCATCAAAAAGGACATTGATACAAGCAAAGACCCCAAGCCACCTGGCGCTATCTTCGATGGCGCACGGATGCCGTATTTCATGCGCATCGTGGGTGGCACGGGAATGCACGAAGGCTACCTGCCCGGCTATCCCGCCTCCCATGGCTGCATTCGGATGCCCGGCGCCATGGCCGAGGTGTTTTTCCGGAACGTGACGGAGGGCACGCCCGTGACCATCGAGCAGTAACCCGCGACGCTTTAATCTGCTCCAAACAGGATCGCTTCCGTCATACGCATGGCATCGAGGTTGGGTTTGACCTCGTGAACTCGAAGGACCTGGGCCCCGTGCTCGCGTGCGTAGGAAGTAATCGCGACCGTGGGCCAGGTGCTGGCGGCCAAGCCGGGCGCTCCCAGCACTTTGCCGATCATCGATTTGCGTGAGGCCCCGATGAGCAGGGGGCTGCCCAGGACTCGAAAGTGCGGCAGGGAGCGCAGCAGGGCGAGGTTGTGGTCGAGGTTCTTGCCAAAACCAATGCCGGGGTCAAGCGCGATGCGCCGGTGATCAATCCCTGCGGCGGTGAGAGTGGCCACGCGTTCTACGAAACAGCCCGCCACCTCCGCAACCACATCCTGGTACACGGGATTCACCTGCATGGTCTGCGGTCTCCCCTTCATGTGCATCACCACCAGCCCGCAGGAGGAGGCGGCGGCCACTTCGATCATGCGCGGGTCGTGGGTGAGGCCTGAGACATCGTTGATGATGTCGGCCCCGGCGGCGAGAGCCCTTTCGGCGACGGTGGCCTTGAAGGTGTCGATGGAAATCATTGTCTTTGTCTGTGCGCGCAGCCCGCGAATCACGGGCAGCACCCGGCGCAGCTCTTCCTCCTCGCTCACCGGGGCGGCGCCGGGGCGGGTGGATTCCCCACCCACATCGAGAATCCCGGCTCCCTCCGCGACCATGTCCAGGCCGTGCTCAACGGCCTTCTTTGCGTCAAGAAACTGACCGCCATCCGAAAATGAATCGGGGGTGACATTGACGATGCCCATGATCAGGCCGCGCCTGGAGAGGTCGTAAAGGTGAGAATGGATGAGCCAATGGGGCATGGGCGGAGGCGCGAGCGGTGGTGCAGAAGCGGCAGGCACTGGACCATGAACCATCCATATCGACTTGTCACCACGCATCCCCGCGCTATGTCCACAGCCCCATGTCTGATCTTCTGACCCAACCCCTTTGGCAGGCCGATTCACTCGGTTCGCCCTTGCCCGACAACGAGTTCGGGGTGTCTGTGAGCCTGCCGCTGTGGCGGCATGTCATCGGCTATGAAGAGGGCGACAAGGCGGTGACCAGCACCTTCCGTTCGGGCTATCCACGTTTTTTTGTGCCTCCGGCAATCGAGCGTTTGTTCGTGGCCGCTGAAAAGGAGTTTGCGTCCAAGGACGAGCGCTGCCTAGTGTTCCCGCGCCAGGTGCACGCGCGTCGCTGCCTGGATTTTGCCCAGTGCGGCGGTCGTGTGGAATCCTTTGGCGATGCCGGGCTCGGCGTAGCTGTGTTTCCTGCCGGGGCCTATGCTGCGGCACGCAAGTACTGGCGCTTTGCCGGGGAGGTGGTCAGTAGCCGCCAGGCCAATCACGCCCTGGGCATTGGTCCCGACATCAGCTTTGAGGAAGGCCGGGCGGCAGCCCTGGCTCTGCGTGAACGCCTGGCCGGCCTTTCCGGCCAGCAGGTGGAGGATGTGTTCCTGTTTCCTTCAGGAATGGCCGCGACGTTTGCAGTGCACCGCATGCTGATAGCACTGACACCGGGACGCAAGACGGTGCAGCTCGATTTTCCGTATGTGGATGTGCTCAAGGTGCAGCAGTTGTTTGGCACCGGGGCCCATTTCTTCCCCCTGGTTCGCGAGGAGGAGTTTGACGAGTTGCAGGCTCTTCTCAAGCGCGAGCCGGTGGCAGGCATTTTCAGCGAGGTGCCCACCAATCCCTTGCTGCGTTGCGTGGATTATGCGCGCCTGCGGGACCTGCTGGCCGGCACGCAGCCTGATGTGCCGCTGGTGATCGACGACACCATTGGCACCGTTGCCAACGTGGATGTGTTTCGCGTGGCCGATGTCGCCACGACCAGCCTTACCAAGAGCTTCTCCGGGGCGGGGGATGTGCTGGCTGGGAGCCTGATTTTGAACCGCAGCTCGAAGCACCACGCCGCCTTCAGCGCCTTCCTTCGTGAGCACGCGGACAATGAGCTGTTTGCTGGTGACGCCATTGTGCTGGAACAGAACTCTCGCGACTTCACGGAGCGTGCGGTGATCGCCAGCCGCAATTCCGTAGGGCTGTACGAATACCTCTCAACGCATCCCAAAGTGGCGCGCGTCTGGCATTCAGTCAACGAAGGCGGTGCCGGGTACAGGATGCTCCAGCGCGAGGATGGAGGCCATAGCTGCATGTTCTCAATGACGCTCAAGGATTCCCAGTCGGCCCCTGCCTTCTATGATGCACTGGCAGTGTGCAAGGGGCCCAGCCTGGGCGCGAACTTCACGCTCGTATGCCCCTACACATTGCTCGCGCATTACGAGGAACTGGACTGGGCCGGGAGCTGTGGGGTGGATCGCAATCTCATTCGGGTGTCGGCAGGTTTGGAGCCGTTGGGTGATCTGGTGTCGCGCTTTGAGCGGGCGCTCGCTGCTTGTTGAATCAAAGCTTGTGCCCCTGGCGATGAATCCTCATACTCGCGCGCCGTATGAGATTTCTTCCATTGCTGTTTCTGGCGGCGACCCGCGCATTGGCCCTCGACCCGGCACCTGAATTCAAAGGTTCCATCGAGCGCCTAGATCCGGCGCTCGATCTCTTGATTGCGCCCGGCAGCAAGATCGAGGTGCTGGCCAGCGGCTTCACCTGGTCCGAGGGGCCGGTGTGGTTCGAAGGCGGCCTGGTCTTTTCCGATGTGCCAAAAAACATCGCTTACAGATGGAAGGAAGGCGACAAAGCGGCATCGGTCTTCCTGAAGCCCAGCGGCGCGACCAAGGTGCTGACTGACCAGGGCAGCAACGGATTCACGCTTGATGCCAGGGGCCGCCTGATTCTGTGCCAGGGCGGCGATCGCTGTGTCGCGCGGCTGGAGAAGGACGGGAGCTTCACCCGGCTTGCCGAACGCTACAAAGAGAGGCATTTCAACAGCCCTAACGATGTCATCATCGACAGCAGCGGCACCATCATCTTCACCGATCCTCCGTATGGCGTGCCCGAGGGCAAGAGGGAGGAGCTGGATTTCCACGGCGTGTTTGTGATCACCCCGGGGGGAAGGATTCTGCCGCTGATCAAGAAGATCCGCTTCCCGAACGGCCTCGCGCTCAGTCCGGACGAGAAGACTCTCTACATCGCCGTCTCCGACCCGGAGCAGCCGCGCCTCATCGCCTATGACTTCAATCCGACGGCCCGGGTGGAAAACAACGAAGCCATTCCTGAAGTGACGAACGAACGCTTGTTCTTCAACGCGAAGCCGTTGTGCAGCGCTGAGCGCCAGGGGCTGCCCGATGGCATGAAGGTGGACACCCAGGGCAATGTCTGGACCACCGGCCCGGGAGGAGTGCAGATTATCACCAAGGAGGGCAAACTTCTTGGCTCCATCCTCACCGGCCAGCCCACGGGCAACTGCGCCTTCGGCGGCGACGGCTCGGACTTTTACATCACCGCCAACATGTTTCTGCTGCGGGTGAAAACCAAAATCCGAGGCGTCGGGTTCTGAGAGTCACATCACGCAAACTGCGTGTAGCCGCGCAGCTCGCTGAGGCGCTCCGCAACATGAGCTGCGGTGACCTCCTGCAGGCTGTGCGTGCTGAAGGCTTCGCAGGTGTAGCTGGCGACCACGCTGCCATGGACAACGGCGGTGCGCAGGTCATCGAAAGTGGGCTTGGTTTTGCCGTTGGCCGCCAGCCAGCCGCAAAGGCCGCCCAGGAACGAGTCGCCAGCGCCGGTGGGGTCAAACACGGAGTGCAGAGGGTAAGCGGAACAGGCGAAGAACTCCTTGGCGCCCTCGCCAAAGAGGTAGCTGCCGTGCTCGCCGCGCTTCACCACCACAAAACGCGGCCCCTTGGCCTGCAGCTTGCGACCGGCTTCGACCAGGTTGGTTGTGCCAGCGAATTCCTTGGCTTCGCCGTCGTTGATCACCAGCAGGTCGATCTTCTTCAGCACATCATGCAGGCGGTCGTTCGCGATCTCAATCCACAAGTCCATCGTGTCGGCCGCCACGAATTCGGCTCCGGTGCACTGCTCCAGCATTTGCATCTGGTTGTCCGGGCTCATGTTGGCTGCCACCACGATCTTGGCGGCGCTTGCGGCCGGGGGCAGCTTGGGGACCCAGGACTCCAGCACGTTGATGCCCACGCTGTGCGTGGTGCGCGTGTTCATGTCGTTGTGGTACTCGCCCGTCCAGGTGAAAGTTTCGCCGCTGCTGCGCTCGAGCCCGGAGGTGTCCACGCCGTGGCTGTCAAACAAGTCCAGGTGCGCCTGGAGGAAGTCATGGCCGATGATGCTGACCAGGTGCACGGGCCTGCAGAACACGCTGGCGGCCAGGGCGGCATACGCGGCGGAACCGCCAAGCAGGCCCTCCTGCGATTGCTGCGGGGTCTTGACGTTGTCGATGGCGACGGTTCCGGCGATGACGATGGACATAGAAGGCGGGGAGGGATGAAGGTGTAAAAGCGAGCGCGCACCATGGCGGGAGATCCGCCCGCGACAAGCGATTTGGCAAAGGTTGCTGCATGACCGGGCGTGGGGCCTTCGTATGGCAACGACTGCCCATTGTGCAGGCCGGGCTTCCGGCTTCCGCGCCCTACTCCATCCATGAAACCCCTCTCACTGCTTGCCCTTCTCCTTGCCGTTCCTTCCCTCCCAGCCCAGCAGCCCGCCCCTCCTCCCGGCCACGATCATGCGGCGCACGGGGGAGAGATTCCTGGGCTGAAAAAAGAACTCATCGCCGGCATCACCGAGGCGGACTTCCTCAGGCTTGGCGACAAGCCGAAAACAGCCAAGGTCACCCTCGTGGCCACCTTCACCGCCGAAAACTACGGCATGAACTTCAACGGCTGGTCCCACGGCAAGGCTGTTTATACCATCCCCAAGGACTGGACGGTGGAAGTGACCTTCATCAATCCCAGCCCCATCCCGCACAGCGCCATCGTCGTGGACCGGGACATGGTGCGGAAACTGCAAATGGGTGAGCCCTATTTCAAGGGCGGCTCCGTTCCCAATCCCGCCGTGGGCTTGTCCATGACCAAGGCGCAGTTTTCATTTGTGGCTGATGAGGCCGGCGAATTCGCCTTCACCTGCGGCTTCCCCGCGCACGCCATGAACGGCCACTGGCTGGCTTTGAATGTGAGCGAAACGGCCAAAGTGCCCACCCTTCAGCTTGGGGAAGGCGCGCCAGTGAAGGAAGCGGTGAAATAAGTTTTCCCGGCGCTACTCGGATTTCTTCTTCTTTTTGCCCGTCGGCTTCCCTGCAGGCTTGTCAGCAGGGGGGGCGTCGGGCTCGACCACCTTGTCCTTTGCCGGGGCGGGGGCCAAAGACGCCGGGGCAGGGGGGCCCACGAAGGAATCTGCTGTGATGGCGGGAGCCATGACCACCTCAGGCTTCTTGAACTTGTCCTCCCAGGTATGCACTTCGAAACCGGAGCCGATGCCACCAAGCTCGTTCAGGTACTGCATGCACAGGGCTCGCCACTCTTCCAGATTGGGCGGCCCGAAAGGCTTCTTTGCCGTACCGGGGAAGACCAAGTAGGTGACTTTCAAGTCATCTTCGCCGCGTCGGTAGGGCGTTGATTTGGGATTGACCTGCTTGGCCAGGAAAAGGCTGGCCTCGCCCATCTTCATCGTTGGACCGTAGTCGCCGCAGATGGCGGGCAGAATCTGCTTGTCGTGGATCACCACTGCCATGTCGCCCATCTGCGGGGCATGCTCGTTGCTGCCCACGTACGGCTTGAACAGCAGGGGGATGACAATGAAGGGATCGCTGTCGGCAATCAGGCTGCTGTGCACCTTCATGTCCTCGATCTCCAGCTTCAACTGGCTGGTGACGACCTTGAGCTGGCGGGTGCGCTCGGCGCTCAGCCCCTTCTTGTCCAGTTCCTCCGTCGCACCGTCGAGCTTGGACTCCCAGCGCGCCAGCAGCGGGTTGGGCACGGCGGTCTTCTTCTTCCAGAAATAGCTGGTGAACGGCTGGTAGTAGTCGGAGCCGGAAATGCTGTCATCCAGTTTGGCAGCCCGGTCGCCATCCGTGCCGTCGGCCACCACGTCCATCTCGCTTTGAATCAGGAGCGCCTTGCGTGAAGTCTTGGGGTCCTTCAGTTCCAGGATGGTTTCGCAGTCGAACATGTTGTGGCGATCCAGCAGCCGGTTCAGCCGTGTCAGATCGCGTTGCACCATGGCGATCTTGTTCTCGTAAAGCTTGTAGTAGAACTCGGACACCTTGCCTCTGGTCACCAGATCACCCAGGCCTGGCAGCATGGCCGGCAGATTCGGGTTCATCCGCGCCAGTTCCTTCACGCTTTGGCTGGCCTTGGGCACCCGCACATTCAGGCTGAAACTGACCTTGTATGCATCCGGGTCCTGGACGGCGAGGCTGGCGTAGTTGCCCTCGCTGGTTTCCACCTTGGTGTTGATGGTGATGCCATTGTACATCGTTGTGACATCCACCTCCTTGCGTGGCACGAATTTGTCGGGAAGAGGCGGCGGGGGGGGCGGAATTTCCACCCGTTTGATGACCTCCTTGGTGACGATCCGGGTGGTTCTGGCTTTGTCCGCGAGCTCGGCGATGGCGCGCTTGATCTTCCCCGCAAGGGGGGTGAAGGGCAGCACGATGAGCGCGGAGACGATCAGCATCAGCAGGAGCTTGCCCAACGAGCCCACCAGCCCCCCTCGCCGGGGGGGCTGCCAGGAGGGCCCCCGGGTTGTCTCGGGCAGATCGTCATCGTTGTCGTTCATTTGAAAAGGGCCTGTCATGAGTTGTCCTTGCGATACCGGCGCTCCAGCACGCGGCGCAGCAATGCCCGCGGCATCATCCGGAACAGAGGTGCCACCAGGGATACGCCCAGGCCTGGGAATACGCATGCCTCTCCTTGCTGCAAAGCACGCAGCGCCCGCCCCACGACGAACTGCGGCGGCACGCGCAGCAGGTCCTGGCCGCTGCGGTTGGTGTCCTCCCCATCGGGACGCCTGGCGTTCTTCCCAAAGTTCGTCGGCGTGGGGCCGGGGCACACGGCGGTGACGATGATGTGGCGGTCCAGCAGTTCGATCCTCAGAGCCTCGCTAAAGCTCGTCACAAACGCCTTGGTCGCTCCATACACCGCCAGATCCGGCATCGGCACATTGCCTGCCAGCGAACTCACGTTCAAGATGGCGGCGGGAGCCTCCGAACTCGCCTGCAACCGAGGAATGAAGGCATGGCAGAGCAGCATCAGGGCCGTCACATTGATGTCAATTTGCGCCCGCAAGCGTGCTGTGTCACCGCTGGCGAAGCTGCCGTAGTCGCCCATGCCGGCATTGTTGATAAGGAGGTTCGGCTTGAGCCCCAGCGTCTCCACAGTTTCTAGCAGGTGTGCGCGACCCGCTTCGCTGGCGACATCGCAGACGCAGCAGTGCACAGCCAGACAGGGGCGAAGCGCCAGCATCTCCATCTTCACCTCCTCCAGGGCATCGCTCCGTCGTGCCGCCAGCAGTAGAGCGCGGCCTTGCGGGGCCAGTTGCCGGGCAAATTCTGCTCCCAGGCCCGAAGACGCCCCCGTGATGACGGCGGTGCAATCGGGCAGGGTAAATCCGTGGGGCATGATGAAGTGGTGGATGGTGGATCAAGGATCGGCGACGATCAAACCTCAACGCACACCAGCGGTTCATCAACCTTCCAACTGCCTTTAATTGTGACCATCAACCCCATCGCCCGGCAAGCTCCCTTCACCACCATCCGCAGCATCCTGGACAAAACCAGTGCGCCCGAAAGATTCCATGAGCTGCCCCGTTCACCAGGACTGAACCGCTGGTGAACGAGCGTCAGCATTCCCTGATTCCTGCCCGCATGAAAAGGTCTGCATCAATCCAGTTCCTGGCCTTAGCCGTTTTTGTGCTGGCGAGCAGGGCAGGGGAATCCAACGCAACCTCGCCAGACACTCATCGCGGACCGTCCTGCCTAGCGACGGACGATTTCTTTGTGGACGAAGTTTGGGCAAAGGTGGGTGCGCACTCCTGCCTCAAGTGCCACAAGCCGGGCGGTGACGCGGAAGACAGCGAGTTCATCCTGAAGGACCCGGCGCGCGAATCGGGTGAGGCCAAAAACGTGGCGATGCAGTTCAACCGGCAGGCCTTCGCCAGGAGCGCGGCTTTGCTGGAGAAAGATGAGTCGAGGCTGCTGCTCAAAGCCATCGGCGGCCTGAAGCATGGCGGGGAAGACGTGCTGAAGCCCGGATCGGCAGGCCATCGCATCCTTCAGGAATTCGTGCGCCGCGTGAACGGCAAAGCCGCTGCGCCCGTTGCCGTGGACAAGAACCAGCCGCCGTTCTTTGAGGGCATCACAATGATCGATGACCGGCAGTTGCTCCGCCGGGTGACGCTGTCACTCGCGGCGCGGCTGCCCACCCCGCAGGAACTGGAGGCGGTGCAAAAGGGCGGCACCAAGGCTCAGGGTCCCATTCTCGACGCCGTAATGCAGGAGGATGCGTTTTACGAGCGACTGCGTGAAGGCTTCAACGACATCTTCCTCACCCTGGGGGCTGAAGGCGGCGACAGCGTCATCCTGTCGTACGACCATTTCAGCAAAACGCGGAACTGGTTCCAAAACCACGATCTGAGCCAGATCAAGGACGAGAAGGAGCGCCAGCAGGCGCGCTACAAGCTGGCCAGGCGGTATCACGAAGCGCTTCTCGGCGAGCCGATGAAGCTCATCGAGTACATCGTGCGCAATGACCATCCCTTCACCGAACTGGTCACTGCGGACTATATCATGGTCACCCCCTACACCGCGCGCGGCTATGGCATTTTCGATGACATGAAGGCGCAGTTCAAAGATCCTGACGATCCGTTTGAGTACGTGCCGGTGAAGCTCAAGGCCTTGGTGGGGCGCAACAAGGCGGATGACCAGGAGTCTTCCACCGGCTTCTATCCCCACGCCGGCTTCCTCAGCACCTTCCAATATCTGCGCCGGTACCCGACCACCGAAACCAACCGCAACCGCCTGCGCGCCCGGATGTATTTCCAGCACTTCCTGGGCATTGACGTGCTGGAACTCGCGGCGCGGGTTTCAGACGCAGCCGCCGTGACCGCCAAGTACAAGGTGCCGACGATGGAGGCCTCCGAGTGCGTGGTCTGCCACAAAACCATTGATCCCGTGGCTGGGCTGTTTCAGGACTACTGGCGTTTTGAAGGCGTGTATGGCCGCCGCAAGGGAGGCTGGTTCACGGACATGTTTGGTCCTGGCTTCGAAGGCGAGGACCTGCCCGCCAACGAGCGCTGGCGCGCGCTGCAATGGCTGGGCGAGCGCACGGCGAAGGACCCGCGCTTCGCCTCCACCATGGTGGAGCATGTGTACTATATCTTGACAGGGCGCAAGGTCCTGCTGCCGCCCAAGGCGCTCGACGACGCGCTCTTCGACGCGAAGCAGCGCGCCTACCAGGAGCAACACAAGCAGATCGAGGCCATTGCCTCACGTTTTGCCCGGAACGGATTTAACCT
>CAINXC010000711.1 GCA_903854655.1 uncultured Verrucomicrobiota bacterium | reverse complement strand
GCCTTTCACCAGGCCAAACGAGATGATGTCGCGGTTGAAGCCTGGGTAACGGACGGTGCTGAGTTTCTCGCGGACGCTCGATTCGGTGATCATACTTTAGGGGCGACCATGGTGGCATGAGTTGGCGCAGGGGCAAGGGGGAGAGTGGCAGGCGTGCGGCAATTGACTTGCGCGCCAGTCCTCCTTTGCTTATAGCCGGAGCCAGCGTTCAAGAGGGAGAAGGCTATCATTTGTCTTTTCCCTCATTCCACTCCCTTCATGACTCCTTGCAGACTTCTCATCACCGGTGGCACCGGATCGTTCGGCAAAAAGTTTGTCGAAACCGTGCTCAAGCAGCAACCCCACGTCGAGCGCGTGGTCATCTTTTCCCGGGATGAGCTCAAGCAGTTTGACATGGCGCAGACATTTCCGGCATCGAAATACCCGCAGCTGCGATTCTTTATCGGCGATGTAAGGGACCGCGAGCGGCTGATGCGGGCGATGGAGGGCATTGACACCGTGGTTCACGCTGCGGCGCTGAAGCAGGTCCCCACAGCGGAATACAATCCCTTCGAGTGCATCAAGACCAACGTGCTGGGCGCAGAAAACGTGATTGAGGCCAGCCTGGCTTCAGGTGTGCGCCGCGTGGTTGCGCTGTCCACGGACAAGGCTGCAGCACCGATCAATCTTTACGGCGCGACGAAGCTCTGCTCGGACAAGCTTTTTGTTGCCGCGAACAACATACGGGGCCGTCACAACATCCGCTTTTCCGTCGTTCGCTACGGCAATGTGATGGGGTCGCGCGGCTCGGTGATCCCGTTTTTCATGGACAAGCGCAAAACGGGCTCGCTGCCCATCACCGACCCGCGCATGACCCGCTTCAACATCACGCTGGAAGAAGGTGTGGAGATGGTGATGCACGCGCTGGAGCATTCGCTGGGCGGGGAAATCTTCGTGCCCAAGATCCCAAGCTACCGCATCAACGATGTAGCGGAGGCCATTGCCCCCGGCTGCGAGAAGCCGGTGGTGGGCATCCGCGCTGGAGAGAAGATCCACGAGGAAATGGTCACCGAAACGGATGCCCTGCAAACCATTACCACAGACAAGCATTACATCATCGTGCCCATGCTGCATCTGAAGGACCAGCAAAAGGTGATGGTTGAGTACTGCCTGAAGCACAAAGGCACCCCGGTGCCGGAAGGGTTTTCCTATAACTCGGGTCGCAACACTGAATGGCTGAGCGTGGATCAGATTCGCGCGCTGATCCGCGAGCATGTGGATCCCTCATTCAACGTAACCTAGCCGATGCAATCCGACTCAATCAAGCCCTGGGAGCTGCAGGCCGCCTACGAGCAAGGCCGGAACATCATGCAGATGGTGCGGGAGAGCACGCAGTCGCAGATGAACGACGAGCGCGCCATTGAGCTGTCGTATGACCTGCAGTCGGGCTCATACATCCGGGCTGCCAACACCCCGGAAGGCAGAGAACAACGCAGGGCGTTCGCCGGGCACCTGGCGGGAATACTGAACGACCTCGGCCCGATGGAGAGCCTGCTGGAAGCCGGCGTGGGCGAGGCCACCACTCTCTGGCATTTGCTGAATCAGATGCCGCACACGCCACGTCATGTGCATGGTTTTGATCTTTGCTGGTCGCGGGTTGCCTGCGGGGCATCCTGGCTGGCGCGGCAGACACCCCGTTTTGAGATCACGCTGGCCACCGCAAGCCTTTTTGAGCTGCCATACCAGGACAATGCGTTTGACGTTGTCTACACCTCCCATGCTATCGAACCCAATCGAGGCAGGGAGGAGGCAATACTCTCCGAACTGCACCGCGTGACGAACAAATACCTGGTGCTGCTGGAGCCTGCCTACGAACTTGCTTCCGAGCAGGCGCGCGCTCGCATGGACCAGCACGGCTATTGCACAGGCCTTGCCGAGAAGGCGCGTTCTCTCGGCCTTGATGTCCGGCGCCACGAGATCTTTGTCGGGTCGAGCACGCCGCTCAACCCCACCGGGCTGCTCATCATCGCCAAGAATCCTGGTGCAACACCTGCCGCACCACAATTTGCCTGCCCCAGCTACCGCACCCCTATGGAGCGTATGAACGACTGTTTTTTTAGCGAACAGTCCATGCGTGCGTATCCCATCATTGGAGGTATCCCGTGCCTTCGTGGCAACGTCGGGATCATCGCCAGCAAGCTGGGTGAACTAGCCCAGGGCAACGCCTGATTTCCGATGAACGTGCTGCCCTACGGACGCCAGAGCATTGACGAGCAGGACATTGCCGCCGTCGTCGAGGTGCTGCGTTCCGACTTCCTGACGCAAGGCCCCGCTGTGCAACGGTTTGAAGCGGCTGTCACGGACTGGTGCGGTGCACGGCATGGCTTGGCGGTGGCCAACGGCACGGCGGCCCTGCATCTCGCCGCACAGGCGCTGGGACTTGGGCCAGGGGACTGGCTGTGGACCTCGCCCATCACCTTCGTTGCCTCCGCCAATTGCGCGCGCTATTGCGGGGCACAGGTGGACTTTGTCGATGTCGATCCAGGCACGATCAACCTGTGCCCCCGACGTCTGGCTGAGAAACTGCAAGCGGCCGAGAAAGAGGGACGCCTGCCCAAGGTGGTGGTGCCGGTTCACTTCGGCGGTCAAAGCTGTGCGATGGACGAAATTCAGGCGCTGGCGCAAAAGTATGGCTTTCGGCTGATGGAAGATGCCTCACACGCCCTGGGCGGCACCTACCTGGGAGAACGCGTGGGCAACTGCCGCTGGTCGGATGTCGTCACACATAGTTTTCATCCCGTGAAGATTGTCACCAGCGGCGAAGGCGGCATGATGACCACCAACGATGCCGCGCTGCACCAGCGCATGGCGACCTTGCGCAGCCACGGCATCACCCGTGACCCGGCGCAGATGGTGGGCGAGTCCGAGGGGGGGTGGTACTACCAGCAGGTCGAACTGGGCTACAACTATCGGATGACCGACATCCAGGCGATGCTGGGTGCCAGCCAGATGAACAAGCTGGAGCGTTTCGTGGCACGACGGCGCGAAATTGCCGCGCTTTATGACAAGGTTTTGGCTGGTCTGCCTGTCACCCCCCTGATGCGTGATTCCCGGGCCGAATCCGCCTGGCACCTCTACATGATCCGCCTCGATTTGACGGCCATCCCCCACACCCGGCGGGAGGTCTTCGACCGGCTGCGCGCGCAAGGCATCCTCGTCAACGTGCATTACATTCCCGTCCATTTGCAGCCGGACTACGCGAGGCTGGGTTTCACCGCCGGCATGTTCCCGGAGGCTGAGCGCTACTATCAGGAGTGCATCACGCTGCCTATGTTTCCAGCCATGACGGACGACGATGTGCAGCGCGTGCGGGAATCCCTTTTCATGGCAGTGCAGTGACGCCTCCTCCCCAAAGACTACGATGAAGACCACGGAGCAAAATGAACTTCCGGCTTAGCCACGTCGGCCCGGGCTATGCCGACCCCAATGCTTACACCTGCGAAGGAATCGACCCGACCTGTGAGGACCGCCGGCCATAATCGTCCTTGCCTGCTGCGGCGGCAAATGCATTCCACGCAAGAATGTGGGCCAGCTCCCGGGCGGGCTCGTGCTTCACGAGCCGACCGCGGCCGCGCTGGAGTCCGCCATCAAATAGACTTCGCTTCGCCAGCCGCACTCCAATGACACCCACCACCTCATCGAGCATCGCCATCATCCCCGCACGCGGAGGCAGCAAGCGCATACCACGCAAGAATGTGCGCCTTTTCTTTGGCAAACCGATGATGGCCTGGTCCATCGAGGTGGCGTTGCGCTCCGGCTTGTTTTCGGACGTGGTGGTTAGCACTGATAATGATGAAATCGCGGAAACCGCGCTCAGGTTGGGAGCCAAGGTTCCCTTCCGCCGCCCATTGGAACTGGCAAATGACCATGCGCCGACGGTGCCCGTGATCGGTCACGCGGTCACCGAGCTGGAAAAACAAGACTGGAAGTTTGAATGGGCGTGCTGCATTTACGCCACCGCACCTTTTATTACCGCAGAGGATCTACGGGCGGGATCGGAGCTGATCCGCTCAAAAGCGGACGCCGAATTTGTCATTCCTGTGACCGAGTTCCCTTTTCCCATCATGCGCAGCTTGCAGATTGCACCAGAAGGCAATCTGAAAATGTTCTGGCCCGAACACGAACTGACCCGGTCCCAGGATTTGGAACCGGCCTATCATGACGCAGGCCAGTTTTACTGGGGCACGAAGGTCGCGTTTACGACGCGCCAGGGATTCTTCAACTCCCGCGCATACCCTGTTGTGCTGCCCAGGTATCGTGTGAATGACATCGACACAGAAGAGGACTGGACAAGGGCCGAAAAGCTGTTTGAACTTATCCGACCCGATGCCGTCGTGTAACTTCGTTGTCAGAACCGATGCCAGTGTGGTCACCGGCACGGGCCATGTCATGCGCACCCTTGCGCTGGCACAAGCTCTGAGAGAGCGTGGCATGACGGTGACATTCGTGGTCGCGCGTTGCGTCGACACCCTGGTGAAGCGTCTTCAAGACGAAACCTTTGAAGTACGACTGCTGGCGGATTGCGAGCCTGGCGGGCCCGAAGATGCGGTGCAAACCTGCGCCATCGCCGCCGCAGTTGAGGCCGGGTGGATCATTCTGGACGGGTATGCGTTTGGACACGACTACCAGCAAAGCTGCCGGCGCAGCGGATGCCGCCTGGTTGCGGTGGACGATCATCAATACTGCGAACGTTGGGATGTGGATGTCCTCCTCAACCAAAATCTCCATGCACCGCCGCTGCGCGATGCCTACCAACAAGCGTCCGGGCATGCGACGCTGCTGCTGGGCACCGACTTCGCCTTGATGAGAAAGGAGTTTTGGCGCAGGCCTGGATCTCCAACTCAACGGAGAACTGACAAGACCCAGGTGCTGCTGACGATGGGCGGCACTGATCCTCCAAACGCGACAGGGCTGCTCATACAGGCGCTTGCATTGATTCAATCGGTTCCGCTGCGCGTTTGCGTGCTTGTCGGGGCGGGCAATCCACACCGGCACGAGCTGGAGACCCTTTGCGCAAAACATCCGGACCGCTTTGAACTCATCGGAGGGGTCGAGCAGATGTCCTCATTGCTTGAAGAGGCGGACTGCATCGTCACAGCGGGTGGCAGCACCTGCTGGGAAGTGCTGTGGGCAGGCAAGCCCGGGGCGGTGCTCATTATTGCGGAAAATCAGAAACCCATCGCAGATTCATTGAGCGGCCAGCGGCTTATGCTTTCCCTGGGCGAGTACGGCGGGAAATCTGCGGAGCAACTGGCGGGAGAACTGGAGCAATGGCTGAAATTCCAGCCTGCACGCGAAGCCTCACGGCGTGTGGACGGCAAAGGCGCCCGCCGTGTCGCAGCCATTCTGGATGGAAGCTATTCGATCACGCTGGCGACTGCAGGCGAGGGATGGTTGAAGCCGCACCTGGAAACTCTGAAAGCCGGGCTGGAATCGAGCGGTCACAGAGTGCGGGTGGCATGCAATCCGGATGAGATGACCGGCGGCGACTTTTTGTTCCTCCTGTCATACTGGGGCATTGTGAAGCCCGAGGTGCTCGATCGCTATCTTCACGGTCTTGTCGTTCACGCAAGCCCCCTGCCTGAAGGGCGTGGCTGGTCACCGGCCACCTGGGCTGTTCTTGAAGGCCGCGACCGGCTGCCGATCTGCCTGCTGGAAGCGAGTGAAAAGGTGGACAGGGGTGACATTTACATCCGGGATGAAATCGGGCTCGAAGGCCACGAGTTGCTTGGGGAGTGGAGGCAGTCGATCACCAGCAAAACCACGGCCCTTTGCCTTCGCTTTGTGCGAGAATACGCAGACTTGCTGGCCAACCGCGAGCGCCAGCCAGAGGCGGGAACCTACCACCCTCGCCGCAGGCCGGAGGACAGTGAACTGGACATGTCGAAGACTTTGGCGGAGTTGTTCCCTCTGCTCAGAGTGGTGGACAATGCGGCCTACCCTGCCTTCTTTGACCATCTTGGACATCGTTATGTGCTGAAGATTGAGAAAATGCCTTCATGATCGCCCTCCCTGAACTCCAAATCGGCAACCGCCTCGTCGGCACCGGCCATTCTTGCTACATCATCGCGGAGATGTCTGGCAATCACAGCCAGGATTTCGAGCAGGCGCTCGCCATCGTCCGGGCGGCGAAGGCTGCGGGCGCGGATGCAGTGAAGCTGCAGACCTACACGCCGGACACGCTCACCATCGACAGTGATGCTGATTGCTTCCGCATTGGCAAGGGCACGATCTGGGAGGGCAAGAACTTGTACAAGCTCTACGGCGAAGCGTTCACGCCTTGGGACTGGCAGCCGAAGCTCAAGGCCGAGGCAGAGTCGCTGGGGATGGACTGCTTTTCCTCGCCGTTCGACGCTACCTCGGTGGATTTCCTCGAAACCATGGGCGTGAGCTGCTACAAGATCGCCTCCTTCGAACTGGTGGACCTGCCGTTGATCCGCAAGGTGGCCGCCACGGGCAAGCCCATCATCATGTCCACCGGCATGGCCACGATCGGAGAGATCGAGGAGGCTGTGAACACAGCGCGTCAGGCAGGTTGTGCGCAGCTTGCTTTGTTGAAGTGCAACAGCGGCTACCCTGCTCCGCCTGAGGACATGAATTTGCGGACGATCCCGCATCTGGGAGCAGCTTTTGCAGTGCCTGTGGGCTTGTCTGACCACACGATGGATGTGGCGGTGCCCGTGGCGGCGGTGGCGCTCGGAGCGTGCATCATCGAGAAGCATTTCACGCTGGATCGTTCGGTGCCCGGTCCAGACAGCGCGTTTTCACTCGAGCCAGCGGAGTTCCGCGCCATGGTCGATGCGGTCCGGGTGACGGAGAAAGCGCTCGGCGCGGTGCGTTATGAGACCACCGCCAAAGAAGAGGCGAGCCGTGTGTTCAGAAAGTCGCTTTTTGTGGTGAGGGATGTGGCGGCGGGCGAACCATTCACGGCTGAGAACGTCCGCTGCATTCGGCCCGGATACGGCTTGCATCCCCGCTTCATGGATGAGGTTCTGTCAGCAAGGGCGGCAGTCATGCTCCCGCGCGGCACGCCATTGGAGCTTTCACATTTGCGCTAGAGCTCAAGCGCCTTGACTGCTGTCTCGGCCACCGGGTGACCCTGGCCGGGCATCTCCGGCGGCGGCTTCGACAAATCCCGGGCTTCACGCTGCGAGAGGCACCGAAGGACCCAGGTCCCACCCGCTCGAACTATGTGTATCCCGTGCGTTACAGCGCCTTGCGGACTCACTGGCTGCTCCGGGTGGGGACCGGGATGCTCTTTGCTGGTGAAACTCCATCCCCGTGAGCCCACCGATAAATTCGCAGGCCTGCCACTGCGCGCAGGTGTCGCTGACCCTCAGATTCACCGCTGGGAGGTGTGCATCGACGCGGACTGCATTCTTTGGAATCAATTCGATGCTTCTTGAGGAAGCCCGTGTCATGTCCTGTCCGGTTTACCAGCATTCGTTATAGCGAAGAGCTTGACATCCGTGTGCCGCTCAGCTCTTTTGAAAGGTCGTCGACGAGGATTTTTCTCCCTGCCAGGGACCGGGTTCTGCAACTAATTCAACAGAAAATTAGTGCTCTGCTTAATGCCCCTTTCAGTGAGGGATTCCGCCACGACTTCAGAGTCTGACGGGATTTACCATGGAAGCCGCACGATCATTGCATGACAAAAGCCAGTCGCTTGGCGGCACTCTGGTGCTGAACGATGGTGATGGTTTTGCTGCCCCGCTGGCGGTTGAGTCCCTCAAACAAAGCATCTGGGGCGAGCTGCAAATGCCCGCGTGGTTGTCTGAAAGGCTTACGGAGCAGGCGCTTTTGCGGGCTCCCGAGCATCCGGTGCGGACTTGGAAGGTGGTTCTGAAGGAGCTTCACGCCGCTGCGAAGGCAAAGAAAAAGCCGTCGTCGTTCCGTTGCTTCTGGGCCCGTTGGTGCGGGAGACGGGCTTCATCCGGCCAGCAGGAGATCACACGTGCCCAGGCGGATGAGTTGCTCGCTGCGATCAAAACTCACCAAACCAAAACGCAGATCAACCGTGCGGCCTACCGGGGAGCCGGCTCTGAGGATGACATGCGCCGGATTTACTGGCCCAATCCGGTTCATTCGAAGCGCCCGCGCAACCTGTTCGATGAAACTCCGCAGGCAGTCCGTCTGCCGATCATCACCCGAAGCACGGCCATCGTCTCGGCGGGAAGCTGTTTTGCGATGGAAATCGCCCACTGGCTGCAGGACAACGGATTCAACTACCTCATCACCGACCCGAAGACGAGCGGCCACCGCCTGCCCATTTCCTCGGCGCGCTGGGGCACCATCTTCAACGCCCCTTCCTTCCGTCAGCTTGCGGAACACGCCTTTGGCCTCCGCTCCGTGCCGAAACTGCTTTGGAAGCTGGAGAACGATCGGGGCAAGAAGATCGCGGACCCGTTTCGAGAGGATGTTCTCTTCGACAGCATTGAAGAGTGGGAGGCCGATTACGAGCCCCATCGCGCCAATGCACGCAAAGCACTTGAAAAGGCGGAGATTTTCATCATGACTCTCGGCATGGCGGAAGTATGGTTCACCCGCCACTCCAAGTTTTACATGTCCCGGTGCAACTGGGGGCTGGCGGCGGAATTGGTGGACCGCAAGGTACTCACGGTCGAGGAGACGGTGCAGGAACTGGAGGCAATGCTTGCCATTCTTCGCCAGCACAACCCGGGCTTGAAGATCATTGTTTCAGCCAGCCCTGTGCCGCTGCATGCCACGTTCCGCAGCGAGGAATACAGCGTCATCGCGGCAAACTGCTACTCCAAGGCCGTGCAGCGCATCGCGGCGGAGATGTTCGCCAGCCGCAACGAAGGCGTGTTTTATTTCCCGTCCTACGAAAGTGTCATGTACTGCACAAGGGACGCCTGGGATGCCGATCAGCGCCATGTCTCGCGCGAGGCTGTCGGCAAGGTGATGGATTTGTTCCGCGAGATGTTTGTCGAGCCGGAGGCCAAACCATGAAAGCGGTCAAAGAAGGCATTGTTTGCTTCTGCTACCGCAAAGCCCTCTCCGACCTCCAGGAGGCGGTGGTAAAGTATGGATCGCTGGCTGGGATGCAGGAGGCGACACACGTGGGCATGGCCTGTGGCGGATGCCGCGCGCTGCTCCAGCACCATTTTGGCGAGGCGCCCGCTGAGATTTATGATTTCTCCACCGACCAAGGACGCGGCGTCACCGCGTGCGTGAAGCCGGGCACCCGGACGATGAAGGGGTTCATCACCTCCAGTTCGCTGCTTGAGAGCCACGTGTTTTCCTCCAACGCCGTCCCGCTTCAGCTTGGCAGTTGCGACGCGACGACGGACGCGGAATTCGTCATCTACAACCACCTCGGGCGGCCCATCTACTCGCGGGTCCACCGCCTGCGCAGCGGGGAAACGTTTCACTTTGACACGGCGCGGGCGAATTTGCCGCGCCCGTTCTATGGCATGGCCGCCTTCACCCTGGCGCGCGACAACTACGGCGCCTCGCGCTTCAATACGACTTGGTACACGCCCGAAGGCGTGACGTCCACGCATGAGAACGTGAGCACAGCCAGGCCGGATGTGGTCCTGCCGATTATCTTCGATGAGCGGTTCCTCAGCGGTCCCAACACCGTCTACCTCGCCGTGCAAAATCCGCATTCCGGCACGCGGGACATCCATTTCCGGGTCTGCCGCCTGGACCAGGGCAGCGTTTACGATGATGCCGCCCAGGAGAATCCGCCGCAAAGCGGCTGGCAGAAGCTGTTCGGGACCCAGGGAAAAGCCGGTGTTGAGCATGTGCGGCGGCTGCCGTCTCTCGGCACGCTTTGGATCAACACCCACGAGGAGTTCGTCCTCCCGGCGCGGAAAACACTGGGCCGCGGGCCTCTGGTTTTGCGGGTCCACACGCCTGCGAGCACGATCCACAAGGCGCCCTCCTCTTACTTCTTCTTCCACCACCGCCCCACAAACATCTGGAGCGCCAACCATTTGTGAGACACTGCCATGACCGATGTGATCTCCACGCCCAAAAACAACGTGCTGTACGCCGGGTTGCTGCCCCCCAATGAGGCGTATGTGACGGAGTCCCTGATCTTTCCGGGCATGAACGCCCGCGATCCATTCGACTTGAAAGGCTCGTTCAATTTCGTCTGCAAGGTGATGTCCGCAGGCAGGGAACTCATCCGCACCGAGTCGTTCAGTTGCGACGAGAAGGGGCATGTTGTCATCAATCTTGACGCTTGTTTAAAGAAGGCGGACGCGGCGGCGGCGAGCTTTTCGATTGTGGAGGTCGAATCGTCTTCAAACATTCCCGTGTCGTTTTATTTCGCGCATATCCACCGGGCGACGGGCCTGTACTGCGCTTCGCCCGCCATGGCCTTCATGGGCGATCTGATTTATCCGCAGTTTCACACGAACTTGCTCGAAAACACCCTCTTTTGGCCCGGACTGCCCTCCGGTTCGGACACGGAGTTCCGTCTTGCCGTGGCCAACCCGTACGACATTCCGATGTCTTTTGAAGTCACCGTCTGGCACAACATCCATGGGCAGTGCGGAGGCGGGGTGCGCAAGGTTTCGCCCGGCGACTGCGCGTGGATTTCGGTGGATGACTTGACGCCGGATTCGTGGCGCGATGAAGAAGGGCCTGCCTCGTTGTGCGTGTCCGCGCAGTTCAAACTGGTGGCCTGGATGGCGATGGTCAGCCGCTCCACGGGAATCATCACCTCGGCCGACCACCTCCACGCCTACCGGCTGCATTGAACACGGGACTCCGAGCCAAATGAGATTCTGCCTGCTGACGACCTACCCCGAAGCTTATCTTGATGACTACCACGCAACACGACCGCACCTGAAGGACATCGCGTTCAAAGAACAGTCGGCAGAGTTGGCGAAGAACGTGCCCGACGCCGGACAGATGTGGGCCCCCACACTGACCGATGGACAGCACAAGGTCCAGGTCATTGTCGCGAATGATGTTGTCTCACAAAATACATGGGTGGCCGAAAGAATCCCGGACTTCAAACCTAAGTCCGCCGGCACCTGGATGCATGAGGTGGTGGTTGAGCAACTGCGCAAATTCAAGCCGGATGTGCTTTGTGTTTTTGATCCCGAAGGTTTCGATGCCGGCTTTCTTCGGGGGCTCGTGGGACGGCCAGCATGGATTGTGGGATACTCGGCGGGTGTTTGGTCTGGGCAGACTCAACTCCGCGGCTATGATTTGATGCTCTCTCCGCACGAGGCCCTTGTCCGTCAGGCCTGGCGCTCCGGAGCCCGCAATGCCCGGCAGTTTCATGCGGGTTTTCCGCGTTCCGTCGCCGAGGCGGTGTTCCAGTCGCCCGTGACGGCGGATGTCGCCTACTGCGGGAGCTGGCAACCGGACGATGCGAAGCGCGCGCGCCTGATCACGGCTCTTGCGGAAGCATCCCTGCGAAAGGACAAGCAACTGAAGATTGCGTTGTACCTCGACGTTCCTCCGGGCGCTGTGCTGCCGCCTGCGGTCTCGCAGGCGAATCAAGGCCCGTTACAAGGACTGAAGCGCTACCAAGCCATCCACAGCACCGCCATCGCGGTGGTGGAGGAGCCGGATGAGGCGCTGGGCGACACGGTGCCAGAGGGTGTGTTTGAGAGCACTGGACTCGGAGTCTTTACCCTTGCTGAGGACCGGGCCTCGCTGGGCCGGGCTTTCAAGCAGGGGGTCGAAGTGGAGACCTACCAGGGCACGGATGATCTTGTGGCAAAAATCGACGCCCGCCTCGCTGATGAGCCGGGCAGGACCGCAATCGCACGAGCCGGGCAGGAACGCTGCCTGACGGAGCATTCGATGGAGAGCCGGATGAACGCGTTTGTGTCGTTGCTTCACGGCAATCCGCGCGGCCTTGCGAGGACGGCCTGTCGCTTATGGCATCGGCTGTGCCCTTGAGGGGCCTCTGGATCGCGCGTGGACAGTGCCGAAACGCCGCACTGCAATGAACTGAGCCAGGCCCGATCCTCTCATGAACACTTTCCTTGAAACCGCACGGTTGATCCTCCGCCCGCTTTGCGAGGAGGATGCGACGGGGCATGCGTGGTGGAGTTTGGCCTGCTAGCTCGCTGAGATGTCACAAGGGGCCAAAGTCCCGCGAATGGACGACATCGCCCTCCATTCCGATGACACCAAGAACCGGGTCAATACAGCATCATGCGCCTGCGGCGACCACGGCTGCGATGCCTGAGCCTGATCGCCCGCAGTTCCAAGCAGACGAACAGCACCAAGACGGCACCACCGACAAGCATGACCCAGGGAAGCACTGACCAGACACCGTGAAGGAGCGGTTCGGAGTGTTGGCTGGCCAATGCTGTGGTGTTCATGGGAGGGATCCGGTGAAAGTTGGGGCTTGCAGTCAATGGGACTTGCCGGTGGTTAGTAACGCGAGTTGCTGATTTTTATCCAGTAAATCTATATTCATCATAGATAACCTGAAAATAGGAATGCTGTGGGAGCTGCGGAGGATGACTCAGCGAGAGAGCCATGGCTGACGCACCTTTCCTTCGCGATCCACGCTCCCAGCCCCACACATCAATTTCGAGGCGCTGCCACGACTGACTGGAGTCCTGAGCAAAGCCACGATTTGAAATTGTCGCCCACAGGGCGTGACTGACATGTTTTGAAAGCGGCTGTCACCCACTTCCACTGTTATCAGGCTGACAGGCCTACACCGGTCTTTTCCTCATCGCTGGGCTCTTCCTCCTCGGTGGCGATGTACACGACATCGTCCGGGGCTTGGGCTTGGGCGGCGGCTTGTTCGGAGTCGATCTCCAGGGCCGCAAACTCGGTCGGCAATTCAGCTTCGCCTTTGGCCTTGGATTTTCGGCCCTTGCCTTTGGCTCGGGCGGCCTTGGGCTGAAGCTCCTCGGGGAGCAGGGGATCGCCTTCGACAACCTTGCCAATGCCGCGCTGGCGGGCGAAATCGGCCACGTCGGATTCACTGGTCATGCGGACGCCCACGGGCTTGCTGACGCCGAATTCCTGCATGGTGACGCCGTAGATCACATCGGCCCGGCCCATGGTGCGCTTGTTGTGGGTGACGATGATGAACTGGCTGTTGTCGATGAACTTGTCCAGCATCTTCAGGAAGCGGCTGATGTTGGACTCATCGAGCGGGGCGTCGAGCTCATCGAGCACACAGAAGGGGCTGGGCTTGACCTGGTAGATGGAAAAGAGCAGGGCCACGGCGGTCATGCTGCGCTCGCCGCCGGAGAGCAGGCTGATGGTCTGCAGCTTCTTGCCGGGGGGCTTGGCGATGATTTCGATGCCGGTTTCCAGCGGATCATTTTCTTCCACGAGCATCAGATCGGCCTTGGCGGTGGCGCCAAAGAGTTCCTGGAAATTGTTGTGGAAGTAGCCCTTTACGAGATTGAAGGTCTCGACAAACATCTCCTTCGTGGTCTCGTTGATCTTGGCGATGACCTGGAGCAACTCTTCCTTGGATTTCACGAGGTCGCCGTGCTGGGTTTCGAGGAAGTTGTAGCGCTGCTCCAGTTCTTCGAATTCCTGGATGGCTTCGAGGTTGACGGGGCCGATGCCTTCCAGGCGCTGGCGCAGATCGCCTACGACGCTGATGACGAAGTCCCAGTCAATCGCGACCTCGGGCTCGGCTGCCGCCGGGGCAGGGGGCTCGGGCATGCCGGGCGTGGGGTCGATGTCGGCGGCATCAATCGTGACGATCTCATCATCCGCGATGAAAACCACCTCGCCGGGGTCTTCGACCTGGACCTCGGCGTTCTCGCCTTCAGGGACGGCAGGGATGACTTCTACTTCGGCGTACTGCTCCTGGCGCTTCTCACGGGCGCGCGGGTTCTTCTGATTTTCGATGGCATCGAGCAGGGAGCGGCGGTCCGGCACGAAGGTTTCGAGATGGAACTGATAACGCTCCTGAATCTGCGAAACGAGGTTTTCCAGGCGTAGATCCACACGGGTAAGCTGGACTTCGGCGCGACTGCGGTCTTCGCTCATCGTCGTGTTCTGCTGGCGCAGGGACACGAGCTGGGTTTCGAGCTGTGTAACGCGCTCGAAGGCGGCGGCGCGGCGGTCCAGGGTTTCAGCTCCCTGCGATTCGACCTCGGCCAGCTTCATGCGGGTCTCCTCGATGCTTTCGGACAGGCGTTCGGATTCGTCCAGGGCAGTGTCAATTCGCTCGCGCCAGGTGATGATTTCGTGGTCGTAGCGCTGAATGGAGCCCAGCAGTTCGCTGAGACGCTGGGCCATGGGCGCCTTCTGGCGCTCCAGGGATTGCAGGGCGCTTTGCTCAAGGGCGACGGCGGTGCGCAGCTCGTTGAGACGCTCGCTGGCCTCAAGTTCGCGACGAGCCATGGCATCGGCTTCGATCTCCAGGTCCGCCTCGCGGGCGCGGGCGTTTTCGACCTGTTCCTGGGCGATCGCGGTGGTTTCGCGAAGCTGGGCGATCTGGCCTTCGGCGAGGGCCATGCGCTCGCCGATCTGGCTCTGATCCCATTCGATGCTGTCGGCCTTGGTGGTGGCCTGCTGCAGTTCGCGCTGCACCACGGAAAGCTTGCCCTGATATTGGCTGAAGGTTTCGCGGGTGCGCTGGCTTTGATCGCGCAGGGCGGTTTCCTCGCGCTGCGCATCCTCCAGTTCCATGCGCAGGCAGCCAAGGCTGTCTTCCTTCTCGCGAAGCTGAAGATCGAGCGCCTCGACCTGAGCGGAAAGCTCGCGCACCTCGGCCTCGCGGCGCAGGGTGGAGGCGGCTTCCTCCTTGGTGGCGCCACCGAAGATGACGCCCTGGACGCTGATGAACTCGCCTTTCAGCGTGACGACGGCGAGGTGCGGCTGCGCGCGCTTGATGCGCAGCGCGGTGTGCAGTTCATCGGCAATGACAACGTGGCCGAGCAACTGATCGATGAGCTTCTGAGTGCCATCCTTGGCCAGCACCTTGTCCACGGCCCAGGCAAGCGCGCCCTCAGGCAGGAGCTGGCGGTCAAGCGAAGGGCGCGAGCTGTAGAAATCCTGCGGCACCACGGCAGCCTTGCCCACCTTGAAATTGGCGAGGCGGTCAACGATCTGCGCCGCCAGCTCGGAGTCCGTGAGCAGCACGGCCTGCAAGTGTTCGCGCAAAGCGGCCTCAATGGCGGAGATGAAGCGTGGCTCCACCTCGATGTGGGAGGCAAGAATGCCGCGCACGCCGGTGAGGTACACATCGGGGTTGTCCAATCCCTTCAGCACCTGCTGGGTGCCTTGTTCCAGGCCTTCGCCCTGCTGGATGAGCTGCCTGATGACTTCCAGACGCGAGCGGCGCTGGGTGGTGGTGCGCTGCAGCTCGTTGAGCTCAAGGTCCAGTGTGTCGCGCAGGCGACGCTTTTCGATGATCAGGCGGGCGCAGTCCTTGAGTTTCTCCTCCAGATCGTTGCGGTTGAATTCCAGCTCGGCGAGCTGCTGCTGCAATTCATCATGCTCCACCTGGGCGGTTTCACGTGCCTGGGCGGCGGACTGCCGGTCGCGGGCCAGCACTTCGTGGCGCTGGCGGTCCGAGGCGATCTGGGCGGAAAGGCTTTGGATGCGGGCTTCGGAGCCGGCGATCTGGCCTTCGAACTGGCGGATGCTTTCACGCACGGCGCGGCGCTGGTTGTCGATCTCCTGGCGCTGGGGGATGAGGGATTGGTAGCTGCCCTGGTGCTCGTTGAGCGCGACCATGCGGCTCTCAATGTTGGCGCGGATGGAATGAAGCTGTTGGTCGGCGTCCTCCATTTCGCGCTGGTGCTGATCGAGCAGGTCGCGGGCGGCTTGGATGTCCTCCTCGTTGCGGCGGATACGGCCGGTGAGTTCCTCAGCGCGCTCACGGTTGAAACCGATGCGGCCTTCGGCGCTCTGCAACTGGCCGCGCAGCTCCTGGGACTGCTGGCGAAGCTGGCCGATCGTGCTCTCGATGGCGTGGTATTCCTCGCGTGTCTTCGCCGCCTCAGCTTCAGTGCTGTGAAGCTGGCGATGCGCATCGTTGAGGCTGAGCATGAGCTCGCGGATCTTGTTCTCCGTCGAAGTTTTCTCCTCCCTCAACTCGGTGTAGTGCTTGTGTCCCAGGTGGGTGTCGAGCGTGCGCACGTCCTGCAGCAGGGACTGGTAACGGCGGGCCTTCTGCGCCTGGCGCTGCAGGGAGCCCATCTGGCGCTTCACTTCGGCGATGATGTCGGCCACGCGCAGCAGGTTGGCCTCGGTGTAGTCGAGCTTGCGCAGCGCCTCCCTCTTCTGGCCCTTGAATTTGGTGATGCCGGCGGCCTCCTCGAAAACGCTGCGGCGGTCCTCAGGCTTGGAGCTGAGCAGCATGTCAATCTGGCCCTGCGCCATGATCGAGTATGCGGCGCGACCGATGCCGGTGCCCGCCAGCAGGTCGTGGAAGTCCTTGAGGCGGCAGAGCGTGTTGTTGAGCCGGTACTCGGAACGGCCATCGCGGAACACACGGCGGGTGAGGGCGACCTCGTTGTAATCGACCTTCAGCGCCTGTTCGCAGTCGGCCATTGTCAGTGTGACCTCAGCCATGCCCACGGGCTTGCGCTTGTCAGTGCCGTTGAAAATGACATCGGCCATTTCATCGCCACGGAGGGCTTTGGCAGAAGTTTCGCCCAGCACCCAGCGAATCGCATCCACCACATTGGACTTGCCACAGCCGTTGGGTCCGACGATGCCAGTGACGCCGGTGGCGAACTCAAAGTGCGTCTTGTCTGCGAAGGACTTGAAGCCGTGAAGCGTGAGACTCTTGAGGTACATGGTGGAAGCTCCTGGTGATGGTTCGGCACGAGCGAACTGGACGACGGAGAGTAACGAGTGGAGGCCGGAGGGGGCAAGAACAAACCCCAAATACCACCCTATCTTGTGGGTGCTTAACAAATCCGAAACAAGATGTGGGATTTCTTGCGCGAACTTATTCACAAAAACACCCCTCGGGGAGTCCTGGAGTTGTTCAAACAAGGCGCCGGAAGCGACGCATCAACAGCGCGACCATACCCAATTGCAAGAGCAGGGCGCGGGAGGGTTCGGGAGCCATCTCCACATTGATGTTGACGATGTTCGTACCGGTGGTCAGCGAGCTTTGCGCTGACCAGTTGGAGCTGTCGGCCAGGTAGGCGAGCCAGTCTGCCTGGCTGGCGCCCGTTGCGTTCAAGGCGTTGAACGCGGAACCGGACAAGTTGAGGCCAAATGTGCCGTCGTGGAAATTGCTGTTCGGATCGAGGGCAACAGCAGTATTGTCGTTGGGATCACCGTTGGTTTGGTCTGACAGCGCTGAATTGGTGAAGACAATGTTGTTGGGATTGCCATTCACGCGGACGTTGCCGTTGGGGATCGCGCCGCTGCTGTAGCCAGTGGGTTCGGTGAAGCCGGAGGGGTTGGCGTTGGGATCGCCCAGATCGAGGGCAAAGATGAAGTTGGTGATGTTGTCGAGAGGCCGCGTGCTGCCCGCCTGCAAAATGTAGATCTGGTCGGACGCCATGTCAGCGGAGGTGGCATCATGCAGCAGGCTGAGAGGGGAGAAGAACGAGTTGCTGGCCCCGGGGATTGCCCCTGAGGTGGTCCAGGTGAACTTGCTGTTGGTGGTGTCGGCACTCGAAAAAACGGTGCCTGCGGTGATGGTCGAATTGACTGTCACCTCCATGAGCTGCTGCCCGCCGGCAGCGTTGTAGGAGGAACCCGAGACACCGCTGAACTGCGTGCTGTCATTGGACCAGCCGTTGTTGGTGAAATAGACCGTGGTGCCGGCCGCAATGTTCTCAGTGGCCAGCACCGTGAAGTAGTCGGTCGTGGCATTGTCCTGATACCCCACGATCGCAAGCCCGCCCGTGGAGACGGTCGCAGCCCGGAGCGGCGACAGGGTCGCGACAAGGACCATCAGGCCCGTGAAGAAGCGATAGCTGGCGAGGGTGAGAAGACCTGGTCGGCTCATCGATGACACAATGAGCCATTGTTGATAGTTTACTCTGGTTAGTCAATGGCTTTTATAGTTTCCCGCCGATGACTTAGAGTTTGTGAGAACTGAATGCCTGCGGGCCTAGCCGTTCCGCCATTCGCGGCAAGCTTCGATCACGATTCGGCAGGCCACATTCACAACCGGCACGGCCTGATCTGCCAGCACGAACATCACCCACCCCCAGCAGAAGGTGTTGAGGACAATGAGGCAGGCACAGACCGTTTCCATGCTCTTGGGCCAGGTTTTGAGATAGCCTGCTTCATCAGCGGCACGGCGGAAAACACGCGTGGCAAACACCTGTGAGCAGGCGGCCCACAATCGTGGTGGATTGAAGAAAAAGCCGGTGACCATGCGCCACGCAACGTTGGTGCAGCGAATCTGAAGAGGCACTTTTTCCCATTCGCGAAAGCGGACAACTCGGCGGCGCATCTCAAGGCGTGAGGCGTTTTCCTGAGTAGTGCCCACTAGTTGCTGCCTTGTGCGGCGAAGAACAAACCACAAGCGGGCAAACCAGTGGTCGGTTTCGGACGAACCCGGTTCATCCTGTTCCTTTGCAGAGGCGAGCACGGCGGAAGCAGGAGACCACTCGGCTCGCCCGGCAGGGCTCACCATGTCG
>CAINXC010000710.1 GCA_903854655.1 uncultured Verrucomicrobiota bacterium | reverse complement strand
CTGAATGGGTATCAGTGAAGCGGTGATGGCACATGATGCAAGCACTCCTGCCTACATCCAAATAAACCGGCATATTCGTGTGCGGTCAGGAACCACTCCTAGCAACCGGTGGTGACCTGTGGATTCGCAGAGCGAGACACTCAGGCAGCTAGCCGCCAGTCAACACGTCCATGACACGAAAGTTGACCTTCCTGCCTCAGTCGGGCGTGGCGAAATACTATGCTACAATGAAATATCTCCGCCACAGAACCCAAATGTGTGGCAAAAAAGACGACATTAAAATATATTAACGATTAATTAATTTTAATAAAAACGATAAAAGCAACAATCGTTCATGAATGCTGGCGTTTTAGAATCACCGGGCAAAAGCCAGAGCAAACAGGAACTGCGGGCACTCAATGGCGCGCAGATGAATGCGGTGACGAGTGTGGAAGATGCCAGCGCACTGCTCCGCGCGGCCCTGGATAAACTGCGGGAAAGCGAGGAGCGTTTCCGGGGAACCTTCGAGCAGGCGGCGGTCGGCATCGCTCATGTTTCCATCGAGGGACGCTACCTGCGAGTGAACGACAAGCTGTGCGAGATCACTGGTTTTACCCGCGAGGAGTTGCTGGGGATGACTTTCATGGACCTGACACTGCCGGAAGAGCTGGCGGCAGGCTTGGAGCGAGCCCGCTCCCTGGCTGCGGGTGAGATCTCCAGTTATGCGGTCGAAAAACACTTCCGCCGGAAGAATGGCGAAACCATCTGGATCAATCTTGTTACCAACCTGGTGCGCACCGCAGCGGGGACGCCGCACTACTTCAACTCCGTGACTGAGGACATCACGCCGCGCAAGAATGCGGAGTCCCGCCTGCACCGGCTGAACCGGCTGCACGCGGTTCTCAGCAAGACTGGCGACTCCGTGATGCGTGCCAAAAACAAGCAGGAGCTGTATGAGACTGTCTGCCGCATTGTGGTGGAAGACGGGCTGCTGCGCGCGGCTTTCATCGCCGAACGGAGTACTGAGCCGGGGCGGGCAATGCCGATGGCGGCGTGGGGCAAGGGACTGGAGTATTTGCGAGGCCGGGAGATTATGACTGCAGACGGGCCGCTGAGCCAGGGCACGGTGGGCACGGTGTTCAGAACAGGAATGTGCAATGTGTGCAACGACATCGCGGAAGATTTGCGCATGGAGCCATGGCGGGAGATGGCACGCCAGCTGGGCTTTTGCGCCTCGGCCTCCTTTCCGATCAAGCTGGGCGGGACGACCATTGCGGCTCTGGTGTTGGGTGCCGGAGAGGCGGATTATTTCAAAGAGGATGAAATCCAACTCATGTCCGCCGTGGCCGGCCATCTCTCCTTCACGCTGCAGACGCTGCAAAAGGAAGAGCAAAGGCTGCTGGCGGAGAGTGCGCTGCGGGAAAGTGAGGGGCGGTTTCGCGGGATGTTCGTGGCGGCGGCGACGGGCATCGCCACGACGACGCCGCATGGCCGCTTTCTGCGTGCCAATGGGGCTTACTGCGAGATGCTGGGCTACACGGAGGAGGAACTGCAGGCGCGGGATTTCGCGTCACTGACGCACCCGGATGACCTCACGCACAATCTGGAGCTGCGGGACGAACTGCTGGCTGGGAAGCGGGAGAGCTTTGTCATAGAAAAGCGCTACCTGCAAAAGTGCGGGGGCATCGTGTGGATCCGTGTGAGCGTCTCCGCGACACGGACAACCGGCGGAGAGGTCACGTCGATGATTGTAGTCTCCGAGGACATCACGCAAAAGAAGCTGGCCGAAATGGCGCTGCGCCAGAGCGAGGAACGTTTCCGTAAGCTATCCATGCAGCTTGCCAAGGTGCTCGATTCCTCGCTGGACGTGATCTGCACCTTTGATGCGGACGGCACCTTCCTCCAGGTGAGCGCCGCGAGTGAGAAGATCTGGGGGTACCGGCCTGAGGAGCTGATCGGCACGTCCTACCTGGACCGGGTGCATCCCGAAGACCGCTCCAAGACTGGGCATGCCGCCAAGGAAGTGATGGCCGGAAGGCCCACCCTCGGCTTTGAAAACCGCTGCGTGCGGAAAGACGGTACGATCACGCACATCATGTGGTCGGCAGGCTGGTCTGATAGCGACCAGAGCATGTTCTGCGTGGCACGGGATAACACCGAGCGCAGGAAGCTGGAAGAGCAGTTCCTGCGCGCCCAGCGCATGGAAAGCATTGGCGCGCTGGCCGGCGGCATCGCGCATGATCTGAACAACGTGCTGGCACCGATCTTGATGTCGATCGATCTGCTGCGGCTCCCCGGCCCCAGCGCACGGACCCAGTCCATCCTGACGACCATCGAAACCAGCGCCAGGCGTGGTGCAGACATGGTGCAGCAGATTCTGTCCTTTGCACGCGGCGTGGAAGAGCCGCGGGCGGTGATCCATGCCGGACCCATCATCCGGGACATCCAGAGCCTGGTGGTGGAAACCTTTCCTAAAAACATCCGTTTCCACTTGAAGTTGGACCCCGGCCTGCCGCCCTTCATTGGCGACCCCACGCAAATGCACCAGGTGCTGCTGAACTTGTGCGTGAACGCCCGTGATGCCATGCCCGCAGGCGGCGGCATCACCCTCTCTGCGATGGGCATCACCGTGGATGAAACCCAGGCTGCAACGATTCCAGATGCCCGGCCCGGACCCTATGTGCAGATCAAGGTGGAAGATACCGGCAGCGGCATCCCACCCGAGGTGCTGGACAAGATTTTTGCGCCCTTCTTCACCACCAAGGAGGAGGGCAAAGGCACCGGGCTGGGACTTTCCACGGTGCTGGGCATCGTGAAAACCCACGATGGATTCCTGCGCGTGGAGAGCGCGGTGGGCCAGGGCACGGCCTTCACCCTCTGCCTGCCCGCACACCTTTCCAGCAACGGCACAGCAGCCCCCAAGCAGGAGCAGCAGCATCCGCATGGGAACGGGGAACTGATCCTGGTGGTGGATGACGAGGCCGCTGTGCGCGCCATCACACAGGAGACGCTGGAATCCTTTGGCTACCGCGTCGTGACCGCCGCCGATGGCAGCGAGGCAGCGGCCCTTTATGCCCAGCACCAGAACGATGTGGCCGCCGTTT
>CAINXC010000709.1 GCA_903854655.1 uncultured Verrucomicrobiota bacterium | reverse complement strand
GCTTCTCGATCTGGCTACCGGCGGGCTTCTTGCTCGGAATTTGCAAAAGTCTGGCAGTAAAGAGTTTGAATAGCGTTCCCATGACCTCCTCAATGCCGTCCCGCAGGATGTTTGGTGCCCCGGCGCCTTTACCCCGAGTCTTGGGCGCCCGTGATGAGCCGGCGGGCTTGCGCGTTGCAACAGTCCTTCCTTTGGTCTTTTTGCCTTTTGTAGCATTGGCTTTCCCGCTTCTGATTGTCCGGGCCTTGCCTCTTCGCGCTGGGTCACCCATGCAGCCTATCTTTCGTTGTAGCGATATCCGACAAGCGTCAGGGCAGGTGCACCTTCAGTGTCAGTTCATTGTTGGGAATATGGCCGAAGATTTCGTTCAGGATGCCCAGCGAGAATTCCGCCAATGCATCCGCGTCAGCTTCCGCGCTCACTCTGAACCAACGTGAGAAGTTATTGATGCCTCGTGGCCACTGAAATCCACTATCCCTTATCAAGCTGACCGCGGTGTCTGTGAGGTTCAGTTCGACCGGAGTGCAATAGTGATGCGACTGGATTTCACATAGGAATTCGTGGCCGCTGGCATCAGCCATGAACTGTATGTGGCGGCCTTCGTTACTCACAAATATGCAATAGGCGTTCGAGCCTGATCCGAGTCCCTTGGATTGTCCCCGGATTTTACGCAAGGCAGCGCCCAGGCGGTCGCGCTCTTCGACAGTGAACTTATGCCGTGCCCGGGCGCACAGGTTGTCGATTACGGGCGCTGTCCCGTCATCGGAAGCCCGGCTCTCGTCTTTCACGCCGGCGAGGAGCAGTTCTGCCCACCATCTGATCTCTTCGAGCTCAGCGAGCGGCAGAAGCTTGTTTTGTTGCCTTAGGATCCGGCCGATGTGCCATTCGCTCGTGTATACGAACTGAACTGTCGCGGGTTGGGCGCCCAGCCACCGGAAGTACACCTGGCGTCCTTGCAGAACATTAGCTACCTGGCCGGCCAGGCAGTTTTTCATACTGAGGCCTTCCTTTTCGAGCTCCTTTATCGATCGGAGTGGCCTTAGCATCGGGGAGAACAGGAACCTCTCGGGCAAATCAAAGGGCTGCCACGGCTTGTCCACACATTCGAAGAACCAATCCCAGAACGACCCCGTCGAGGTTACGTCCCTGGCCTTGGCAATCAGAGAAGGCAGAAGTTGGGTCGGGGCTTCGGCCAGGGCATTGGAGAGTTGCTGCCAATGAGCTTTCGACACATCAAGCTGGTTCAGCACTCCAAGAACCGCGGGTATCCGGATCTGCTCAGGCACGAGGCCCAGCTGACGCACGAGAACTGGTGAAATCTCGTCCAGATGACCGAGAGCTCGACGCGTTGCCGGTGCCTCGCTGACGACGAAGAAGGTGCGCCACGCCTGGTCATCGAACAGCTGGTAACTGGTCTTGCGCAGCAACCGAATTCTGTTCTTCCAGCCTGTTAGGCCAGACAGTTGATCTAGGAGCGCGGCCCGCTTTGCGGTCGCGATATCGCGATAAAGGTTGGCGCGTTCATTCGAAGAAAGGCCGGAGACCTGCGAGAACGTCAAAGCTGCGAAAGCATAGGGGCGGAATAGGGTGTCTTTTTCGCGCGCCCAGAGTTCGACAAACAATGAATCCTTGCGGGCTTCCTCAACGTAGTGGCTCAGTGGCAAATCTCCCGGCGGCCGCGATGCAACCACCGGCAGCAGATGCCTGTGTCTGTTGTCGACTGCAGGGTTTGCGGCGGCGCCAATCACAATTGAGAAGTTCTTGGGGAAAGCCCGATTCGTTGCCATTGGCCACATCTCCGTTAGGAATCCACCTTGCCCGGGAGGCAGGTTGGCAGAGAGCGTAAGCTCTCCTCTGGATGTCGATGCGTAATTGGGGTGCCCTTCGTCGTACGTCAAGTCTGCCGGCAGCCTCTCCATGCCTTATCAAACCACAAGCGGGTGTCAGATTCGGACATGTTGGCGGCCCGGGACACGCTATGTTTCGCCGATTGCGAAATTGCGATGAGAAAGGGCGGTCTTCATCAGCTTCGTCAACTCACGAGGCTCCAGGACTTCGACATTGGAGCCCCAGGTGTAGAGGTGCCAGCACATCTCCATCAGGCCGCCCGCGCGGAAGCGGACGATGATTGACCCGTCTCGCTGTTTTTCAATGGATTGACCCGGGTGAAACACATACTCCACGACGACGTCTGCCACTTCTGGCTTGAACCTCCAGACAATGTCCTGTTGCGGTTCCTGGAAGACGCCGAAGGATCTTTCCGCGAACTTCTCGAGAGAGAAAGCAGGATCGCGAGCAAAGGAACGGTCGAGCACGTTCACTCTCTGGATCTGGCCCAGTGAAAAGAGGCGAGCT
>CAINXC010000708.1 GCA_903854655.1 uncultured Verrucomicrobiota bacterium | reverse complement strand
ATCTCAACGGCGAAGGCGGTCAGATCCGCTCGCTCACCCTCAAGAGCGCGGAAAAGGGCGTGTTCGAGGTGCCCTGCGACACCCTGTTGCCGTTCTACGGCCTGACCATGAAGTTGGGCCCCATCGCTGAATGGGGCATCCAACTCGACGACCATGACCGCATCCCAGTCTCGACCGAGACCTTCGAGACAGCCGTGCCCGGCATCTACTGCATCGGCGACATGTGCGCCTATCCGGGCAAACTGAAACTGATACTCTCGGGCTTCCACGAATCAGCCCTTATGGCCCATGCCTGTTTCCACCACGCCCGCCCCAACCAGAAACTGCGCTTCGAACACACCACCTCCAGTTCCGCGATCCAGTCGAAGCTGGGCGTTGCCTAGGACGAATGCCGGCCCGCGCTCCGGCTCGGGAGGGACGATATGATCGAAGGCTCCTGTCACTGCGGCGCGGTCCACTGGAGCTTCGCCGGAATTCCCGACGGCGCCACCGCCTGCAACTGCACCGTCTGCCGCCGCTACGGTGTGCTGTGGGCCTACGATTACGAGGATGAAGGAATCCGGGTATCCGGTCCGACGCAGGCCTATATGCGGGGCGCTGCGATTGCTTTCCACTTCTGTCCCACCTGCGGCTGTGTCGCCTATTGGCGCGCCCGCGAGGCCGGCGCCGATGGCCGGCGGCGGATCGCGGTGAATCTGCGTCTTGCCCCGCCCGGGGATGTGGCGACTGTCCCGATCGATCACTTCGACGGCCTGGATACATTTCAGGACCTGCCGCGTGATGGCCGCTGCGTTGGCGACTATTGGTTCTGAAGGGGCTTGGCCGGCGCCGGTCTCCGGCGCGAGGCGGAATTGAATAGGAGCGGAATTGCGTGCGGTGGATTTCTTTTCTCGGTGTTTTGCTGGGCGCACCGCGGGTCTTTGCCGCTGATCTCCCGCACGATGGAACGTTCGCTTATTCGTCCCTGTGTTGGGAGCGGGAGAGCGGCGACGCCAGCGGTTTCCGCATTCTCCTGACACGCTCGGCCGCGGGAGACAGTCTCCGGTTCGAATGGACAGACGGCCCGCTGGAAGGCCCGGTGCAGGCGCAGCATCTGGTGATCGGCCCCCACGGTACCCTCAGCTTCGCCGTCCCGCTGGCGGGCGGCGGCGCGCCGGCGCTGTATGAAGGACGCGTGTCCCGCGAGGCCGTGATTTTGGACCCGCTCCCCTACGGCGGGGGCGCAGTGGTGCGCCGGGTGCGCTCGGCGGGCAAGAAAATGCACCATTGCCGGGATTGAAGATCACATAGTTGTATGGTGCAACCATTTGTGCTTTGAATGGTGCATGCGCGCCAGACCCGACCAGATCGATGCGATCCGAAGCGCCTCGCGCAGGCTGGTGCGCGAGCTGGGTTTCATGAACAGCACGCTCGCGGGCACGGCGCTGCCGCCGTCGGCGGTCCATGCCCTGGTGGAGCTGGGCGTACGAGGGCCGATGAAGGCCGGTGATCTGGCCGGCCTCCTCCATCTGGAGAAATCCAGCGTCAGCCGCATGGTGGGTAAATTGGTGGAGGGAGGGCTGGTCAAGGAAAAGCCCGGCACGCCGGATGGCCGCGTGAAGGTGCTCTCGCTGACGGCCAAGGGCGACAAGCTGCTGGCCGGCATCCACGATTTCGCGCGACGGCAGGTGGCGGAGGCCCTGGAGCGCCTGCCCGATGGGCAGTACGCCACGGTGGTGCGCGGCCTGGAGATATATGCGGATGCCCTAGCAGGCGAGACGGCAACGCAACCGGTCGAGATCACTTCCGGTTATGCGCCCGGCGTTTTCGCCCGCTGCCTGGAGATGCATATTTCGTTTTACGCGCGCAGCCATGGTTTCGGTCAAGCCTTCGAGACCGT
>CAINXC010000707.1 GCA_903854655.1 uncultured Verrucomicrobiota bacterium | reverse complement strand
GCCCGCGCCCCTCAAAAGGCACAACGCTCACGTGGCGGAATTGGTAGACGCGCTAGATTCAGGTTCTAGTGAGTAACATCGTGAAGGTTCGAGTCCTTTCGTGAGCACCACCCCCTGAAGGGGGTGGAACCGGCACAGAATCAAGGCCGGAGCCATATCAAGACAAAGCGGCAGCAAAGCGAAATCAAAAGCGCTTAGTGTCACCTTTGACCGTAATATGACCGAAATCCGGCGTCAAAGCCGGAGCAGTGTGAACGCAGGGCGAAAACCAAGCGGGAGACAATACACGACAAGCAGGGACGCAGGCCTCCGCTCCAGGAAAACGCAGAGAACAAGGTGGAGGATGCCTGTGGCGGACTCTCCTCCGAACTCTCCCCGGCCTCATCCTCTCCGAGTCCTTCACCGGGCATTGACGGCATTCAAGTCAACTAGTACCATCCCCCCGGATGAGCACCAAGCAAATCACCGTTCCAGACTTTTGCGCCCATGCGGCGGATGAGTTGCTGGCGGTCGAGCAGGGCGACACGGTTGTCGAATTGATGCGCGATGGACAGATCATTGCCTACCTCTCTCCGGCACCCAGGCCGAAGGGTTCCACGGGCACCATGGCGGACTGGATTGGCTCCGGCATCGGAACGGTGTCGTTTGCGCCTGGAGTTGACCCGGATGAACCCGCATTCACGCCGGAAGAGTGGGAAGATTTTCCTCATTCTTCCGATGACTAAAGGTCAACCGTGATGCGATACCTCCTCGATACGAACGCCTGGATCTGGTTGTTCTCGGAGCCTCAGAAGATTCGCACGGAGGTGCGTCGCCTTCTCAATCAAGAAGGCATCTTGGGCTTGTCTCCGATGAGCATCATTATTGAGGTGGCCCAAAAGGCCTCCAAAGGCAAGCTCATCTTCCGCCTGCCCTTGGAGCAATGGGTGAACAACGCGCTGCCGCCTGAGCGGCTGCGGCTCATGCCGCTTACAACCGCGATTGCGCTTGGCGCCTACCAATGGGCGGAGGATTTCCATGGCGACCCGGGCGACCGCATCATTGCGGCAACTGCCAAGGCCAATGGACTCACCTTGGTCACGTCCGATGAAAAACTGCTCGTGCGCACCGATCTGCAGACTCTTTCCACCCGTTGATTTACTCGGTTCATCCTCCTGATCGGGCCCATACCTTTGCCCCTCATAACGGATTTGCAGTCGCCTTCGCTTGACTGGCATCAAATTCGCCCGAATGCTTGTGGTCGGAAGATGACCGTAATCTCACAAACCAAGCCGCAGCCTAGTCAGGTTCTAGTGAGTAACATCGTGAAGGTTCGAGTCCTTTCGTGAGCACCATTCGACCCTGGCAACGCGCCAGGTGTCCCCTTCAAGCAGATGCAGGACGCCGGATTCGTAAAGCAAGCTTTCGCGGGAATCGCGCGCCGTTATGTGCTGACCAATCATGTGCTGAGCCTAGGCACGGACATTTTGTGGCGCATGACCACGGCGCGGCTGGTGGCCCGTCTCAAGCCAGCGTGGGTGCTGGACCTGGCCACGGGGAGCGGCGATCTTGCCAGGGCGGTGGAGCGTGCCTGCCCGCAGGCCCGGGTGCTGGGCGGGGATTTCTCGCCGCCCATGATGGCGGAGGCGCAAAAACGCGGCTTTCACCAGCTCACGGCCGCTGATGCGCTGGCCCTGCCGGTGCAGGATGGGGCGTTCGATGTGGTGACCGTGGCGTTTGGCCTGCGCAACATGGCTTCCTGGCCGGATGCACTGCGGGAAATGTCGCGGGTGCTGCGTCCCGGCGGTCATCT
>CAINXC010000706.1 GCA_903854655.1 uncultured Verrucomicrobiota bacterium | reverse complement strand
ACCCTCATCGTCTGGGGCGGCGAATTCGGCCGCACCATCTACAGCCAGGGCGCCCTCACCGAAACCAACTACGGCCGCGACCATCATCCCCGCTGCTTCACCACCCTGCTGGCAGGCGCGGGCATCCACAAAGGCCACACCCACGGCGAAACCGACGACTACTGCTACAACATCACCCGCGACCCCGTGCATGTGCATGACCTCAACGCCACGATCATGCACCTCATGGGCATCGAGCACACGCGTCTGACTTACAAGTACCAAGGCCGCGACTTCCGCCTCACCGACATCCACGGCGAGGTGGTGAAACCGCTGCTGGGGTGACAACGCATCACGGCGTCGCATCAAGAACTACAAGGCCGGACTGGCCGGTGTAGTCCTTGACTGTCGGGGCCTGGCTCAGGAAGAAACCCGCGCTTACGGTCGTCACGCTCTTGTTCAGCACCACGCCGGTGAAGACCGGCTTGGAGCTATCGCTGTGAGTGAAGAAGCCGCTGAACACACCGGTCTGGCGATTGATGGTGACCTTGTAGCTGGGATCATTGCCGGTGTTGTGGGCGATGTCCGCGCTGCTTAGAGTAAAGGTGTCGGACAAAGGACTGGCAAGGCCTGCCTGGCTGAAGACCACCTCGGCATCGCCCTGCGTGTCGAGCCCCGGCAACACGCTTGCCCCTGCAGGCACAGTGTACTTGGCGCCGCCAACATTGATCGCGATGCCGCCCGGCCAGCCGCCAGGATAGTACTGGGAGTCCATCTCCGGGCGCAGCCAGAGCGTGCCCAGGGCGGTGAAATCATAGTTCCCGGCGGCAAAGGCCGCGTTCCCCGCCACCAGGCCCTTGTTGCCATAGAGAGAGGCGAACAGCCGCCAATGCTGGGCTCCAGACAGAGTGGTGGCACTTGTGAGCGGCGTGCCGTCCGCCAGCACGCCGCTCACGGTGATGGTGCCGGTCTTGGTCAGCTTCACGCTGGCGTAGCCGGCGCCCTGGGGGAATTGCGCCGTGGTAAGACCTGCGTTGGTCGTGGGTGTCATGATCGTGGTGTAGAGCGCATCGGCATTGCTGGCGGCCAGCAGGCTGGGGGGCACCAGGTTGGCGATGCTGAAAGGGCAGCGCTCGGCGGTGATGGTTGAGGAAGCCGTCACCGTGCTGCCGTCAAAAGCAGACACCACGCCGCTGATGATGCCGGTGCCAAGATTGAGGTTCATCGTCACCGACAGCCCGGGCAGGCTCTGGCGCGCGATGGTGAAGACGGCAGCCCGGCTGGGGCCGAAGCGGGCGGTGCCGGTGACATCAAACACCCCCGCGACCGGGTAGCTGGTGCCATCCAGTTTTAAAGCGGAAGTGAAGGCCCCGCTCGTCTGCACGGTCACCGTCGCATAGCCAACGGTGCTCAGGCTCGCCGCCGTGCCACCGGCCGGCACGCTGGGGCTGGGATCAACGCCGCCATTGAACACCCCCGTGTTGCCCGCAACATAGGGGCTGGGCACGAAGCTGGCGCGCAAGGCCAGTCCTTCCTGCTGGAGAAAACTTAGCGTGGGCAATGAAAGCGGGCTGGCACCAATGGCCGCCGCCGTCTGGGAACTGAGGATGCTCCAGCCTGTGAAAAGGTAACCCGCGCCTGGCGTGGCGGTGATCGTTTGCGGCTGGCCCACCTGCCGATAAGAACTGGGGGCGTACCCCGCCGTCACCGAACCATAGCCGGAAATGTTCACCACCAGCGGGCGCAAGATAGTGAAGGAGCGGCTGACCACCGGAGATGCCTTCCCATTGCTATCATAGGCAACCACCTGGAAAACGTTGTGCCCCGTTGCGGGAACCAATGCAGCCGTCCAGGCCGTGGTGGCCGCGTTCCGTGCGCTCAAGGTCGCGGCCACAAGAAACGTGCCGGTGCTGTCGGCAATGCCCACCCCACCTATGCCCTTGTTGTCCGTCGCCGTGCCGGTGAGGGTGAGGATGCCTCCGGTGGGCACGCCCACGCTGGCATTCGCCGCAGGACTGGTGATGACCGGAGCTCCCGGCGGAGTGGTGTCCTGCATGACGGATGGATCAAGGATGACAACCGTGGCTGATGCCGGGCTGCCGATGCTGGCACCGGTGGAAGGATTGCTCAGCGTCACGGTGAAGGTCAGGTCCGCGTCCGCATGGTTGTCGTTCAGGATGTCGATCCCGTATGATATCGACGTCTGGCCGTCCTGGAAGATTACCACCTGTGCAACGCTGTTAAAATTCGTCTTGCCTGCCGTGCCCGGCTTGGTGCTGATCTTTACCGAAGCCTGCCCCACGAAGGCCACGCCACGGTTGATCGTCACGTTCACGTGCCCGGCAGTCTTGTCCACGGAATAGGACGTACTGTCCAAGAAAAATACACCGCCCGCCTGCACTTCAAAAGCCCCGATGTCCGGCACGACCACCACCGGCAGGCCGCGCTGGTCCATCGTGACTGTGGAGCCGGTGGCCGCGTCGATGGCGGGGCTGTGCGGCAGCAGGGCCAGCGTCTGCGTGGGGCCGCCATTGCTGGCCAGCGGGGCGAGCTTTGGATCAGCCTTGAGGATGGTGCCGGTGCCTGCCGTGGACCCATCAACAGATATGTCCTGAATGATGCTTGTACCAAGGAGGGTAACGCCGGCACAATTGATGTCTTTAGCGCCAGTGGTGGCGCTGTTTCCGGCGATGATGCTGCGGTCGATCACAAGCTGTGCAGCGGAAGTGCTTTCAAATGAAACTATCCCTCCCCCGCCACCTCCAGTGGAACCATTGGAAGAATTATTGGATATCGTGCATTGCGTCAGGGATACGGTGCCGCCTTGGTTTTCAATACCGGCGCCTTCCCGTCCTGCCACATTGCCAGAGAGCGTGCATAGAGTTAGCGCAAGAGTGCCCGCGTTCTCAATCGCACCGCCATCGCCGCTGACCACATTGCCTGACAACGTGCATTGTGTGAATATCGCCGTGCTGCCTGAGTCATTGTAAATCGCCCCTGCGCCTGCGTTCGAGCCATTGCTGGAGATGGTGCATTGGTGCAAAGTCAGCAAGCTGTGGTTGTCAATGGCTCCAGCGAACAATGAAGTATTGTTTGCGGTGAGGCTGCATTGAATGAGCAGCGTGCTGCCGGAGTAGTTAAAGATCGCGCCCCCATCGCCACTGAAATTGCTGATGGCACTTCCACCATGGCCATGGGTCAAGGTGAGGTTCAGCAAAGCCAGGCTGGTGGCCGTGGTGTTGCCCACGGTGAAGATGCGATTGCCGCCGGGACCGCCGTCAATCGTCAGTCCAGCCGCCAGCGCACTGGCATCAAGGGTCACGCCCACGGCATCGTTGATGATGATCTCGCTGCCCAACATGATCGTCTTGCCATTGAGCGCGGGGGCGAAGGTGATCCGGTTGTAGGCGGGCGTGCCAGCCGCCGCAGCCAGCGCCTGGCGCAGGGAACCGGGGCCGTCGTCATTCGTGCTGGTCACCTGAATCGTGGTTTGCGGGGCCACCTGGATGGTGAAGGCGTCCACCAGCAAGGAGGTGTCTGCGGCGGGCGTGTTGTTGGAAATCGCCAGGGCCGCCGTCACATCCGAGGCGGTGAAAATGCCGCTGATCGTCGCGTAGGGGTTGGTGAAGACGTTCACGTCATCGACATTGGTCACCGCAAAGGGCACCGCCTGCCCGCCATTCAATTGGTAGGAGGGCGACGGGGAGCCGCCGAAGCGCGCATTGGCACGGAATTGCACCTGATAAGTCACGCCCACGGTAAGCCCGGTGATCGTCGTGCTCAGCGTGGTCGGCGCATGACCATTGCGGCACTGGATGAAGGCGATGTTGGTTCCATCGGGCGTCTTGCCGTTGTTGGCGAAGTCGTGGTTGCCGCTGCCGTTGGGGTTCAGTCCCACGTACGCCGTGTCCGCAGACACCACCGTCCAGCCCGTTATCGGCGTGTTGTCGGCAACGTAAGGCGAGTTGGGGTTGGCAAAGTGATCCGTCTCGAAGCTCGGGTTCGGGATCGCAGGGGCCGCTTGCAACAGCGGCGACACCATCAAGAGAGCGCAGCAAACCCAGGCCAGCCGGGCAGGGACAAAAACACGACGAAGGCACAAGACCGTTTTCATGAGAGTCAAAGCGCGGAGGGGTGGTTTCGTTCCGGCGGTTTCATGGTATCCAAAAGCTGCTGTTTGGCGAGAGGTCTTCTGGTGGAAATGGCGGACACGATCCGCCCCGCAGCGCATTGACTGGCTTCCCAAACACCACGTAACTTGGCCGCTCATGACCAAATCCGGAGGCCAGCCATTCCATACCTTGTCGCGGGCTGCCGCCCTGCTCCTATCATGTCTCGCCGCTTGTCACGAATCCACGCCTTCGGGTCCCCTGCCCCAGCGCGCCTATGTCTGGCAACGCGAGTGGACGCCTGCCGTCAGCGCTGCTGTAATTCAGGCATCACCAAAGCTCGCGGGCCTGGTTATCTTCGGAGCGGACATCTCGTGGCGCGACGGCAAACCCAAAACCCTGCGCTGCGCCATCGACTGGAAGACACTGCGAGACCTGCACAAACCCGTGGGCATCGCCATGCGCATCGCCCCCTGGCGGGGGCCGTTTGACAATGAGTTGGTGACGCATGAGATCGTTAGTCAGTCCCTGGCATTGCTGCAACGGGCCAAACAGGAGCAGGTGGAGTGCAATGAGTTTCAGATCGACTTCGACTGCGCGCAGAAAAAGCTTGATGGTTACTCCCTCTGGTTGAAGGCGTTGCGCGAGGCGGTGAAACCCACGCGCTTTGTCATCACGACCTTGCCAGCATGGCTGGACGAGCCTGCCTTTTCACGCATGCTCGCGCAGGTGGATGGCTGGGTGCTCCAGGTCCACTCGGCGATGCCAGAGAAGGCGGACGCTCGCGTGTCGGCTTGCGATCCTGAGCGTGCGCGCAAGTGGGTGGCCAAAGCAGAGAAACTGCGTAAGCCGTTCGAGGTGGCCCTCTCCACCTATTCAGCACAGGCCGGATACAATGAGCAGGGCAAGCTCCTGGGTCTGGCCCTGGACGGCATTCAACCCGCCTGGCCCGCCGGCACGCGCATCATGCAGTTCGACTCGGATGCGGATGAACTGGCGAAGCTGGTGGGCGAATGGCAGGCCTGGCATCCAACGGGAATGCAGGGCATCCTTTGGTATCGCCTGCCGGTGACCACGGATCAGCGCAACTGGCGCTGGCCCACCTTCGCCGCCGTGATCGAAGGCCGCTTCCCGACTCATCATTTGACCGTGCGCACGGAGGGCGGAAACCCCGTGGATCTGAGCGTTGTCAATGATGGCGAAGCGGACGAGTCGTTGGATCACGCGGAAGTCATTTCCACGTGGCCGGGTCCGGCCCCTGAGGCTGCCGAAGCGCTGCCGGGATGGACCGTGAGTCTTGATGCCAATCAAGCGCGATTTGTCCATGCCAAGGAACAGACGCGACGACTGCCGCCAGGAGCGCGCCAAAACATCGGCTGGCTGCGCTTCAATCACGCCACTGCCGTGCGGGTGGAAGTTCGTCCTTGAAGTGTACTACCACTTCTTACCCGCACGGTCGCGAGCACCGCAAACATTCACGGTCATTCCCAGCTCGCGGGCGAAGGCGGCCTTGGCGTAGAAGCACTCATCGGCGGCGGCGGCATCGAGGGCATAGGCGACCTGGATGTGATTGGCCTGATGCTTGGCCATGAATTGATCACGGCCCACGCCGTATGTTACCGCGCTCATGATCGGCCACTGCGGGGTGGTGGCCTGCCAGCGGCGCTCGGTTTCCTCGGGGGGAAGTTCCACCACGCCGCCGCGACCGATGTCCATGTGCAACGCTTCGTCCTGCACGTAGATGCGCGACCACACAATCTCGCCCGGCTTGGCGTTGCCGCGCAGCGTGGAACCGCCGGCCGGGAAGTACATGGCGGGCTGACGGAAGCCTTCGGCGCTCTTCCAGCCCTCGACAAAATGAGCGGGCGGCGCCGCACCGCTGATGAGGAAGACCCACACGTAATCGTCGCCGAACTTCTCGCCCCAGCGCACATCATGCAAGGTGGTCTCCACCGGCTGCTCCAGCGCCTTGTGAACGCGCTTGGTGATGATGCCGTCGAGGCCGGAGCATTCGTCCACTTCATTGAAATGCGGGAGGCTCTGGCCCTCATATAGAAGGCGCTTGCCGTCGCGCGACTTCACCGGCGGCCGGTCGGTGTTGTTGAGCATGCCTTCGACCAGGTCGCTGGCGGGCAGCAGATCCTTCAAACCCTGCTGGTACTGGATGCCGATGGTCTCGCAGCCAAAATCATCCGCGATGCGCAGGGCCGCCGCGTACATCTTGCATTGCAGGCGCACCTGGTCGCGCGTGAGCGTGGTGGCGTGATCCTCGCCGAGATTGAATTTCATGCCGCGCTTCACCATCCAGCCGTGGATGGTGAAAGCCTCAGCATCCGAAGCCTGCTGGGTTTCGTGATACAGGGCGGACTGGCTGAGCCGTTCCTTGAAAACGCCGCAGGCGTGCAGCGCATGATCCGGGACGATGGCGTTGAACATGCCCATGCAGCCCTCGTCGAACACGCCCATGATCGCCTTGTTCGCTTTCAAGTCCTTGGCCAGTTGCACGCCCAGCTTCTCCGCCTTGGGCGAGAGCTTGATCTTCTCCAGCGGCTGCGCGTGCGAGAGGTCATGCGTGATCTTGCCGCTCTTCAACCATTGTTGCAGCTTGCTCTTGAACAAGTCATCTTTGAAGTCTTCGCTCCACAGAGTCGAATACTTCACGCCCGCCTTGGTGAGCGAGCCGTTCAAGTTGAGCATGCCGACCAGCCCCGGCCACTGGCCGCTCCAGTTCGCCACCGTCAGGATCGGTCCCTTGTGGGTGGTCAGACCGGCAAGCACATGGTGCGAGTACTGCCACACCGCCTCCGCCACGATCAGCGGTGCCTTGGGATCAATGCCCCGGAACACCTCCATGCCCATCTTTTGCGAATCGATGAAGCCGTGCTTCTTGAGCGGATCGAGCGGGTGGGCGCGCTCCACGGTCCAGCCTTCCTTCGCCAGCGCTGCGGCCAGCGCCGCTTCCATGGCCTGTTGTGCAGGCCAGCAGGCTTGATTCGCGGAGAGGCGCAGGTCGCCGCTGGCGACGAGATGAACGGTCTTGGCAGAGGGCTTGGCAGGCATAGATAGGTCTCTGGAGCAGGAAAAAAGGCAAGGCTGGTGGCGCATTCCACCGCCATCTTGGGCACAGCCATGCAGCATGGGCAGTTTGCGGGTGCTATACAAGTCAGAGAACGCGAGGCGTGAAAGATTGCACCATGATGCATCGCGCACGTGTTGCCAGCAATGGCCGGGTTTCTGGCAATTGTTGAAAAGACAGGTGAAAAAAGAGCTTTTGCTCGCAAAATTGCGCTTTATGTTCGTACGAACACATTATGATTGCCGCCAACAAAGACGAATCCCTCACGGACCGGCAGACGGAGCTTCTCCATTATCTGCGTGACTATCAGCGCGAAAACGGTGTCATGCCTTCCACGCGCGAGATTCAGAGGCACTTCGGCTTCGCCAGCCAGACGGCGGCGATGAGCCATTTGCGGGCTCTTGAGAAGAAGGGCATCATCCAGCGCTATGCAGGCAAAGCACGGGCGGTGGTTTTCCCTGCGGATCTGGACCGGCCAGAAGTGATCGACATCCCCGTTTATGGTCACATTCCCGCGGGCTTCGCGGTAGACGTGCCGCAGCGGCAGGATGGCAGCATCTCGCTGGACATCAAAACGCTGGGAGTGGGGCGCAATGCCCGCACCTTCGCCCTGGTGGTGCGCGGCGACTCGATGATCGACGCCCACATCGTCAGCGGTGACTCGGTGGTGCTGGAAATCCGCGAACCACGCCCGCGCGACATCGTCGCCGCGCTGATCGACGGCGAAACCACGCTCAAACGTTACATTGTCCGCAACGGCGTTCCCTACCTGAAGGCCGAGAATGCTGCGTACCCGGACCTCATTCCCGTGCAGGAACTGGTGATCCAGGGCGTCATGGTGGCGCTCATCCGCCACGCCCGCTGAGGGCGGCACGCCAGCCGCAGTCGCTGGCATGCCAAGCCGGTTTTGTCCGTCAGATCGACGCCAGGATTCCATTCAGCGTCGCGCTGGGACGCAGCGCCGCTGAAGCCTTGGCTTCGTCCGGCTTGTAGTAGCCGCCGATATCGACGGCCTTGCCCTGGACGGCAAGAAGTTCGGCAACGATTTTGGCTTCGTTCGCGGTCAGTTCCTCGGCGATGGGCGTGAACTGGGCTTTCAGTTCGGCATCCCCATTCTGCTCCGCCAGGGCCTGGGCCCAGTAGAGCGCCAGGTAAAAGTGGCTGCCCCGGTTGTCGATCGTGCCCAGCTTGCGGCCGGGGGAGCGGTCGTTGTCCAGGAACTTGCTGGTCGCCGCGTCAAGCGTGTCGGCAAGGACCTTGGCCTTGGGGTTCTTGCAGGTCTCGCTGAGATGCTCAAACGACACGGCCAGGGCGAGAAACTCGCCGAGCGAATCCCAGCGCAGGTAATTGTCTTCCAGGAACTGCTGGACGTGCTTCGGAGCGGAGCCGCCGGCACCGGTCTCGAACAGGCCGCCGCCATTCATCAGCGGAACGATTGAGAGCATCTTCGCACTGGTGCCCACTTCGAGAATCGGGAAAAGATCCGTGAGGTAGTCGCGCAGGACGTTGCCGGTGACGGAGATGGTTTCGAGGCCCTTGACGATGCGCTCCAGGCTGAACAAGCAGGCTTCGGCGGGCGGCAGGATGCGGATGTCGAGGCCGCTCGTGTCGTGGTGGGCGAGGTACTCCTTCACTTTGGCGATGATCTGGGCGTCGTGGGCGCGCTTTTCATCGAGCCAGACCACGGCGGGCGCACCGGTGGCGCGTGCGCGCTTGACGGCGAGTTTCACCCAGTCCTGCACCGGGGCGTCCTTGGTCTGGCAGGCACGCCAGATGTCACCCGCCTCGACGTTGTGCTCAAACAGCACCTTGCCGCTGCTGTCGGTCACGCGCACGGTGCCGTCCGCAGGGATCTCGAAGGTCTTGTTGTGCGAGCCGTATTCCTCGGCGGCCTGGGCCATGAGTCCGACATTCGAGACCGAGCCGATCGTGCGGGGATCGAGCGCGCCATGCTGTTTGCAGAAATCGATCGTCGTTTGATAAACGCCGGCGTAGCTGCTGTCGGGGATGACAGCGAGCGTATCCTGCGCCTTGCCTTCGGCGTTCCACATCTGGCCGGAGGTGCGGATCATCGCGGGCATGGAGGCGTCCACAATCACGTCACTGGGCACGTGCAGGTTGGTGATGCCCTTGTCGGAGTTCACCATCGCCACGGCGGGGCCGTTCGCATAGGCGGCCTGGATGTCGGCCTCGATCTCCGCCTTCTTGTCGGCGGGGAGCGTCTGGATCTTGGCGACGAAATCTCCGAAGCCGTTGTTGAAATCAACCCCGAGGCCCTTGATGACGGCGGCGTGCTTGGCGATGAGGCCCTTGAAAAAAACCTTCACGGCATGTCCAAAAATGATCGGGTCGGAAACCTTCATCATCGTGGCCTTGAGGTGGACCGAGAAAAGCACGCCGTCCGCCTTGGCCCTGGCGATCTCTTTTTCGAGAAACGCGACGAGCGCTTTCCTGCTCAGGAACGTGCCGTCGAGGATCTCGCCGGCTTTGAGCGGGAGTTTGTCCTTGAGGATGGTGACCGCGCCGTCCTTCGCGACGAATTCGATTTTGACATTCGTGGCCTCGGAGACGGTCACGGATTTTTCATTCGAGAAAAAGTCGTCTTCGCCCATCGTGCCGACGGTCGTTTTGGAATCGGGCGACCATTTGCCCATCGAGTGCGGGTGTTTGCGGGCGTAATCCGTGACTGCCTTCGGCGCGCGGCGATCGGAATT
>CAINXC010000705.1 GCA_903854655.1 uncultured Verrucomicrobiota bacterium | reverse complement strand
CGGGTGCTGCGTCCCGGCGGTCATCTGGTGGTGCTCGATTTCTCATTGCCACGGCTGCCGCTGCTGCGTCCGTTTTACGTGTTCTACCTGGAGAACATCATGCCCCGCATTGCCGGCGCGATCACAGGCCAGAGAGCGGCCTTTGAGTACCTGTGCCGCAGCATCGAAAGCTTCCCTTCCGGCCAGGACATGGAGGCGCTGATGGTGGCCAACGGCTTTGCTGCGGCAAAGTCAAAGCCCTTGTCCCTGGGCATTGCCACCCTGTACACCGCAACCAAGGGCGGGTAATCAATCCTTCAGCACCGAGGCGAGCAGCTCGCGCAGAGTGTTGCGGTTGATCAAAAAGATGTCCGGGCCGATGTCAACGCGCCCAAAGTACAGCGCGGAGTCAGTGCCTGCCACGGTGGGGGCGAAATTGACGGTGATGGATTTGGTAGGGCTCTGCAAGTTGCCTGCATCTGTCAGCAAGGTCACCTGGATGGTGATGGCGGGGGTTTGCAGGGCCTTGGTGCCATCGGTGCGGTCCTGCACCCAGTCCTGCACCATGAGGCCGCCCAGCTTGTCCACGAGATGGTCTGCCTTCACCTGATCAATGAGCGGCGTGAGATCCTGGCCGGCGCGGCTGCCCTTCCAGGTGGATGCGGTGGGGTGGTGATCCAGGATCACCGGCGGATTGGTTCCCACGGAGATGGCAATGCGCAGCAGGGCAAACTGGCTGAAACGGACGGGGTTGAGCGCCTTCCAGCGCACGTTGTCCCGGGGCAGGGCCTGGAGAACGGAGGCGCCAACGCGGTAGATGAAGGGTTCATCGGCATACTTGGCGAAGACATTACCCTGGGCGTCCAGGCCGAACATCAGTTCGGTTTCCGTGCCGGCGAGCCCTGCGGCGGCGAACTTGCTGCCGCCCGCCTTCATCGTGGCAGGGTTGATGGCGGGTTGCTTGAGGTTTTCATCCCAGGCGACGCTGAGGAAGGGTGCGTTCAGCCCGTAAGGTTCGAGATTGGCGGCCGAGTCTGCCACGAATTCCTTCACGCGGTGGCTGGTGAGAGCCTCGAACATCTTCCCGACCCGGTCTCCGTTGGCGGGCTCCCAGTTGCTCCCACGCAGGAGCTGCCAGGAGTCGCCCTGTTTGCGGAGGGTGACTTCTCCGGTGACCAGGCTCTTGACGATGACGCCATCGACATTCTCCACGTCCACGCGGGCGAGGCGGTCATCGCGAAGGTCATTGAGCTGCACCCAGAGGCTGGCGAGGCGGTCGCTGGAAATCGTGAAGGCGGGCGCGCGATGGGAGGCTGTGGCCTGCGTTTTGCCGGCGGCTGAGTCCACCGGGCGGGCAAGCACCACTTCGATGGGGTTGACGGCGGCCACGCTCTGGATGGTGATGTGCAGGGAATCGGCCGCAGGGGTGGCTTTGGAGGTTTCGCGGGGGCTGACGGCGGTGATTTTGAGGGCGAGCAGGGTTGCGATCAGCTCATTGATGCGCTCGTTGTGACCGTGCGTTTGCAGGGGTTTGACCAGGTTCCAGGGAGACTTGGGCTTGTCGCGCGCCATTTCGATCTGGCCGTGGCCGTCGCTGACAATGAGGCGGGAGATGCTTTCTGCGGGGACGTTCACCAGCCGGCTGTCGCGCCACTCCTCCATGGGCTTTTTCAACAGCTCGGCAAGGGGGGTGTGCACCACGTAACTGTCAGTCCGGCCATGGCGCGTGCCTGGCACGCTGAGGTAGCTGGACCCTTCGATGGCGGAGGCGTTGCCCAGCCAGCACTCGGCCACAACGCGGTCGGCGCTGGTCAGCCGCACGTGCGCGAAAGGCTTGTCCAGGCCCGTGAGCTTCCAGGCGGGCGCGCTCATTTCGGTCTGGGAAAGGTGCTCCAGCCATTCGGCGTTGTGCAGGGCGTCCATGAGGGCGTTGACGCGCTCAGGGTCGGCCAGGTCGCCGATGGGCCTGCCCACGTGCCAGAGGTGGTCCTCCACGCTCAAGGTGGTGCTGGCCTCCCCCGCGTCGATATCAATGCCATCCACCAGCGCGGGTTCGAAGGGGAGGGGATTGGCTGCGCGAAACTCACGGTCGTGCGTGGAGGGCACCACCCGGTCCATCTTGACGATGGCCACGCCGATGAGGCCGGCAACGAGGAAGAGGATCAGTGTGGTGCGGAGACGCATGAGATGGCGGAGCCTTCGATGCTAAAGGGGGGAGGGCGAGGTGGGAAGTGTTATGTGCCGGGTTCCAGGAATCGGAACATTGTCAGGACGCCCTTCTTCCTGCCCAGACACTGAAGCCGAACATGAGCACCAGGGCCGGGGCACAGAAGGCGGTGATCCAGAAAAGCAGGTCATGCTGGCGCGGGGTGAGCTGCACGCGGTACTGGCCCTTGGGCTTGGGGGTGATGCCGATGAGCCGCTCGCGGTTGAGCATCCAGTTCAAGCTCGCGGCGATGAAATCCTGGTTCTGGGCCAGCCGCGTCTGCCGGTCGAGCAGCGAGGCATTGCCCACCACCACCAGCCGGGCGCTGTCCACGCGCAGGCGTTCATCCTCCACCGAACCCCGTTCGGCTGCGGCGGCCAGGTAGACCGGAGGCAGGGTGTCTTCGGGGCTGACGACGGGCAGATCGTCGAGGTAGCTTGTCTCGCCCCAGTAGCGGGGGGCCGCCGTGATCAGCGGGGCCACGGCGATGCCCTGCTGCTTGAGACCTTCATCGCTCATCGCCAGGGCGAGCGACTGGGACTGGCCTTCGAATTTGGTGACGGCGTCGCTCAGCGGGCTGGTGATGGGCACGTCTTTCGAGAACATCGCCTCCACGCTGAACTCCTTGCGTGGTCCGGCGCTGGTGCTTTCGGCGTAGAGCACGCGGTCGTTGCGCGGAGAGATGCCCACGGTTTTGAGGAAACCCAGCAGCCGCGGGGTGTCGGCCGTGGGGTCGAGCATGAACAGCAGCGCGGCGCGGCGGCCCGTCCAGTAACTGCGGAGGATGGCCAGCTCGCGGTCGGAAACATCGTATTTGGGGCCCACCACCAGCAGGCCGCTCGCATCCTGCGGGATGGACTGCACTTCGGCGAGGTTCAGCGGCTGCACTTCGAAGTTTTGCTGCCGCCCGAGCTCGCCCAGCGCCTCAATGGCGTCGCTGGTGCCGGACTCGGCCCGCGCCCCCTTGCCGGTGACGAAGTAGAAGCGGCGCAGCGACCCCTCCATGAGGCCGATGATGGCGGAGGTGATGGCGTCTTCGCCGCGAAAGTGGATCGTCGGATGATCAGGGTCCATGCCGCGGGAGCGGATGATCATCTCCTCCTCCTTGATGAAGCGCATGCCCTTGTTGGCTTTGACCAGAACGCCGTTTTGCTGGAGGCTGATTTTGTTTTCAGCCTTGAACTGCTCGGTGCGCTCCAGGTCGCGAACGGGATCGATGAACTCGACCTTGATCAGGTTCTTGCCGTTGCGCCGGTACTCTTCGGCGAGGGATTGCAGGTCGCCGTACACCTTCGAGTCGCGGGTGAACACCACGACGATGCTGACCTCCTTGGTCTGCTTGTGCAGGTAGTTCAAGGTGGAGCCGGTGAGGGTGTACTGGCCGCCCGGGCTCATGTCCCAGCGCGCGTAGTGGTGAAAGCTCAGGTAGTTGACCCCGGCGAAGATGGCCAGGCTCAGCAGCACCTGCAGCACCACGTTCAAACCGATGCCGAGGCGCCCCGGCATCGCCCGTGGTTTGTGGGGGCGGCTTTCGTCTGGGAACGGTGTGGGGGAACTCATGCGGAATGGGCTGCAGGTGGCGTTTGGAGATGCCGTGGAGGATCAGAGCTTCCAGCGGCGGAATTCCACGACCTGGTGCGTGAAGGCAAGGAAGAGGAGGGTGAGGCTGCCGTAGTAAACCAGCGCGCGGCTGTCGACCAGGCCGTTGATGAACACGCGGAAGTGGTCGCGGGAGGAGACGTACTGCACAAAATCAATGTAGCGCGCCGGCACATTGCGCCCCACCTGCATGAACACGCCCAGAAGGTAGTGCATCAGGCAGAAGGTGAAGGAGGCCACCGCCGCCACGATCTGATTGGCGGTGAGGGAGGAGGCAAAGCAGCCCACGGCCAGATTGAACATTCCCATGAACAGCAGAATCAGGTAGCTGCCCCGCAGCGCGCCGGCGGGCATGTCCACGGCGTTGCCGGTGAGCCGGTGCAGCAGCCAGAAGGTCAGCATGCTGGGCACCCACAGCAGGCAGTAGAAGATCACGGCGGCCATGTACTTGGACCACACCACCTGCCAGGCGCGCACCGGCGCGGTGAGCAGGGTTTCCATCGTGCCGAGTTTCTTTTCCTCGGAAAACAGCCGCATGGTCAGCAGCGGGAACACGAAGAAGTAGCTCAGCCAGAACCACTGGGAATCGAAGGTCCAGCGCACAATGCTGCCCTCGCTGGGGGCGCTTTCAAGGATGTTGAGCGCGGCGCGGAACGAGAAACCGTTGACGACCATGACCAGGGCCAGCACCACATAGGCCACCGGGGACACAAAGAAGCCGCAGAGTTCCTTCTTGAGCAGAATGTAGAAGCAACGCATGTCGATAGAAGTGGAGCCTGGCAGGGTGGGAGAACGATTCCCACCCGAAGGCCGGGCGGGGAACGGCATTATAAGCGCAGGCTTTGGCCGATGACAATGCTTGTGAGGAAATTGTCAGCCCGCCCGGTTCGTCGCTAGGCGTTTGCGTTCTGGCGGAGCAGTTCCCATAACTGGGCGATGTCCTCCGCATTGATGCCGGGGCTGGCGGCCTGGGCCTCGGCGGCAAACAGTCTTTCCGCCTGTGTGCGCAAGGTGCGGCACAGGAAAGTCCGCAACTGGGCTGCGGAGATGCCATGCCGGGTGGCGAATTCGCTCTGTGGCGGGGCGGGCGGCGGCGGCCAGGCCGGCAGCAGGATCAGGGGCTCCAGCTCCCTGACCAGGCCGCTGTGCGGGGTGTGCGCGTGTTTTTCGCGCATGCTCTCCAGCGCATGCACCCAGATCTCACGCGCCAGCATGAGGTCAAACATCAGCGCGGCTTCCATCCCCGTGTTGTGCAGGTTCTGGTAGCTCTGCTCCGCATACTGGGTGTTGAGCTCCACATGCTCGTGCCCGCCGCCGCGCTTGAGGGTTGCCTGCGCCTGCCGGTGGTGCAGCGTCAGGTTCTTGAACAGCGTCATCAGCCAGGCGCTGAAACGGGTGCCGCGCTCGCGCTCGAATTTTTGCAGCACATCGCCCTTGATCACCTTCAAAAACAGATCCTGCGTGAGATCCTCCGCGTCTTCGACGGAAAAGCCGAGCTTCCGCGCCAGGGCATGGATGGGTGGATGGTACACCCGGCAGAAGCGCCGCATCGCCACTTCACGCTGCTGCGTGTCGGGTGACTGGACCTTCTGGATCAGCGTGACGGAGGTGGGAGGGAACAGATGCACAGGCTTTGCCATGGGAGAATGAGAATGACGGTGCGAAGGGGCCCACTTTAACATTTGTGTTTCAGCGAGCCAACCTCTCGTTTTTATATCAATGCCGCCAGAAGCAGCTATCTTGTTTTTTCTACATGCCGGGCGATCCTCCCATTGCTTCCTCCCCCGTGAACTCCAGGCCAGCCTGGCTCGTCGAGCTGGGCTGGGGGGAGAGGTATGAGGTGATCGGCTTCATCGCCAGCGGCGGCATGGGGCAGGTTTGGAAAGCCAGGCACCTGGGCACGGGCGATTTGGTGGCGCTCAAGGTGCTGGACCCTTCCCGCGTGGGGGATGACCACCTGCTGGCGCGACTTGAGACAGAGGCGGCCACCCTTCAAAACCTGCTGCGCGAAGGGCAGCACAAGAACATCGTGGCCGTGCTGGATTTTGCAACCCAGGCCGCCCACGCCTGCATGGTCATGACCTTCATACCAGGCAAGGATCTGAAGACCTGGTGCGATGCCCAGCGGCTGGATGTGAAAGAGCGTGCAGCCTTGATCGCGACCGTCGCCCGTGCCGCCGGCTGGTGCCACCGGCATGGGGTGGTGCATCGCGACCTCAAACCGGCCAACATCCTGGTCCACGCCGGCACCGGCGAGCCGATGATTGTGGATTTCAGCATCGCCAAGAGCCTCGGGCATCTGCCGATCACGCTCACTGGCGAGGCGCTGGGCACCACCTCCTACATGGCGCCCGAGCAGCTCGACAGCCGGCGGGGCGCGGTCACCTCGTGTGCTGATGTATATGCCCTGGGGGCCACCCTGTACGAGCTGCTCACGCATATGCTGCCGCATCCGGGCGGGCTGTCGCAGGTGATGGAGCGGCACACCAACGAGGTGCGGCCTGCGCGCCCCTCGGTTCTCAAGGCCGAGGTGCCAAGAGACTTGGACAGCATCTGCTTGAAGGCCCTGGCGAACCGCTCCGCCGATCGTTATGCCGACGGCACCGAGCTTGCTGACGATCTTGCGGCCTTCCTTGAAGGCAAGCCGGTGGCGGCACGGCCTTTGTCCACCCCGGCCTACCTGATGCGCCAGGGCCGGCGGCATCCCTACCTTTGCGCGAGTGTGGCCTTGTCTGCGGTGCTGGTGTGCGGGTTCTTGTGGGAGGGGCAGCTCATGCGGCATGCCCGCCGGGCGGACGGGTTGCGTCAAACCATCGCCACCGCCATGCAGGCCAGGGTGTCGAATCCCGAATCACTGGAACGCACACGCCATGCCCTTGACGAACTTGCCGTGCTCGATGCGCCGAGATCGGCGCAGATGCGCAAGGTCTGGCACGACAATGTGGTGGAGGATGTCGGGGCGTTCCTCAACAAGGCCCGCCTTGGCGACAGCATGGGCGCCGGGATGACCGAGACACTGAACTGGCTGCGCCAGATTGATGCGCCAGCAGCCGAAAAGTTGCAGTCACAGCTCAACGAACGCCTGGACCGCTGGGAGCCGCTGGCGGAAGTGCGGCCTCCTTTCGGTGATCTTGGCGGGCTGTTTCCTCACCAGGGGGTTCAAAAGGACGGTGACGCGCTTCTGCCGGTGGCCATCGAGCGGGGGGGCTCCCCGGTCGTGGTGATGGTGAGGCAGCCCATGGTCAGCCCTTGTGATGTCACCGCCAAATTCACACCCCCGCTCGCCGGCCTGCAAGCCGTGGGCCTCGATTTTGAATTCCAGAAGGTGCGCACCCGTGTCATGCTCGCCAGTTCCGTCTCCACCCCCCAGGAAGTCCTGCAGTACATTGGAGGAGGAAAGCAAGCATCGGGTTTTTGTGTCCTCTATCTGGAGCGCAGGGGGCGCTTCGCCCGCGGAACGGTGATCCCGGACGGTTCGCTCGCCCACCGCCGTTTCACCCTCAACGTACGCGTGGAGGCGGATCATGTTTTGTGCAAGGTGGACGACCGCTGGAGCCTGCGCCTGGACGAGGAGTTTGTCATTCCCCAGTTCACGCCGCAGAACAACTTCAGGCTCTTTTGGCAGCGCGATTTGCGGCTCAATGCGCTGCTCATCCAAAGCAAGGGCGAAAAGCCCAGGAACAGCCCCTTGGAGCAGGGGGATTTGCTGGCCGCCCAGTGCCGGTGGGCGGAGGCCCAGCTCAAATTCGAGGCTCATCGTGGCGACGCCTCGTTTGGCGAGGAGGCTGCGTGGAAGGCCGCCTATGCCGTCTATCAGCAGGGCCAGGTCAAGGAGGCGCTGGCAGCCTGGCAGGTGATTGCCGACCGTCCCTCCTCGTTGTGGCGGGATCTGGCGCTTTATGAACTCTGGAAGCACTACGCCCTGCATGATGACAGTGTTCAGGCGGAGAAATTGCTGAAGCGCCTGCCGGCGGCGAACACGGCTGGTGAATCTCTGCGTGCGCACATCACCGCCGATGACCGGAAGAACCTCGCCGCCAGTTATGAGGGGCTTGGCGGCGGCATCAATGTGCTGCACCCCAACGTCGGGGAGCTCGCGCAGGCGGTGAAAGCTTTTGAACTGCTGGAAATGCCGCCCCTCGAAACTGCCAGTTGTTTTGCCCTGGCCCATCACTTCAACGGCATGGATGAAGCGGCCAGGCAAATGTGGGTCGGCGGGCTTGAGGATGCCGCAAAACAGGAGTGGTCGCAATCAGGACAGGGCGCCGCTTCACCTGCTGCCGTCGCCTGCCTGGAATATTGGTGCCGGGTTGACCGGTCTGAAAAGGAGAGAAGGCTGCAGGACTGCCTTGGCAGTTGGAGAAAGGCCCTCCCCAATGATCCCACTTTGTGGGCTCTGGTGACAGAGGAGCAGGCACGAATCCTGGCGAGGGCCGGCCGGTGGGATGAAGCGTTGAAAACGGTTTCGTTCATCTTTGAAGCTTCCGGAGTCTCCCACGGACAGCTCCTTGCCGCCCGGCTCCTGGAGGGCATGCTGCAACGGCAGCTTGGCAATGAATCCGCCGCCCAGACCGCCTGGCGGCAGGCACTGTCCGGTGCCAAGGAAAACTTGCGCAAGCCGGGCACCGTCAGCCTCTGCGACCTGTTTGCCCTCCACTGTCTGGCCCGGGACTGGGATCAGGACACGGTTGCGGATGTCCTCGTCAGCCTGGTGGGCAAGTCGCAGCCCGGTCCTCGTGGCACCGACCTCCAAGGCCGCTTTGCCAGCACCCTGCTGGCAGATCCCGCCTTTGCCGAAGCACTCAAGAATCTTGATGACCATGGCGACGGGCGGAGGTTGATTGTTGATTATGTGCTGGTCAACGAACCGGCCCGGCATTTGATCAGGCGCGCCATTGGGGTGGCTATGGAACGTTACTTTGCCACCACCGCTTTTCCTGCAGGCGCGACGGATGAGGACGCGGGCCGGGTGTGGGACACGGTGAACCATCTGCTGCCGGCGACTGCGGCAGGGTCGCTGGCGGGGGTCGATTTTTTCGGTTTTCTGGAGGCCTGGGCCGATCCGGGGAAAGACGGTGTGCTGCTGCCCGGCTCCCTTCCCGTTCCGCCCGATCCCGCGCGTGCGCGCCTTCGCTGGCTGCTGGCGGAGCGTTACATCAGCCGGGGCCATCGGGAAGCAGCCCTCCCGCTGCTGCTTGCCGCCCAGGACGAACCGGGGCTGAACGCAAATTGGCGGGAGCGCATCAAGGCGCTGCTGAAACAGCCCTGACGGAATTCGTCGATGGTGAAGAAAAATTCATCATTGGTGTCATGCCCGAGCGCCGTTCGGGTAATTACAGTTGGAGAGCAAGTGCTTCACGATGGTTCCTGGTTCTCCGGTTCCATGACTACTACCCCTCGCAAGGGTCTCGCTTCGGTGCCCTCTCGTGTCCTCCTTCACGAGAGGGCGCTGAAGCGATGTGAGGGGCTCAGGCTCCCGAAGCGGGGATTTGAGCCACCTGATAGGGGGCGAGCTTTCCAGCCTTCAACACACCGCCTTGCAGAACCGCCAGGATGTTCTCCCGGTTCTCCAGCAGGGAGATGTCCTTGAGCACGTCGCCTTCCACCACCAGCACGTCGCCGAGCTTGCCGGCTTCCAGGGTGCCAAACTCATGGCTGCGCCCCATCATTTCGGCTCCATGCCTGGTGGCGCAGACCAGGGTTTCCATCGGGGTGAAGCCCACGTAGTTGACGAAGAACGTCAGTTCCCTGGCATAGTGCCCGTGCGGGTTCCAGGCGAAGCCGTAGTCGCCGCCCATGCCAACGATGCCGCCCCCGCGCAGGATGCGACGGGCGCTTTCCGCACCGCCTTCCAGTGTCTCCTGGTGGCCGTCGATCACCTGCTGGCTCATCTTGTAAGCGGGGCCGTTGTTGATGCTGGCGAGTTCGAATTGCAGGCCCGGACACACAGGCACCTTGCGGCTGAGCAGGAGATCCAGCCCCTCGTCGTCGATGAAGGTGGCGTGCTCGACGGCGTCGTAGCCGGCGCGCAGGGCGTTCTTGATGCCCTCGGTGGCGCGACAGTGGCCGGTGACCTTGAGCTTGTGGTTGTGGGCGGTGGCGACCACGGCATGCATCTCCTCAAAGGTCATGCACAGCGTGTGGTGGTCGTTCACATCGGGCCAGGCGGCGTCGCCGGTGGGGTAGGTTTTCACCCATTCCACACCGTCCTTGACCAGGGCGCGCACGGCCTTGCGGGCGTCTTCCACGCCGTTGATGCAGAACACCAGCCCGTCCATGCCGATCTTGCGGAACTCGGGATTCCAATCCATCAGCCCGCCGGCGCTGCAAATTTCGCGGCCCGAGGTGCTGAGGCGCGGGCCGGGGATCAGATCGTTCTCGATCGCCGTCTTGAGCCAGACGTCGCAGTTGAACAGGCAGCCGCCTGAGCGTGCGGAGGTGTAGCCGCAATCCAGCGCGAGCTTGCAGTTCACCGAGGCAAGCAGGGTCACGTACTCGACTGGATACTTGATGTCGAGGTCCTCCAGCTTCTCCACATTGAAGTAAGTGGCGTGAAAGTGCGCCTCCACCAGCCCGGGCAAAATGGTGCCGCCGCGTGCGTCAATGTGCTCTGCCTCTGGCGGCACCTCAGGGGCGCCTTCGCCGGCGCCTGCATAGAGGATGCGCCCGTCCTTGATGACGACAGTCCCCTGGGGAATGGGCGGAGCGCCCGTGCAGTCGATGAGTTGTCCATTGCTGATGACGGTCGTGCCGGAAGCGAGTTTCATAGGAAGCGCTGGTTACAGGATGTCTTCTTGAAGGAAGCGGGTGACATGGTCAAGGTATTGCACGGGGACGGTGCCATGCAGATTGTGGCCGAGCTGCGCGAAGTCCGCTCGTGTGCACCTGGGGATGGCGGATTCGATGAGCGCCGCCTCCGGCCCGGTGAGCATGCCGCCGCACCGCATGTCCGCCCGTAGCAGCAGGGTGGGGCACTGAATTTTCGACAGTTCGGCAAACCAGTCCAGACCGTCAAGCCACCGGCCTTCCACCAAGTCGTCAAGCACCCGTGCATCCATCCGCGCAAGGCAGTCGGCGGCGAACTTCAGGGCCGCAGGATCGCGCAGTTCGCTCCAAGGCACTGTCCGCCCGTCGAGCGGATGCTGCACAGGCAGGCCCGCCAGCGATGCGGCATCCCAGGCCTCCTGGCGCAACAAGGTGCGCAGGCCGGTGAATTGCAGCCAGTAGCGCGACTCTTGGATTCCCGAGGCCAGCAGCGTCCCGGGGGGATCTTCCAGCACCAGCCCTCTCACGCATTCGGGAGCACGGGCGGCCACCATGGCCGCAGTCATCGCCCCCAGGGAGTGGCCGATGACCAGGACGGGCTCATGCATCTCGGACCGCAGGAACGCCACGGCGTCCTCCACACAATCGATCACCCGGTAGTGCTCATGACCGTGCGATGAGCCGCCATGACCACGATGATCCAGGGCCATGATCCGCCCGATACCTGCCAGATCGGGAATCACGCCGAGGTAGTCCTGCCAGCAGCGCGTGACCCCGTGCAGCAACAGCAGCGGCGGCCCGGCCGTGTCGCTGGCGGCCACGTTCAAGTGCGCGCCATTCATCGCGAAATGACGCTCGCTCATCTTGACGCGCGGATTGCACTCTGTATGCTGCATGCAGCACGCAGGCTACCGGTTGGCCTCCTTGCCGTCAAGCCCTTCGTTGGTCTCCATGCTCGGACTCGCCTCAAACACAGCCCCCTTGCAACGCCAGACGCTGGTGGACTCTGTCTATCAGCATGTGCTCAACGCCATTCTCAGCGGCAGGCTTGCCGCCGGCACGGAGTTCAGCGAGGTGGGCCTGGCGCGTGAGCTGGGCGTGAGCCGCACCCCCGTCCACGAAGCCCTGGCCTGGCTGGCCTCGGATGATCTGGTGGAGATTCAGGCGAGCTGCGTCCGGGTGCGCAAGCTTACCGCCCGCGAAGTCACTGACTTGTATGAAGTTCGCCAGCTCCTTGAATGCGCCGCCGCCGGGCGGGCTGCGACGCGCATGAGCACTTCCATGCTCAAGGGCCTCCAGTCGGAGGCGCGCGGGCTCGCCACCCGCCAGGATGCTCCGGACTGGCCCGCCCGTGCCATCGAGTTCGATGTGCGCCTGCATGATGAGATCTCCGCCGCTGCCGACAATGCCCGGCTTAAGTCGGAAATCAGCCGCTACCGTCTGCTTGTGCGCGCCTTCTGCCGCCTCACCGGCGAGAACCTGCAAAACCTGCGCGATTCCCTGCGCGAGCACGTGGCGATTTTGAAAGCCATTGAAAAGCAGGACGGCCCCGCCGCCCATCAGGCGATGGCCGTGCACATCGCCAAACGTTTGAAAGCCGTTCTCGCGGCGTTTTATCAAGACTCCGCGACGCCATCCCTTTGACATCCCGAACCATGAAGCAACTCCTTCTCTGCCTCCTCCTGTCCTGCCTTCTGCCCATCGTGGCCAAGGGACAGGACATTTTCGACAAGTCCAACATTGCCGCCTGGTGCATCGTGCCCTTTGACAAGGCCAAGCGCGGACCGGAGGAGCGGGCGGCGATGCTGGAGAAGCTGGGCATCAAGCGGCTGGCTTATGACTATCGTGCCGAACACATTCCCACCTTTGACGCCGAGCTGGACGCCTTGAAAAAGCATGGCATCGAGCTGGTGGCCTGGTGGTTTCCCACCTCCATGAACGCCGAGGCAAGGATGCTTCTCGATCTCTTCAAGCGCCGTGGTGTGAAGCCGCAGTTGTGGGTGAATGGCGGCGGCGAGTGGCCGAAGGGCGAGGCGGCGCACAAGAAGCGCGTTGAGGAGGAGGTGGCCCGCATCCGCACCATTGCCGAGGCCGCCGCAGCGCAGGGATTGACGGTGGGCCTCTACAACCACGGCCGCTGGTATGGCGAGCCGGAGACGCAGATCGAGATCATCCAGCAACTGGGCATGAAGAACGTGGGCATGGTTTACAACCTGCACCACGGGCACGACCACCTGCACCGGTTTGAGCACCTGCTCACGCAGATGCTGCCGCACCTGCTCTACCTCAATCTCAACGGCATGATCGAGGACGGCGAGAGGAGGGGCATGAACAGCATTCCCATCGGCCAGGGGGAATGGGACCTCGAGCTGCTCAAGATCATCAAGCGCAGCGGCTACCATGGCCCGATCGGCATGGTGAACGACACGAATGAGGACGCCGAGGAGCGCCTACAGGACAATCTGGACGGCCTGCAATGGCTTGTTAAACAGCTCGATGGATCGCCCCCCGGACCCAAGCCCGTGCCGCGCTCCTGGACGAGGCCGCCGGAGCCCGCCGAAAAGAAGGAGGCAAGCCTGGAGCCCGGTGTGTTTGACAAGGCTTTGCGTGGTGGCATGCTGGTGGAGGGCAAGGCGGAGTACCGCACCCGCCCCTTCACCATCGAGTGCCGGGCGAAGCTGGACGGCAAGAAGGGTTACAACATCCTGGTCGCCTGCGATCCCAAGGCCTCGAACGATCACTGGGAATTCTACACTCATGCCGGCAGCGGCGAGCTGGCGCTTTACCAGCCTGGGTTTGGCGGCGATTACCGGGCGCCACGCAATGTCTGCGACGGCAAGTGGCATTACCTCGCCGCCGTTGTGGAGATGAAGCGCGTGCGGCTTTTCGTGGATGGCGAGCTGGTGCTTGAGAAACCTGCGACACGCAAACCTGACAAGGCATTGCCGGGGGGCCTCGCCTTTGGCCGGCTCGCCGAGGGCGGTCTTGGTTGTGACGGGCTGATTGATGATGTGCGCCTGAGCAACGGCGCGCGCGCCATCAGCGGGGTGCCGCAGGAAGCAGCCAGGGCGGATGCCCAGACGCTTGGGGTGTGGAGCTTCGACTCGCTGGACGAGCCTGGAAAATCAAGCAAGCCCACGGCAAAGCCGGCCACCTGGCTCTACAGCTATGATCCCGTGAACCCTGCGGACTGGCCTCATCGCGATGATTATGTGAACCGCTACCGGGTTTATGACTTCTACGCCAAGGAGGCGTTGCATTTCATGAAACAGTCGCCTCAGCCCCCGCTGCTGGCCCCCTATCCCGGGCTGGAAGGCGGCCGCTTTGGTCACTGGGGCGTGGCTGATGACGGCGACTGGGCGGACGGCCGCTGGCGCGATGCCGACCGCATGCCGATGCAGGCCGGGATTTTGCACACGCCGTTTGGCGTGTATCCCAAGGCGGTGGTCGTCGAGCTTGGCGACCAGCAGGAGCTGACCTCCTTCTTTGATCCCGAAACGCTATGTTTCCCCATGACGGCGGGCGGCAGTTTTGTGGGCATGAGCGAAGGGCGGCACGGCTTCTCCAACGGCCTGCACTTTGCTTCGGCCATCGGTGATCGCATGGAGCAGCCCAAGCCCGTCAAACCCTTTGTGTATCATGGTTTCTACCGCCATGGCCGGCGTGTGGTCTTCAGCTACCAGCTTGATGGCAGGGAAATCCTGGACGCCGCCTGGGCAGACAATGCGCACTTCAAGCGCGAAAGCGGCCCGGCCGGCGAAAGCCCCCTGCGCGAGCTGACCAAGGGCGGCCCTGCGCAGTGGCCCCGGTGGCTTGAAACCCAGGGCGAACTCGGCACGGGGAAACCTTACGCGCTCGATACGCTGACACTGCCCAAGGAGGTTCCGTCTCGGCTTCCATGGTTCGTGAGCGGCCACGATTTCTTTGCCAATGGCGATGCTGCGATCTGCACGATGACGGGTGACGTGTGGCTGGTGCGCGGCATTGACGACAAGCTCGGCAAGCTGCGCTGGAAGCGCTTTGCCAGCGGGCTGAACGAGCCTCTTGGGCTGCGCATCATCGACGGCAAAATCGTTGTTCAGGGCCGCGACCAGATCACGCGCCTGCACGATCTCAACGGCGATGACGAGGCTGATTTCTACGAGTGCGTTTCCAACTCGCAGAAGACCTCGCCCAGCGGCCATGATTTCATCACCGGCTGCGAGTTCGACGGCGCCTATTTCTACTATGCGAGCGGCAACCAGGGCGTGTGCCGTGTGAAGCCCGGCGGCGAGCCGGAGGTGCTGGCCACCGGCTTCCGCAATCCCAACGGGCTCGGTCTTGCGCGGGACGGCACGCTGACCACCAGCGTGCAGGAGGGCGACTGGACGCCGGCCTCGATGATCTGCGAGATCAAGACCGGCGGCTTCTACGGCCATGGCGGTCCCAGGGCGGACCAGCCCACCGAGCCGCCGCTGGCCTATCTGCCGCGCGGCATGGACAACTCCTGCGGGGGCCAGTGTTTTGCGGATTCGGATCGCTGGGGACCGCTTGGCGGCCATTTGATTCATTTCTCCCCTGGCTCGGCCACTCACTTCCTGGTCCTGCGGCAGAAGGTGGACGGCCTCGATCAGGCGGCGGTCGTGTGCCTGCCGGGTGACTTCCTGTCCGGTGCCCAGGAGGGGCGGATCAATTCCAAGGACGGTCAGTTGTACGTGACCGGCATGTATGGCTGGGGGTGCTGGGGGCGCGATGATGGATGCTTCCAGCGCGTGCGCTACACCGGCGGCACGGCGAACCTCCCAGTTGCCTTTGAGGCCCATGAAAACGGCGTCCTGCTGCGCTTCAGCGATCCATTGGGAAGTGTCGCAAAGGATGTGAAGAACCATTTCGCCCAGTGCTGGAACTATCACTACAGCTCCGGCTATGGCTCCGGGGAATTCTCCCTGCGCCACCCTGATGTTGAGGGACACGACACGCTTGCGATCACCGGCGCGCATGTGCTGGCGGACGGCAAGTCCTTGTTCCTGGAAATGCCCTTGCTCACGCCTGCCAATCAAGTGCACGTGCATGTCAGCACCACCGAAACGTCATTCCGCGACGTCATCATCACGGCGCATCGGCTCGCACCTGCATTCACGGACTTCCCTGGTTACACTGCGGCGCCGAAGCAGTTCATCGTTGCTGAAAGCAGCATGATCGTGATGACGGCCAAGCCCAACCCCTGGGCCGGGGGCGAGCCCGGTCGCGCCCTTGCAATCCAGGCCGCACAGGGACTGCAGTACGTGCAGCGTGAACTGCACGCCAAGGCGGGCGAGCGCCTGTCGGTGACTTTCACCAACCCGGACGTGGTGCCGCACAACTGGGTGCTGCTCAAACCTGGCACGCTCAGCACCGTGGGTGATCTTGCCAACAGGCTTATTGCTGATCCCAACGGCCTCGCCCGCCACTACGTGCCGGACAGCAGTGACGTGCTGGTATACGCCGACATGACCAATCCCGGCAGCCATTTCACCGTCCATTTCAATGCTCCCGCCCAGCCAGGTCGTTACCCTTACCTTTGCACCTTCCCCGGCCACTGGATGCTCATGAACGGCGTTCTCGTGGTGGAGTGATGGGTCAGATCAGGTGAACCAGCTTTGCGAACGTCCACGCATAGAACGTCCACGCCGCCATCAACACCAGCAGCATCAGGAAGCATGCACAAGCAACGCCTGCGAGCATCAGGCGGCTGCCGCGCTTGACCTTGCGATGCTGGCCTGTCTGCCATTTGTGCAGCAGTTCCAGGTTCAGCGAGTTGGAGCGGAAGAAGATGGACGCGATGGGGCCGGCCCCTGGGATCATGTCCAGCAGCGCATTGACCACCATGTTGAACGCCATGTGCAGGATCACCGAAAAGGAAACCCCGATGCGCATCGCCTCCAGAATCACCACGAAACTGACGCTGGAGGAGATGATGTCGCCAATCCCCGGCACCAGGGAGATGATCGGGTCCAGTCCGATGCGGATTCGCGTGCCCGGAATGGGAAACAGCTCATCCAGCCAGTGGGCGATGATTCGCGCGGTCGCGTGCTTTTCGTGATCCGTCCTGCCCGGTGCGGACGGCCTTGCCTGGCCTCTTGCGGAAGGCGGGATCACTTCGTCTGCGTCGATGGGCTGGCTCATGCAAGCATACGATGCACCAAGCCCGGGCCAAGACCAGCGTCATGAGCCCGGTTCATCACCACACCCTTGAGGCTCCGAGCAAGGACAGCGGCATGTCGGGCGACAGGATCGTCATGCCCGCCTCCATGGCCTGCGCCGCCAGCAGCCGGTCAAAAGGATCAGCGTGAACGCGCGGCAGCTCGCCGCTGCGATAGATCGCCTCCTGGGTGAGGGCCAGGGACTGGAACCGATGGTGGGCAAACTTCTCTGGTACCCAGACTCTCGGCGTGCCTGGAAGCGGCAGCTTCCCAGTGGAATGTTTCAGCGTGACCTCCCAGACGCTCACGTCGCTCACAAACAACTCGTTGAGTCCGTCGTTGATGACGACAGTGGCCCCCGCCGAGAGCATCGCGGGCTGTTGTGACACCCAAAGGAAGGTGCAGGTGTCGAGCAAATACCTCACAGCCCCCACTCCTTGAGTTCTTCATCCGTCAGTGGCGCAAAGGCGGAGTCAGGAAACTCAAACGGCTCGCCTTTGATATCTCCCACCTTCGGTCGCGGCTTCTCCACCTCCGGCTTGATGGGCACCAGCATCGCCACCGCCGTCTTGCCACGCGCGATGACGAATTCCTTGCCCTTCTCGACCTCGGCGAGGTAGCGCGACAGATGGGTTTTGGCTTCGTGTGTGGTGATCGTGGTCATGGTTTGGATGGTACGGTTGAGTTTGGGTTAGTCAAGTTAGTCAACTATTGAGGCAAGCCGGCCACTGCGTCCCTCCTGAAACTCGGCGCAATTGGCCGACTGAAACAGCCCTTGGGCAGCGTTCTCCTGAGCCCTCGCACTCTTTTCTCTATGTCCTCCACCTTGCGTTCTGCTGTTCCCGCCGCTCTCGGCCTGCTTTCCCTTGTCACCCTTTCAATGGCCCGTGCGGAGGAATACTTCCCGCCGCCGGACAGCCAGGGCGGCTGGCGCACGGTTTCGGACGCCAAGGAGATGCGGGAAAAGGCCGGCATCGACAAGGAGATGCTCGATCGCGCCTGGACGGTGGCTGACCGCGCCACTGCCAACGCGGGCCTCGTGGTGATCCACAAGGGCTGGCTGGTGCTGGAGAAGTACGCGGGCCGAGCCCAGCGCAATGTGAACCCGGACATGGCCTCCACCGGCAAGGCCTTCACCAGCATCGCCTGCGGCATCATGCTCAAGGAGTTCCATGACAAGATTCCCGATGGGCTGGACACCAAGGTCTTCACGGACAAGTACCTGCCCGAAGCCCTGCCGCTGGACGATCCACGCCGCGCGGACATCAAGCTGGGCCACCTGCTATGCATGAGCGCCGGATACTGGGGCGAGGGGCAGACGCCCAGCACCATGGTTCATGGCGAGCCGGGCAAGCTTAAGCCGGTGAAGGGCCAGGACATTCACGACCTGGATCTGTCCTCCCTGCATGTGCCGCTCTGGACTGCTCCCGGCGAAGGCTACTCCTATTCCTCGCCCTCCCCTCACATCGCTTCCATCGTGCTGCGCCATGTCACTGGCATGGAGTTGCAAGACTACATCAGCGAGCGCCTGGGCAAGCCGATGGGCTGGGGCCCGTGGGGCTACTGCCTGCAACGCGGCGACTTCCACATGCCGCACGCGAATGGCGCGGGCAGCACCGCCCTGCATTCCACCGATGCCGTCCGCTTCGGCTACTGCCTCGCGCACAACGGCCGCTGGAAGGACAAGCAGCTTGTGCCGCCGGAGTATATCACCCTTTGTCACAGCGCCTCCCCCTACAACCCGCACGCGCCATGGAGCCTGCAATTCGAGCAGAATTCCGACGCCCATGTGCTCGGCGCCCCGCGCGACGCCTTCTGGAAATCCGGCGCCGGCGGCTTCTGCATCTATGTCGTCCCCTCGCTGGACCTCGTGATCTACAAGATGGGCGGCAAGAACGGCCAGTACGATCCCACCATGACCGGCATTCCCCAGCCCCCCGTCATCGACCCCTCCCGCGACGAACTGAACTGGAAGCCCACGCCCCGGACACCCTTCAATGAAGGCAGCCTTCAAGGTGGTGAAGGGCTGAACCGCATTCTGGAGCTGTGTGTTTCAGCGGTGCGGGAGTAGGGAAGGGCGGCGCAGAAGAAATCGCCTGTTAAACCTGGGGTTGCAGCGCGCGCGCTCAATGCAATGCCCAGGAGGAGGAAGTGATCCGGGATTCCCTCCGTTCGCCGGGTGAAGCCGAGGCGAATGGAGTCTTGGGTTCAGTCTGACCGCCGCTGCCAATTCGCGGGGAAACACGCGGCGTGAACCGTCACGCCCCCTGCTCTCCGAGGCCAGGCCTCCCTTGACCCTTCTGGTCCAGACGTTCGAGAAGGCTTTCGATGTCTCGCTGCAATTGGGCCATTTCTTCGCGCGTTGGGCTCATGCTTTTGCGCCGCTCGGGATCTTCGTGAAGGCATTCATCGATGGCGGCTGCCATCGACTCATCCGAGCTGTGCTGGATGATCGTGGCAGCCAGGCCGGGGCCGGCGATTTGGTTGGCAGTCTTTTCTTCGGCCAGCATTTTTTTCACCATGTTCGCGATGCTGCCATAGGTCATCAGTCCATAGGCCTTTACCTTCATGTCGCCGAATGCCGGGCCGGTTGGCTTTTGCTCTGCTGGCGGAATCTCCCTGTAGTGAAACAGGGTGGACTTGATGCGTTCAGGTTCGCTGGCCTCGCTCATGGCGGATTGTGAACGGGTTCCAGAACAAACTCAAGGAGCAATGCCATGACGGCCATGGGACTTGCCTTGGCGCAAAATGATCAGCCGCCTTTCCCAAGTTCGAGAAAAACGATGATCGCCGGGCTCCCGACCGCTGCGTACTGGCCGGTGAAGGTGAGGCGGCCGGAGTCTCGATCCACGCGGAACGTGGCGATGTTGTCGCCGCGCTGGTTGCACGAATAAAGGAGGTTCCCGGTGGGATCGAAATTGAAGGTGCGGGGGAAGTCGCCATGGCTCAGTTCCTCGGCCACGAAGGTCAGTTCGCCGGTGGCGCCCACTGAAAAGCACGAGATGCCGTCGTGCAGACGGTTGGCCGCGTAGATGAACCTGCCGTCGGACGAAGCCAGAATCTCGGAGGCCATGCTGGTGCCGACAAAGCCGGGAGGGAGGCTGGAGATTGTTTGCCGGGAGGTCAGCCGTCCGTTCTCGGGATTGAAGTCGAACAGGACGACGGTGGCCCCTTCCTCCTGCAGGGAATAGAGCCAGCGGCCGTTGGGATGGAAGGCAAAATGTCGCGGACCGTCCCCGGGCGGCAGCGAGGCGCTCGCTGGATCGTTGGCCGACAATACTCCAGCATGATCGTCCAATTTCCATACGAGGATTTGGTCCGTTCCCAGATCGGCGGATAGAACGAAGCGGCCCGAAGGATCGGGCAGGATCATGTGAGCGTGCGGCTGCTCGTGGCCGCTGATGCCAAAGCTTCCCGGCGGGGCGTTGGTCGCCCTCTTCGGTCCCACCTTGCCGGCCCCTTTGTGGATGTCGCTGGCGGGGCCAAGACTCCCGTCAGTTCGAATGGGAAGCACCGCCACGGACCCGCCAAAATAATTGGCCACCAGCAAAAAGCGTCCGGAGGGATCAATGCTTGCGAAGGTCGGCCCGGCGCCACCGGAAGCGACGGTGTTGAGCAAGGTCAGATGCCCGTCAGACCGGTCGATGGCGAAGGCGCTGATGGACCCTGATTCGCCGCCCTCAAACTGGTCCGTCGCATTCGTGGAATACAGGCGGGTCCTGGCTGCGTTGAAGACCAGGCATGTGGGGCTGGTCTTTTGTTCATAGACCCCTCGTGGTGACAGGGCTCCGGTGGCGCGGTCCACCTGAAACAGGTGAATGCCGCGCCCGTTTCCGGGAGGCAGCAAGGTTTCGCCGTGCCGGACAAAGGGCAGGGGGGAACTGTAGGTGCCCACGTAGGCCATGAGGGGGCTGCTGGTCTCGGCTGCCAACGCTGCAGGCAACAAGGCCAGCACAGTCGCGGCTCCGGCCGCGACAATGGAGGTTCTCAGGAACGAGTGCAGCGAGAGGGGGGAAGGAGTGATGATTGGGAGGGGCTGCATGGATCGTGAATGGACTGTACGTGGTCAAAGCGAGCAACATTTTTGTAATGCGTCACTATTGCAGATTCGAGTTCTGCGCTACTCGTGGTGCCATGAAGGTGACGCCATTTGGTGACTGCGGTGTTGAGTTGGGCGAGGTCGGGTCGGCAGCTTTATTCTCGGCGCTCCTGTTCATTCTGTGCATTCCGGGGTGCAAAAAGCATGAGGGTGATGCCCCGACATCGCAATCGGGGAGCCAGAGAGGAGGTGCCCAAGAAGTGGTGGTCACGGAAACGTTGAGCGGTGCATTGGGCGAATTTGGACGCAGGGTGACTTGGAGCGGCCATGAGTCATTGTTCGTTGATGCTACGGCGTGCAAGATTGAAATGCCGCCCTCCGAAGGGGAAACATTGCGCCATCGGCTCCAGTCTCTCGGTTACTCCGTTTTGATCGACCATTCACTTGCTCAAGAACGGGCATTGGCATTTTTCCCAAATGAACCCAAGTGGCGCGCTTTGGCCTCCGCCAAGGTCAGCGAGTGGCGTGGACGTGAGACAACCCTTAGTCTGTCAGGCAACCGGTCATGGTTGCGCCGGGAGTGGATTGGGTTTGCCAATGGCACTGAAAGTACTGTGTGCTACTTTTTGGTGGTAAATGATCCCGGTTGAAGGCGTGTCCGCATTTGATCCATGTTTGCTCAAACAGGTGTATTTCACCTGTTCGCTCATTCCAATAGGGGGGCGGTATCATTCCCCTCTTGTCGACGATGCCGACATTCACCAGATCGAGCCGCACTTATTCGCGTGAGTTGCCAGTCAAGTGATCAGGGCGGGAGGAAGCTGCATGGTGCTTGGGCTGAACCTCTATCCATTGATCGTCCAGCCTTCGCGGTACATCTTGCCCATCAGTTGATTGGCTTCCGGGCAGTCCGGGCTGGTGCCGGTTTTGCCGTCGTATTGAATCTTTTTGCCGACGCGGTAGGCCACCAGACCAAGCAGCATCTGCTCGATCATGTTGGAGCTGTAGCCAAAATCGCAGGCGGTTTTCTTGCCTGGATCGCGGCAGGCATCGAACCACTGCTTCTGGAAGTGGCCGACAGGAGGCAGCACCGCTTCCTTGGCGCGCGGCTTGTAGTAGGTGAGGTCGGACTCATCACCGAAGGGCACGATCATGCGGGAATCGAAGTCCGAGATGAGGAAGCCTTTGGAACCGCTGAACATCGCTCCGTGGCTGATCTTGGTGAGGTCGATGTAGGGCTTCGGCGCGCGCGGCATGGCGCCGCCCTGATACCAGCCGACGGTGATCGGGCCGCGCCAATCGTTGGCGGGATGCTCGAAGTGCGACTCGCATTCCACGGGGGTGACATCGGGGTTCATCGCCTCGCCTTTGGCCTGGGCTGAGGTTGGCAGGCCTGCGTCAACGGCGTTCCAAAGCAGGTCCATCGTGTGGCTGCCCATGTCGCCAATCTGGCCGGCTCCGAAGTCCCAGAACATGTTCCACGACAGACAATTCGCACCCGGACCGCCGGAGAAGTAGCCGGGATTGTAAGGGTGGAGGGGCGACGGGCCGAGCCACAGGTCGTAGTGGAATCCTTCGGGGGGAGCGCCTTCGGCAGGAAGGTAGCCGGCTCTGGGGATCTTGCGGTTACCCCAGGCGTAGGCGGCCTTCAGGTCGCCGATCACGCCATCGCGGACCAGTTCGCGCACCCGGTTGAAGTTTTGCAGCGCGTGCCGCTGCATGCCCACCTGCGTGGCCAGCTTGCCGTTCTTCGACTGCCAGTTCGCGCGCACGGTGCGCGCCTCGTTCACGGTGATGGCCAGGGGCTTTTCGCAATACACGTGCAGGTTGCGGTTCAGCGCCCAGTTCGCAACGAAGGCATGCGTGTGGTCGGCGGTGCAGATGACGACGGCATCGAGCCCCTTGTGATCCAGGCACTTGCGCCAGTCCACGTAGGTCGTGGCGTTCGGGAAGCGCTTCAACGCATCCGGAAAGCGCTTCTCGTTGACGTCGCACAGCGCGATCACATTCTCCTCCGCGAGCGAGTCATAATGTGCCAGCCCGCGGCCCCACACGCCGATGAGCGCGATGTTGAGCTTGTTGCTGGGAGCATCGGCCCCGAAGAGCGGGCGGGTGATCATGCGGCCGGCAACGAGACCGGCGGCTCCAACAAAGCGACGGCGAGACAGGGTGGTGAGGGTGCTCATGAGGGAGACAGTAACGCAGGGGAGGACCCCTTTCTTCTTCTCCGCTCAATATCAGATGCGGGCGGTTTTGTCAGCCTGCCGGGCACTCCCGCCGTTTCGCGGTGATTGTGTAGTCACGTGTGGGCGGTTGTATCCCACGTTATCCAATTTGGCATTGTGGTCGTGGTTGGGCCGGGTATTTTGGGAGCAGGCCGTGCATTGTCGCAGCAACCGGCGCGGTGCGTTGCCTTGTCACTTGGATGGCGCGCAAGAAACGTGGCTTTTGGACATGCTTCGCCATGGAACCCATAACGACCGTCTTTTCTCCGTGGCTTCGTTTTACCCCAATGCTGGCCTTCGAGATGCTGGCCAAAGAGGGCGGCCGGTGGGCCTGCCGCTTCCGCCCGCCCAGATTTTGAATGCTTCGTTTTGCCAAAAACGCCTCATTCACAGCCATTCAGCCCCGTCCGCCTCTGAAAGACCCCCCGCCCCCTGGCCGTATTTTCCCGCAGAACCATGATCCCAGGCAACCCACAGACCTTTCTCCGGCTCGTTCAGCCAAGCCTTGCGCTAGGCGCAATGATCGCTGCGGGTTCTGTCTGGGCCGCGCCTGCGCTCACGTTTGAAAAGGATGTGCGGCCGATCTTGAAGACGCACTGCTTCCAGTGTCATGGCGAGGCGGGCGTGACGAAGGGCAAGCTGGACACGCGGCTCGCCCGCTTCCTGCTCAAGGGCGGCAAGGAAGGGCCCGCCATCGTTCCAGGGAAATCCGCCACCAGCCACCTCATCGAACTGGTCAGCCAGGGCGAGATGCCGAAGGGCAAGGCCCGGCTCAAGGACCAGGACATCGCAACCATCACCCAATGGATCGACCAGGGTGCCAAAACGGCTCGCCCGGAACCGGAGACGCTGGGTGCGGAGCATGTGTTCACGGAAGAGGAGCGCGAATGGTGGGCCTTTCAGCCGATCCAGAACCCTGCGCCGCCGGTGATCCGCAGTGTCAAAGCGGTGATTCGCAACCCGATCGATTCCTTTGTTGTGGCCAAACTCGCGGAGAACCACCTGACCCAGTCGCGCGAGGCCGATCCCATCACCTTCATCCGACGCGCCACCTTTGATCTGACCGGCCTGCCGCCCACGCCCGAGGAGGTGGATGCCCATGTGGCGGCGAGCATCAGGAATCCTGAGCTTGCCGTGAAGCAGCTCATCGACCGCCTGCTCGAATCCCCCGCCTATGGCGAGCGCTGGGGGCGGCACTGGCTGGACGTGGCCGGTTACGCCGACAGCGACGGCTACAGCGACACGGATTTGCAGCGCAAGTACGCCTACAAGTACCGCGACTATGTCATCAACGCCCTGAACAAGGACAAGCCCTTCGATCAGTTCGTGCGCGAGCAGCTTGCGGGGGACGAGATGGTGCCGCAGCCGCACCGGAACCTGGCTCCGGATGCCATCGAAAAACTCACCGCCACCGGCTTCCTGCGCATGGCTCCCGATGGCACGGGCGCGACCAATGATGTGGTGGCCCGCAACGCCTCCATCGCCGAAACGATCAAAATCGTGAGCACCAGCCTGTACGGCATGACCGTGGGCTGCGCGCAGTGCCACGATCATCGCTACGATCCGATCACCCAGGCCGACTACTACCGGCTGCGCGCGATTTTTGAGCCCGGCTTTGACACCAAGGGCTGGCGCACCCCCGCAGGGCGGCTTGTCTCTCTGCTCACGGATTCGCAGCGTGCCGCTGCGGCCAAGATCGAGGAAGAGGCCAAAAAGCTGGATGTGGTGCGGCAGGCGAAGAACGAGGAATTCATCACCGAGGTGCTGGAAAAGGAGCTGCTCAAGCGCGATGCGGGCATCCGCGACGCCTTGCGTGCCGCCTATCGGGCCGTCCCCGCCAAGCGCACCCCGGCCCAGTTGAAGCTGCTCAAGGACAATCCCAGCGTTGAGAAGCTGACCTCCGGCTCGCTCTACCTTTATGACTCGACCTACGGCACCAAACACGCCGATCAGTTGAAGGAGATGCTCGCGGAGGCCACCGCCGTGCGGGCGAAGAAGCCGGTGGAGGAGTTCGTGCATGCATTTGAGGAGCAGCCGAAGACCGCCGCCACCATTCCCGCGACCTTTGTCTTCAACCGCGGCGATCCGGAGCAGCCCAAGGAAAAGGTGAAGCCGGGCGAGCTGGCCATTCTCGCCGGACAGCGCAACGTCGAGTTCGCTGAAAAAGCTCCTTCTCTGGCCACGACCGGTCGGCGCCTCGCCTTTGCCAACAGCCTGACCGATGGCAAGCATCCGTTGCTCGCCAGGGTGATGGTGAACCGGGTGTGGGCGCACCACTTCGGCAAGGGCATCGTGGCCAGCGTGGGGGATTTCGGCCAGCTTGGCCAGAAACCCAGCCATCCCGAGCTGCTCGACTGGCTGTCGAGCGAATTCATGGCCAAAGGCTGGAGCTTGAAGAACCTGCACCGCCTGATCATGACCAGCGCCGCGTACCGGCAGTCATCAAAGCGCGATGCGGAGCGCGAGCGGATTGACCCGGACAACCGCCTGCTCAGCCGCCAGAATGCGCGCCGCCTGGAAGCCGAAACCTTGCGCGACGCACTGCTCGACGTGGGCGGCAAGCTCAACACCAAAATCACCGGCGAGCCCGTTCCCGTGATGTTCGACGAGCAGGGCCAGATCGTCATCGGCATCGACACGACCGACACCGCCGGCCGCCCAACCGGCAAGTACATTCCGCTGAACGGCGAGGAATTCCGTCGCAGCCTCTACGTGCAGGTGCGCCGCTCGAAGCCCTTCGAGATGTTCGCCACGTTCGACGCGCCCACCATGGAGCCGAACTGCACGGACCGCAGCATCACCACCGTGAGCCCGCAAAGCCTGCTGCTCATGAACAACACCTACATGCGCGAGTACGCCAGCTTCTTCGCGCAGCGTCTGCAAAGCGAATGCGGCCCCGATCTGGAGAAGCAGATGGAGCGCGCCTGGCGGCTGGCTTATGGGCGCGCCCCGAGCATGGTGGAAATCGAGGGCGCCCAGGCCTACGTGAAGGCGCAGACCGCCTACTATGTCAAGAATCCCACGGCCTTTGATGTCGCCGTGGGCCCGGTGGCGAAGAAGCCTGCCTCACCCGAGGTCCTGGGCCTCGCAGCGCTCTGCCACGCGCTGATGAGCTCGAACGAGTTCCTGTACGTGGATTGAGCGGGCTGGCCGTCCTTGACGACGGACATCACGTGAGGCACATCTCCGACATGGAAACTCCGGCTGAATTCACGGCTCGTGATTTGAACCGTCACCTCGCGAAGGTGCTTGATGCCTGCAATCGGCTTGGGGTGGTGCGCATCAAATGTCGCAACGGAGAGGTTTACAAGCTGGCGTCAGACAAGACCGAGGAAGCAAAGACTCCGCAGTTTCCTGATTTCGCAGCCCGTGCCAGGGCTCTGGGTCTGCCCAGGATGACTGCGGCGCAAAGTGAACGTCATGACCGGCTGATCAGAGGGGAATGAGCATTTACTCGGACACGAACTTCATCGTGCGGCTCTATCTGGAAAAGCCGGAATCGGGAGAAGCGAGGGCTCTGATGGCCGAGCATCGACGGTGTCTGCCGGTCTTCTGGCTGCTGAGGCTTGAGGTCATCAATGGCATCGAGCAATCTGTCTTCACCGGGTATGGCGAGACCCGGCAGCGCATCAGTCACAACCTCGCCGCCGCCTGTCAGCAGCACTTCCGGGACGACCTTCGCGAAGGCATTGCGATGGGCATGGTCGATGTTCCGAATGCCGTCCTCAGGCGCCTGGTCGAAGACCTCTCACTTCGCCACACCGCGAAGCACGGCTTCCGCGCGTATGATCTGATGCACGTTGCCGCCGCGCTGGCGCTCAAGTGCAAGACTTTCTGGAGCTATGACAAACGGGCTTCGATCCTGGCGGGGCTCGAAGGATTGAAGACGTTTTCCTGATGGATTGACGTCAGCACTTGCCAGATGGGGCGACATTCACTCCATGCTCGACTTTCTGAAGGCCTTCCGTACCGTTCTCAGATGAACCTGCTGAATTATCAGCGTACCATTTTCGGCTACCATGGCTGTGACCGTTCTTTGGCGGAGGCGGTATTGAGTGGCAAGCAGGCACTCGGGGTGAGTGACAACGACTATGACTGGCTTGGTCGCGGCATCTACTTCTGGGAGCACGGTCCCAATCGAGCGCTGGACTGGGCCGTGCAGCGCTCCGGATTCCCTGGCAGCAACATCCGCGAACCGGCTGTGATCGGCGCGGTCATTCATTTGGGAGTGTGCTTCGATTTGCTCGACACGCACTACACAGAGGTTTTGGAAAACTACTACAACTCCTTTGTTGCGGCTCTGAAACTGGAGGGCAGGCCCGTTCCTCAGAATCATCAGATCAAGGCACAGCCTACGGATTGGCTGTTGCGTGAACTCGACTGCCAGTTTCTCAACTGGGTCATTCCCAAGATCGACCTGAGGAGCGGCGTCACAGCGCAAACGGTGCGTGGGGCCTTTGTCGAAGGCCCTCCTGCTTTTCCTGGGGCGGGCATCCGCAAAAAATCTCATATCCAGGTGGCCGTTGGAGATGCCAGCGCCATCATCGGTTATTTTCGACCTTGTTGACACTGTAGAGCTTGGGGCTGACAGTACAGCTATGAGCTGTGACTGCTTCAGACCGTCCCATGCGTAAGACCCCTTGGCTCACCGAGGAGGATTTTGCTCAGCTTCGTGAAGATGCCAAGAGGCCGATGAGTCGCGAGGAAGCCAGGGAGTCGCTCATTCGGGCTGGTATCATCGATGAGAATGGCGGTTGGGTCGTTCACCCCTACTACGCCATGGGCTACGGCCCGAAGCCCGACGATCGTTGAAGGGCTCTGCAAAGCCTTGGAGCCGTTTTTTTCGTCTTCACGACAAGAAAGGGCGCGTTTGACAAAAATCATTGGAGGGCTAGTATGGCCGCCCCTTTGCCGGGAAAAAGCGGCTTTCGAGCAGCGACCCAAGCCCGGCAGCCCGCACGATTTAGCCTCAAGACACGCTTATGACCACCAAGAGAACCTACCAGCCCTCCAAGCGGACTCGCAAACAGCAGTTCGGCTTCCGCACGCGAATGAAGACCAAGAATGGTCGTGAGATTCTTCGCCGCCGCCGCCTGATCGGCCGCAAGCGCCTGGTGCCCAAGGGCGTCGAGGTCCATTTCAAGCGCCACTGTCACGCCAAGGTGACCAGCTAGGCAGCCACGGCGCGCTGACGTATGCGACTGCCGCCGACCTTGCGCATGAAATCCACCGGGGAATTTGCCCGGATGCGTGCTCAAGGAGCTTCGTTTCCGGGTCGCTTCGTCGTGCTCTCCGTGCTGCGGGACGCAGAGGTGGAGCGGTTTCGTTTCGGTCTCATCACCAGCAAAAAGCTGGGGGGGGCAGTGGTGCGCAACCGGATTCGCCGCAGTCTGCGCCAGATTGTGCGGGAGGAGCAGGAGCAACTGGCGGACGGCTTGCTTTTGGTTATTATTGGCCGGTGGCGCGCCCCGGAAGCCACCCTCGCAGAACTGCGCCATGACCTTCTTCGCGCCGCACAGCGCGCAGGCATCCTCAAACCCAGACCGCCCAAGACATGAAGTGGATCATCCGCCTGCTTATTCGCGGCTATCAGCGCTTTCTGTCCCCGGTCATTCACTTCATTGGCGGCCCGGGTTCCGGCTGCCGCTACCAGCCCACCTGTTCCGAGTATTTTCTCCAGGCCGTCATGCATCATGGTGCGGTCAAGGGAAGCTGGCTGGGCATCAAGCGCATCGCCCGCTGCCAGCCCTGGGGCGGCCACGGTTTTGACCCGGTGCCCGGCTGCGAACCCGCCCAACCCTCCGCCCTGCATTAGCCCACCTCCCTTTTTCTATTTATATGGATCGCAAAGCCTGGTTCGTCGTCTCTCTCTGTTGTGTCCTCATGGGCATCAATGCCTGGTACATGTCGCAGCAGGCGACGGAACGGCAAAAAGCGGCGGCGGCCCTGTTTGCTGCGGACAAGGCCAGAGCGGCGGCTGCCAGGCCCGCTGAAGCCAGTTCCGCCACCCCGGCGGCGGCAGCCAAAGCCGACCAGTCTGCGGCTGGCACCCAGGCCACCGAGGAAACGCGAGAGCTCAAGATGGACAGCGTGCGCTACGTGCTCAGCACGAGGGGCGGCGGTGTGAAGGAGGCCGTGCTTTCCGGCCAGGACCAGGTGGTGATCAACAAGCTGGGCAAGGATGCCATTGGAGCCTTCCGTCGCGAGGCCAGCATTACCGACGACACCCCCTACAAGATTGTCGCGTCCACGGACAAGCAGGTCATTTTCGAAGGCCTGACCGCCGATCAGCTTCTGATCCGCAAGACTTTCTCCCTGAGCGAGGGGCAGGGCTCGGATGCCCATTTGCTGAAAATGTCGCTCAACCTGACCAATAATGGCGCTGCCGCCCACAAATCCGCGCAGCATCACATCTATGCCGGTGCCGCTGTGTCGCTTCGCCCCGATGACATCGTCAAGCCTGCTTTTTTCTGGAACAATGGCGGTGACGCTGACACCAAGGACAGCGGCTATTTCGCCGGCGGCACCTTTGCTTCGGGGAAGCCTGAGTTTGTTGGCGGTCCGTACAATGACTTCCGGTTCGGCGGGGTGATGAGCCGGTTCTACGTGAACATCATCTCCACCACCGAAGCTCCCGGCGTGCAGGTGCAGGGCGGCATTTGGGCGGAGCGGTTCCAGGTGGCTCATTCGGATGATGCGTTCAAGGACACAGGCGCCGGAAAGAATGACTTCGGCGTGCACGGTGCGGTGAGCCTGCCACCCATTGACCTCGCCCCAGGTGCTTCGAAGACCATTAATTACGAGATCTACCTGGGCCCCAAGGAATACCGCCGCCTGGCCGATCTGGGCCGCCATCGCGACGACGTGATGTTCTATGGCTGGTTTGGCTTCATCAGCAAGCTGCTCACCACCATCATGCGCTGGCTGCACGACCAGACCGGCAACTGGGGGGTCGCCATTGTGCTGCTCACGATCACCATCCGCACGGTCCTCTGGCCCTTGCAGGCGAAGGCGCAGCGTTCCATGAAGCGCATGGGCAAGCTCTCGCCGCTCATGAAGGAGCTGCAGACCAAGTACAAGGATGATCCCCAGCGCATGAACCAGGAGGTCATGAAGCTGTATCGCGAGTACGGGGTGAACCCCGTGGGCGGCTGTCTGCCCATGTTCATCCAGATTCCCATCTTTTTCGGCTTCTTCAGCATGCTCAAGTCCGCCGCCGAGCTGCGCGGCCAGAGCTTCCTGGGCTGGGTGCATGACCTTTCCCTGCCCGATACCATTGCAACGATGCACCTGCCCTTTTCGCTTCCGATCATCGGAGATCATTTCGATGTCAATCCGCTGCCGCTGATCATGGGTGTGACCATGGTGGCACAGATGAAGCTCACCCCCCAGCCTGCCACGGTGGACAAGAGCCAGCGGACCATGATGATGCTCATGCCGGTGATGTTCCTGTGCTTCTCCTACAACTACGCCGCCGCGCTCGCCTTGTACTGGGCCACTTCGAACATCTATATGATCACGCAGACCTGGATCATGAAGGCGCTCAACAAGGATGATGACGCGCCGTTGCAGAAGGTGGTGCAGGTGTCCAAAAATCAGCCGGCGCAGAGCTCCTACGCTCCGGGGGCGATTCAGAAGCCGAAGGACAAGAAGCCCAAGCAGCCGCGCCTTGGGGGCTAGCCACCCAGTTTCACCCGCCGTTTCGTGCCATGACCGCCCTCGATCAAGCCCGCCAGATCCTGGAAAACATGCTCGGGTACCTGGGCTTCTTTGTCACGATCGAAGAGGACCACGGCCCTGAGGGCCCCACGCTGCAAATCCTCACCGAGGACTCGGAGCGCCTCATCGGCAAGCGCGGCGAGGTGCTGGACGACATTCAGTACCTCGTAAACCGCCTGCTCATGCGCCGTTTGCCGGATGCTCCGCGCATCCGGGTGGACGTGGAGTTTTATCGCAGCATGCGCGAAGACAAGATGCTGGAGCGGGCCAGGGAGCTGGCCGAGTCGGTCAAGGCCACCGGCACCCCGGTGGCGCTGCCGCCGATGAACTCGTACTACCGGCGGCTCATTCACAACGCCTTTGTCAACGATCCCCACATCGCCACCGAGAGCGACAAGGGCGATGATCGCTTCAAGCGCATCACTCTGAAGCTCAAGGCGTAAGCCCGCCTAAAACTGGAAGTAGATGAAGTCGCTGCTCACCTTGCTGGGCAGCAGCAGCAAAAGCAGGAACACGGCCAGGCCGCCCGCGAGGTGCCAGGCAAAGCCCTTCCCGCTGCCACGGAGCCCTTCCCAGCGGTCCAGCAACGGCTTCTCCAGCAGCGCATGAACCCACAGCGGAATGCTGTAGATGATCATGAGCGCCACAAAGAATCCGCCGATGCGCCAGTCTTCCGCCGGTGCTGCGAAAGGGCTGGCGGTGATTTCGCGGATCAGCTCATGCAGGTTCTGCTCGCGGAACATCAGCCAGCCGATGTTCATCACCACAAAGGTGACTCCCCAGCGCGGCAGGGCACGCCAGAAACCATTCCCTTGGGTAAAACCGGGGGCCCGGCGGTCAAGGGTGCGCCAGAGCACCAGCCACGCACCCCACCAGCCGCCCCACAGCACAAAATTCCAGCTCGCGCCGTGCCACAGGCCGGAGAGCAGGAACGTGAGCATCAGATTACGTGCCACCAGCGCTTCGCCGCCCCGTGATCCGCCCAGCGGGATGTACACGTAGTCCCGGAACCATGCCGACAGCGACATGTGCCAGCGCCTCCAGAAGTCGCCGGGCGACTGTGCGAGCCATGGGTGGTTGAAGTTCTGCCGCAGTTCAAAACCCAGCAGCTTCGCCGAGCCGCGCGCCATGTCGGTGTAGGCGGAGAAGTCCGCGTAAATCTGCACGCAAAAGCACAGCACCCCCGCCCACACGATGGGGAAAGAGCTGTCGCGCAGGGAGAAGGCCTTGTTGCAGTACAACGCCGCCGTGTCCGCGATCACCCGCTTCTTCATCAGCCCCCACAGGAACAGGAACAGCGCGTCAAGCATGACCCCGGGATCAAAGCGGCGTGGCCGCTCCACCTGCGCCAGCAGGTGGCTCGCCCGCTCAATCGGCCCTGCCACTAGCTGCGGAAAGAACGCCACATACACCGCATAGTCCAGCAGGTTGCGCCGTGCCTTGACCTCGCCGCGATACACATCCACGGCATAGGCGCAACTTTGGAAGGTGTAGAAGGACACCCCGGCAGGCAGCAGCATGTGGAACAGTGGCGCGGACACCTGCAGCCCCGCCGCGTGCAGCACCGCGATGATGTTTTCCGCGAAGAAACCGAAGTACTTGAAGGTGGCCAGCACGGTGAAATTGCTCAGCAGGACGCAGCCCAGCCAGAAGCGTTTGCGTTGCGTTTGCGACTCCATGAGCCGCGTGCAGGTGAAGTCCACCAGCGTCGTGGCGCCCAGCAGAATGCAGTACCAGGGATGGACATAGCCATAGAACACATAGCCGGCCACGAGCAGCAGGGCGTTCTGGCCGCGATGCGGCAGCGACCAGTAGGCCGCCAGCACGCAGACGAGGAACAGCAGGTAATCGACGCTTTGAAAGATCATGGGAAGATGGATGACATGCGCTGCCAGAAGTACTTGCGATACCAGCCCCGGTGCTCCTCGCTGATGTGGTCGCCATCGTTGTATGCCTCCAGCCGGATGGCCGGGTCACGGCTTTCGTCATAGAACAGGCCGCCCCGCTCCTCGATCCAGTGCTGCAGGCGCTGCATGTAGCCGTGCATCTCAGGGGGCTCGGCCGCCACCGTGCCGCCTTCAGCCTCAGGCCGCCGCTTCACGCGGAAGAACAGCAGCTTGAACCCATGCTCCCTGGCCGCCTGCATGAACAGGGGCGGCAGGATGCTGTCGTCAGGGGCCGAGTAGCTGCTGTCCGGGGACTTGTAGGAATCGGTCGGCTCGTCGTAGTCCGCGCCGGCCTTCGCCATGTCGGATGGCACGTCGGAGCGCAGATGGTCCAGGCTGAACCGGTCGGAAAGAACCTGCCGGCTCCAGGTGCGTGAACGCTGGCCCCCGGCTTTCATGGCAATATCGATGATGCGCCTCTGCATCCCGCTGGTGCGGGTGGAACAATCATAGAGCCCCCGTGGCCCCCAAAGATACCCGGCCAGGAGGTCGAAAGCGCCTGCGCAGTATCGTTGTGGGGTTGGTGCCTGCGGTCCCGGCAGGCTGTTGGGGTGGGAGGCGTTTTGCGTGGCGGGACGTGCGTCTGGCGATGGCGGGTCGGTCAGTTCGGTGTCGCGGAAGAAGAAAAACACCAGCTTGGGATGAACGCCGCTGGGTGCCACCACATGTTTCAGCGTGAGGTACCAGGCCGCCGGGGTGGACCCGCCCCTGAGAATGAAGGAGAACCTGCGCCTTGTCAGGTCGTCCATCTCGTCCGGGCTCATGCCAAGACGGGTGAAGATCATCGAATTGCCAATGGCGACGTAATCAGATTGTTCCGCCTGAAGCTTTTGGATGGCAGCGGCGACATCAAGTCCTTCAGTGGCCGTGCTCATGGCCGGAGCTGTTCCTCCAGGCTCCTGATCAGGCCGGTCAGGCACCCGGAGGATGGCCTTTGGCCTGGCACCATTCAGCAGGAGAGCCGGCGCCCCGGCGCATAACAGGCACCACGCCAGCAATCGAATGAGGGCAGGCGCTCGGGCTTTAGTCGCTTGCGTGGGGGAACTTGGAGGCTGCATCACAGGGCTGTCATTTTCAACGAAGCGCGGGAGCAAATTTGCGAGGGTAATAGCGTGGCGGGAGATTGCATGTCAATGCATTTGGCGTCCGCCGCAGGCCGCCACCCTCTCATCCGCAGTTTGTCCCTTGTTGTGGCGCCAGTCATGGGAAGACGGATGACATTCGTTGCCAGAAGTACTTGCGATACCAGTCCATGTGCTCTTCGCCGATGTGGTCGCCGTCGCGGTAGGCTTCCCTGGGGATTGTTGGATCATAAGACTCGTCGTGGAACAGGCCGCCGCGCTCCTCGATCCAGTGCTGCAAATGCTGCGCGTAGGGGCGCAGTTCCGGCGGTTCATCAGTCACGTTGCCGCTGGCATCGGGCCTGCGCTTCACGCGGAAGAACAGCAGTTTTAAGCCATGCTTCTCCGCCACCTGCATCATGGCTGGCAGAAAGGATCTCTTCTCGCTGTCCACATAGTTGCCGTTCAGATCGTTGTACGAGTCGGGCGCATAACCGTCGCCCGAGCCTGGTGCAGGCAGGTCGGCGGCCATGTCTCCGCGCAGATGCTCGATGGCAAAGCGGGCCGAAAGGGAGCTGCGCATCTCCGTTTTCGGGGCTCCGGCACTGCCCATGTCCATCGCCATGTCGATCAAATGGCGCGGTATCTTTTCGTCCCATGCGGGGAAGGAGTAGAGGCCGCCGGGACCGTTTAGCCGCTCCGACAGTCTGCCGACGACACCCTGTTTTGCCGGCGGTGCATGCAGGAGGTCGTCGAGCACGGGCTCCTGCGGTCCACGCAGGCTGTTGAGGTAAACCGCATAGTCTCCCGCCGTGCGAAAGAAGGGCGAAGTGAGGTCATTGTCGCGGATGAAGAAGAACACCAGCCGGGGATGAACGCCGCTGGCCGCCACCACGTTCTTCAGCGTCAGATACCAGGCGGCGCTGCTTGATCCGTTCTTGATGATGAAGAAGAACTTGCGGCCGGTCAGGGTGTTCATGGCTCCAGGGGTCTTTCCCAGCCGGGTGTAGAGCATGGAATTGCCTATGCCGATATATTCAGGCCGGGCGGCTTGCAGTTCGGCGATGGTTTTCTTCACATCGATCACCTCCTGCGCGATCGTTGAATGAAGGGCTGCCGGCACCCCCTTCTTTGTTCTCTCGCCGCGCATCAGCAAAACGGGCAGCCCGGCACACAGCACGCACCACACCAGCAGACGAATCACCCCCTGCATCGGCGATGCAAGGGGCGCATCCGCAGGGGCGGAGCAGTTCGGGAAGACAGACATGAAGCTGGATCGGGCTGATGATCTCCATAAACCTCCAAATCTCCGAGGCAAGATCAAGCTGTTCAAAGATCGCGAGGCAAGCCTGCGTTATGACCGGATGAAGTTTCTGACCCTTGCATCGCTTGTTGCTGTCTCGACCACCTTCGCCGCCGACCCCTTGACTCTCAAGCTGTGGCCGGAAGGCCCGCCCGGGCAGATGATCATCAAGCCCGCGCCCAACGATGGCAAGGCTCCGAACCCAAACGTGGTCACCAACATCACCGACCCAACCCTGACTGTTTACCGGCCGGAGAACCCGAATGGCACGGCGGTCATCGTGGCCCCGGGCGGGGGATTCCGGTTCCTCTCGATCAAGCATGAGGGCACGGCGGTGTGTGAATGGCTCAACTCCATTGGCGTGACAGGGGTGCTTCTCACCTATCGCACCCCCACCAATGAAGAGCCGAACTCGTATGAAAAGCCGGTGCAGGATGCGCAACGCGCGATCGGCATGGTGCGGCACCACGCCGCCGAGTGGGGCATCGATCCCAAGCGTGTGGGGCTGCTGGGCTTCTCCGCAGGCGGCAATCTTGCCGGCCACGCCTGTTTTGACCGTGGCGAGCCCACCTACCCCACCAAGCTGGCTCTGGACTGCGACCCACGGCCCGATTTTATGGTGATGATCTACGGCGGCGGTTTCCTGGACAAGGACGACAAGACCAAGTTCCGCCCTGGGTTCAGCGTACCAGCGGACGCACCGCCTTCCTTTTTCCTGGTGGCGCACGACGACAAGACCAACCCCATTGAGGCCACCATGCTCTACCTGGAGCTGAAGAAGCTGAACATCCCCGCCGAGGTCCATATCATGACCAAGGGCGGCCATGGCTTCGGCATGCGTCGCGATGGCAATCCTGTCAATGACTGGCCCGCCCGCTGCGGCGAGTGGATGAAGAGCATGGGCTGGCTGGGCAAGTAGTTGGCATCCGTTGGCTGTTCAGTTCACCGCCGGGCCTTCCTGCTCGGCGAGTTTCCTGGCTTTGGCGTCAAAGCTCCAAAAGGTGTCGCATCCCAGCACCAGCGCGGAAGAGACATGCAGGATGTCATAAGTGCGGAAGCCTTCCTTCGCGGTATGGCGATGGGAGAGATCTTGGAACCGTCGCTCCAGAAGGCGCTCGCTCATCGTTGCATCGCACAAAGTTTTTCCAGCAGAAAGCTCATCAAAGAACATCGCCTCAACCGCCATCGCATGCTCCTGGGTGATGTGAATGCCGGGCACGCCGTGGCGGGTGGAATACACAGACTGCTGAAGTGCGTTTACGAACTCCAGACGACAGATCATCGTAACCGGATAGGCAGGTGCGCCTTCCAGGTCTGCAACAGCATCAAGTCGGAGCGCTTCGCCTGTGTTCGGTCCCGAACAGAAGAGCGCGGTGAAAAAGTTTGTGGCAGCGTAAACATTCATCACTCACCCGCGATTTGCTTGCTGATGGTTTTCCAACCTTCCTCAGTGAAGCTCGCGCTCCCGGTGGCGCGCATTTGTGAGTGGAGCATTTTCACGCGCGCACGGAAATCCTCTCGCGAGCTTGGCTCCACGGGCCGTGCGGGTTCAGGCTGTATGACGAACCTTTCCCCAGAGCGACCCTGTATGTGCACCCGCCCCAAAGTGCGTGCCGCAGTCAAGACAGCCTGGGGCTGCCGGTTCATGTCACGGACGGAGAAAGTGTCGCGGATGGGCGCCAGGCCTGGCGCAGATTTCTTTGCAGCAGTCTTGGTCTTCATGTCAGTCATTATGACTGACATGAAGGCTTTGAACAACTCCGGACTGCCTGAGCCGCGAGAGACTCGCGGACTACGTTGGTCTGAAGCAACGGCGGCGCGCTGCCGCTACCTTGACTTCAATCCAACCGTGTTGACCGCGATCACCCGGTACTGATGCGTTTTGCCTGCTTCGGCCGTGGTGTCAGTAAAGTGCATCGGCACGATCGGCTGAGTCGGGGTGTCGCTGTACTGCAGGTTTTGGAAGATGGGGCGGCCGAAGGGATTCTTGCCAGCTTCCGGGACATTGGCGAGGAACTGGCCGTCGCGCTCGATGATGAAACTCGCAAGCCCGCTTTCGAGATCGGCATCGGCTTCCCAGGTCAGTTCATTGGCCTTCACTTGCAGGAGGGTGGGTGCCGGTGGTGGAGTGGTGTCCGCAATGGCGGTGTCTTTGACATACTGTGTCCAGGCCCTGGCGATGACTTCATTGGGCAGCCAGACGGATCTTTCCAAGGCACCGGTGAACTTCGCGGCTGGCACGGGTGCAATGACCTCGGGTTCAGCGAGGTGTACCGGGGCGATCCAAGCGTCACCGCTGTTCATGGGCTTCAGTGACTTGGAGCCTTTGCCGGGCAGGCGGGCGGTGAGGCAGGCATCGAGCCAGGGGATCGCCAGGTAGCGCTGGTTGCCGCACTCGTGGGCGGTGAAAGGATCGATGGCCACGCCGATGAGCGCACCCTTGGCGCGCATCGCGGTGAAGAATGCATCGACGCCCGCCCAGCCGCCGGCGAAGCGGCCTGTCTTCTCGGTCACGCCTTCCTTGGTGCCGAGATTGCACATGACGGGCACCTGCAAGGAAGCGTCCGGGATGGTGTAAGGGTTGGGCTTGCCCGTGGAGGCTGTCAGCGGCGGCACGCCGGAGCGCAGCCACGCTGCTGCAATGCGGTCCGGGTGGAGCAGCACCATGCCGCCGGCCCAGTGACCGCCGCCGCTGTGGCCCCAGAGCGCCCATGGCACGGTGGCAAGCTCGGGGTGGCCGCTCTTCGCTCCGAGATCGACCAGTGACTTTTGAAACGCCGTGTCCGAACCATTGCGCGGGTCGCACCAGAGCTGGCAGTTCGCTTTGTCCGGCTGCTCATAGGAGGGGGCGAGGAGCGCGCAGTCGTGCTTCTTCGCCAGCGCCTGCCAGTGCAGGTCGAAGGCTCCCGTGAGGCCTGATTTGCAGGAGCCTTCGCCGCAGCCGTGCTGGTGGACAATGACGCCGCGCAAGGACTTCACGCCTGGTGGAACCCACACCGTGTAGTTCACGGGAAACACGAGTTCACCGGGCGTCGTGGACGCCTCATAGCGCACCCGGTAATACGGGGCCTCGGCCGGTGGAAAGACATCATAGGGAGCCTGCTGGGCAGGCAGTGAGGCGGCAAAAGCAAGGAAGAGAAGGGCGACAGCACGCATAGAGTGGGGTGTAAACGAAATGGAGGAACCGCCTTTTTACACGTATTGTCACCCATCATCATGCCCGCCCACTACGCCAGCTACCCCTCTCTTGTGAATCGCACCGTGTTCGTGACCGGAGGGGCGGATGGCATCGGCAGCGCCATTGTCGAGCAGTTCGCGCGCCAGGGCAGCCGCGTCGCCTTCGTGGACAAGAACGTCGGCTGCGCCAGGGCGACGATTCAGCGCTGCATTGACGCCGGTGCCGTTCACACCCCTCTTTTCTACGAGGTGGATCTGCTCAACATCGAAGCGTTGCGCGCGGCGTGCGCTTCAGCGATTGCAGATCTCGGCGGCGTGACGGTGCTGGTCAACAATGCGGCCAACGATGACCGCCACGGCTGGCAGGACATGACCCCGGAGTATTTCGACAACCGGATCAACACCAATCTGCGCCACTACTTTTTCGCCATTCAGGCGCTGGCGCCGCAGATGATCGCGGCCGCCAACGGCTCGGTGATTAACATCGGCTCCAGCAGCTACATGATGCAGGAGGACTTCTTCCCCGGTTACGCCATCGCGAAGTCAGCGGTGGAGGGCATCACCCGCACGATGGCCCGCACCTTTGGCCCCCACGGCGTGCGGGTGAACACCGTGCTGCCAGGATGGGTGCCCACCGAGCGGCAGCTCACCAAGTGGTGGTCGCCCGAAGGTGAGGAAGGCACCATGCGCGATCAGGCGATCAAGCGGCGCATCATGCCCGAGGAGTTCGCCCAGATGGTGCTCTTCCTTGCCGCCGATGATGGCGCCGCCTGCACCGCTCAGCAGTTCATGGTGGATGGCGGGCGATTTTAGGCCGTGTTTGAACACTGGGTGGGATGATCCTGTTCTCGCCTCGATCGACAACACAAGAATTGCGACCCTATCCTGAATCTGCTAAAGATCACCCATGAGCACGCCGCCTGCCCAACCCATCCCCAAGAACTTGCGCGAGCAGATGCTGAAGCGCATCTCGTCCATGTCTGAACAGGACGTGGCGGAGCTTTATGAGCTGACACTGCTCAATGAAAAGTTGCGTGTGAGGCGTGAGGTCTCTGAGCAGGCGGATAATGAAAATGCTGCCGGACTCTGGAAAAACCTCCCTGAACTCGTCCGGGCTTATCGGGACAGCAAGAAGTCCGTGTGACAGTTTGCCCGCATGACGGTCTGCCTTGATACCAACGTGCTCATTCAAGCCCGGGCCACAAGCCATCCGTATGGTGTGCTTTTGGATGGCATTGTGTTTGGACTGATGGATTGGGCAGTGTCAAACCGGGTGCTGACAGAATATCAGGAGATTATTGGCGGAAAGGCAGGGGCTGCGGCTTGGGGCAGTGTCGCCCGCCTCCTCGACCTTATCGACATGTCAGGCAATCTGGTCACCGTCAGCCCGCACTACCAGTTCCACATCATCGGCGACGACCCCGACGACAATGCTTTCACAGACTGCGCCATCGCCGCGCACGCCGATTATGTGGTCACCCAGGACCGGCACTTTGCACCACTTGCAAACGCCGGCTACAAGCCACAACCCATCACTCCCGAGGAGTTTATCCGGCGGTATCATGGTGTGCACGTTTGATAAGAGAAGACAACTTTACACGCCTCACCCCTTGATCCGTCGTCGCATCTCGCCTTCGGCCTCATCGCAAATCGTCCGCAGCGTCTCGGGGCTGATCCAGTTTCCGCCAAAGGCGCTGACGGTTTCACGGATCATGCCGTCGGCCGTGGCGGCGCGCATGGGGTGCTGGGCGGCGTATTTGGCCACCAGCCGCTCGATGATCGAATCGGCGGTCTTGCCGGCATCGGCGTAGAAAATTTGCAGCCCGTCGGTCTCGCGCTCTTCGCTGGTGCGCGACTGGGTGCCGTCGAACACCACGATCACACGCTCGCCGGTCATGTCCTGGTAATTGCGCATGCGCTGCAGCAACTGCTCGCGGGCCAGATGCCGCCGCGCCGCCTGCCGGTGCAGCGTGCGCAGCTCCGGCCAGGCGTGGATGATGCTGTGGCCGTCGATGAGCAGGTAGCGATGGGCGCTCATGGAGGGCGCGGGCAGATCAGGTTTTGGCCAGCAGGTGCTGCACGAAGGGCAGGGGCTTGTCGCCGTTGCGCTCGCGCAGGTCCTTCACCGCTTCCACGATGAGTTCCTTGTCCATCTCATGGACTTCGATTTTGCGGCCGATCTCCGGCACCAGAGTGATGGTCAGCTCGCCGCCCAGATGCTCGCGGAACTCCTCCAGACCCGCCAGAATCGTCAGCTCGCCGCGGGCGTTCTTTTTCAGCAGGTGCGGGGCGTAGGTGGCAAAGCCGATGCGCTCGATCAGCGAAATGATGCGCTCGGCGGTGACGGCTTCAAGAATGCCCCGCTTGACGGAATAGAGCAGGTCCACGGCCATGCCGATGGCCACCGCCTCGCCATGAGCCACGGCGAAGTGCGACACCTGCTCCAGCTTGTGCGCGGCCCAGTGGCCGAAATCGAGCGGGCGCGAGCTGCCCATTTCGAAGGGGTCTCCGCCGGTGCTGATGTGCTCCACGTGCAGCTCGGCGCTGCGCTGGATGAGGCGCTCCAGGGCAGGGGACTCGAGCCTGGCCAGGGCATCGCCCATCCCCTCCAGTTCATGGAAGAAGGCAGCGTCGCGGATGAGCGCCACCTTGATCGCCTCAATGATGCCGTTGCGCCGCTCGCGCTCCGGCAGGGTGTCGAGGAAGGCGAAGTCATTGATCACCGCGTACGGCACGGCGAAGGAGCCCACCCAGTTCTTTTTGCCCACGTAGTTGACGCCGTTTTTGACGCCCACGCCGCCGTCGCCCTGGCTGAGCGTGGTGGTGGGGAAGCGAATGTGGCGGATGCCCCGGTGGGCGGTGGCCGCCGCGAAGCAGACCAGATCGAGCACGGCGCCGCCGCCGATCACAAAGACATAAGAATGGCGGTCGAGCCCCGCCTCATTGATCGCCTTCCAGCACTGCTCCACCAGGCGGAACTCGTTTTTGCACGCCTCGCCGCCCGGCAGGATGAAGGGCTCGGCCGTGAGGTTGAGGGCGTCACTGTGCGCGGCGGCATAGCTTTGCACCTGGTCCGCCAGCTTCGGATTGGCCAGGGCCACGCGGTCATCAATGAACACCAGCACCTTCGGTTTGCGGCCGTCGTGGTTGAGTTCGAGCACATCGCGCACGGTTGTGTTCAAGGACGAAAAAGCGTCCTTCGTGAACAGGACGCGGTGCGAGTACTCTACCTTGATTTTGCGCTCTAGCATGGGGATGTGCAGTCAACGGTTTTTAAAGCCGTGTTCAATCTGAATTCCTGCTGTGGACAAAGACCTATACGAGTGAGGGGAGCCCATTGGGGAATGCGGATTTGGGATTGCGGATTGGAGCAGGGGGCGTGGAATTCTCAACGGTGAGTGCAGGGAGCGGCCCCCGATCCAAGGAGTGAAGGCGTCCCGCCGTCATTGGCGAAGCCACAGAGCGCCTGATGGTTTCAGGGCGAGGGGGCCGTACGAAGTGCGTGTCGCCCGGCGGCGAGGATGGCGGGACGCCCTCCCTCCTTGGATCGCGGGCACTTCATTGCGTGGAGTGTCCGCTTACGTCGCCGCGACCCAGCGCTGCCAGTAGCGGAGGAGGGGGGGAAGGAGGCAAAAGGCGAGGGCCGTCGCTGGTTCGGCAAGGGAGATGTTGATGGCGTCGACGAGAGGAATGCCGGCCAGGAGAAGCCCCACCGCCTGACCGATGGAGGGCCCTCCCTTCCTCATCTGCCGGAGAGCATTCAATGTCCAGGCAATGAAAAAGGCCAGGGGCGCGCCAATGGCCAAGAGCGATGCGAGGCGGAGGTGAGGCTGTATTACGGTCAGAATGGCGAGGACCCCGGCCCAGGCCGCAGGCAGCATCAACAATGCAGTGAGGGAATTACGGTGATTTTGTCCCATTGACCCCTTTCCTTCAGCCCTGGCGATGAGGGTAAGCGCCACCACATAAACACCCAACGTGATCCCGGCCACGAAGACGACAGATGACAGGTCATTGCCATGGGGCGTGTGCGGCCAAAGCCCCGTAGCGGCGTTTTGCGCTGGCAGGATTGGCACGGCGTACAGCAGTGCCCTGCAGGCCCCCATCACCACCACCGAGCCCGCCCAAGGTTTGTGATAGACATCATACAACACAATTGCGGCCATCAGCGCCGCTGTGATGCCCCAGCCTGCTCCTCCGGCCAGCACCATCAGAGCATACCCTCCAAGCAGTCCTCCGATCCCGATCGCCCAGGCCGCCTTCAAGGAAATGCGCCCAGAGGGGATCGGTCGCTCTGGTCGCTTCTCGCGGTCCCAGGCCACGTCCCACGTGTCATTCAAAATCATGCCCGCGCTATACATCAGCGATGCTCCAACCAGCAGCCAGGCCAGGTGTGGATGCCAGTGCCAGCCGCCGCCCGCAATCACCCACGCCGCTATGACATTCGTCCACACCGTGGGCAGGTTGGAGATCCGGCAGAGTTCGAGAAGGGCGCGCAGCATGAAAAAAATTGGTCTTCAATTGAAATAAATGCAGCCTCGCTTGCCTGGAGTTCCGTATCAACTATAGACTCCCAATGCCATGCAGCCATTCCCGATGACGCAGACTGATCCTCCGGACACGAGCGAGCGCGATGCCGCGCTGCTTCAGCGACTCGCTTTGAAAGACGCCGCCGCCTTCGCAGAAATCCACCGGCTCTACACCCCGCTGCTGATTCACACGGTGAACCGCGTGCTGGATGATTACCAGGACACCCAGGACATTGTGCAGGAAGTGTTCGTCGCCCTGTGGCAGAAGGCTCATCTTTACGAATCGGGGAAGGGCAAGCCGCTGACTTGGCTGACCACGATGGCACGCAACCGTGCCATTGACTTGGTGCGCTCCCGCCAGCGCCGCAGCGAGCTGAACCACAAGTTCGAAGACCAGCAGAAGACCGCCATGCCGGAGATGGACGAGCGGTCCAGCGATGAGCTGATGGTGCAAAACGAGCGTGCCGCCATCGTGCGCCGCGCTGTGGCCAGGCTTTCGCCCAGCCAGCGTGATGCCATTGAACAGGCTTTCTTCGCCGGTCGTCCGCGCAAGGAGATGGCGAGGGACGGTGGCGAGCCGCTGGGCACTGTGAAGGCTCGCGTGCGTCGCGGTATCAAGGCGCTGGGCTCGCTGATCGAGCGCGAGATCGACTGACCGGCCCTTCGCCAGTCAGCTCACGGCGAACGCGGGAGCCGCTTTAAATGCGGGGGGCAGACGCATTTTGCTCGCCTTTTGTGTCAGAATTTGGCATTTACATGGCATATACCAATGCCATTGTCGTGGCTGCGATTTTGAACCAACGACTTCCCGTATGAAATTGTCATCCTCCCGTGTGGCGGCCGCACTTTTGATTTTCGGCGTGATGGGCTCGGCCCAGGCGCAGAATTACGTCTTGGAGAGCCAGGTGGTTCTCACTGGCACGGTTCTGACCCAGGGGCCGGATGCTTCGGTGACCACAGTGAAGGGGGGGACGACAATCACCACCAATCGCATCATCAACACCTCGTTCACCAATCGCGAGGTGATTGCGGCCATGATCTCCCGCAGTCTGATTGCCGGTCCTTCCAGCGGATGGGGCTTGGCCTCCCTCGTCGATGCGACCGGCAAGGGCGGCCTTTATGCTGAGAAAAGCGGTGCACAGCCGGTGGCTGTGCCTGCCGATTTGCTGACCCTGCCGGTGTTCGGTCCTGCGGTTTACGGAGGCATGACGGTGACGGCACCGGTCGGCGGGGATTTCTCCCGCACCTCGTCCATCGCCTTTGCGACCACCTCCGTGAATGGCATTCCGGCCAGCGGGCTGGCCAACAACGCTTCGACCACCTCCAGCTTCACCATTCAAGGCCAGGCACGCGACTTGACCACGGTAACCACCACCCTGAACTTTACTGGCGGCACCACCGGCATCGGAGGCAGCCGCCTCGTGAAAGGCGTGGTCACCATCGGCAGCGCCAAGCCGTCCACTTTGGCGGCGCTGCCGTAGAAATGCCTCAGGCCTTGTCGGCGCTGTAAACGCCGTAGCGCATGACGCCCAGCTCATAGGCGGCCCAGATGCGGAACAGGGTGAGCGCGAAGATGCGGTTGGGATTCTTGCTGGAGAACAGGAAGCTGCGGTAGTGCGGCTTGGTCAGCAAACCCTTGAGTGTCCGCACCGCGCACAGCGGCCATGTGCGTTTCACCTGCTGGGTGATGTCCAGCATCTTGAAGTTGGTGAAACCGGCGGATTCCGTGGCCGCCTGGAATTCGCTGGCGGGACGGATGCCCGCCAGAGCGGCCTCGCGCACGATGGGATTGAGGAGGCAGCTTTTGGAAAGTGCACCGGGGTTCTCGCAGCTCATCCATGCGCAGATGACGACGCGGCCGCCGGGTTTCATGACCCGCCAGGCTTCCTTGAAAAAGCGGGGCAGATCGGGCATGTGCTCCATGCTTTCGACGGACTGGACCACATCGAAGCGCGCACCGGGCAGTTGATTCTCATACCAGTCCTGCAGCATGTAGGTGGTCTTGCCGGGCACGGAGTTGTTGGTCCTGGCATAGTTCAACTGCACGTCGGAAATGGTCATCGCGGTGACGTTGGCGCCGTAGCGCTCCGCCAGGATTTTGGCGGTGGCGCCATAGCCGCATCCCACGTCGCAGACTTCCGTCTGCGGTCCGGTGCGGCCCAGCTCGGCGACCATGGTCACCAGGTTTTCGGCGGCTTCCTTGTCTGTCTCAGAGCCGGTGCGCCACACGCCATGGTGCACGTGCTCACCCCAGATTTCGCGGTAGAACTGGTCAAGATCGTCATAGTGGGAGGCGACATCGTCTTTGGACATGCTGTAATCAGCGGTGGCGGCGGCGGTGGTCATAGGGGTCAGGCGGTCTGGGATTTGAGTGCGTCCACGGGCACGCGTTCGATGGTGTTATAGGGAATGGTGAGCATGGCGTAATAGGGTCCCATGTGGTGTCTGATGGGGCCGCGGCAGAGCAGGTGGCGGATGACAAAATCGCGGATCACGGACAAGGGTTTGCCGGTCCAGGTGCCGAACCACATGCCGAGGCCGGCACGGTGGATGGCGGTTCGCGCCGCCTTGCCCCGATACCGGTCATAGGCGGCGAGCAGGGGCTCCGCCCGCGACTGGTCGAGCAGGATGGTGTCGAGGACATTTGCAAGGAATTCTGCATCGGCGAAGCCTGTGTTCATGCCCTGCCCGCCGATGGGGCTCATCACATGGGCGGCGTCGCCACAGAGAATCACCCGCCGGTCGTGGTAGCGTTCACAGTTCAGCCGGCGCGGGGAGAAGGAACTCTGGTTGAGCTGGTCTTCGGGCGGCAGCTCAAAGCCCGCCCGTTTCTTGACGAGCTGGCCGAGCAGGCCGGCGGGGGGGCAGTCGATGCGTTCGCGTGTCTGCGCAATCCATCGGCGCAGGCCGCCAGGCAGCGGGAAGCTTTCGATGGTGCCCTGGGCGGTGAAGTAAAGGTGGGCCTCGTGCTTGAGGCTGGTGCGGTCCACGAAGTCGCCCATGATGAAGTGAACTCCGTAGTTGCGGCCTGTTGACTTGAGCTTGAGCCACTCGCGCACGCGGCTGCGGGCGCCGTCGCAGGCGACGACATAGCGGGCCTGCGCCACCCTGGGGGTGCCGTCATTGAAGCTGATGGCGCACTGCGAGTCTCCCTGCCGCACTTCGGTGACTTCCACGCCTGCCCGCAGGGTGATCGTCGAGTGGTCGCGAAGCTTTTCCTGAAGCACCGCCACCGTGTGGGTCTGAGGCAGCGAGAGAATGAAGCGGTGTTCGTCGGGAATGTCGCGGAACGAGACACAGCCCAGATGACCGCTTTCGCCATGCAGATGGCAGTCGCGCACCAGCACGCCTCGCCGGATGAACTCGTCATCAAGACCAAGTTTGGCCAGGATTTTCAGCGACGGCGGGGTGATGCCGATGGCCTGGGAGTGCGCGGGCAGTTCCGTGCGCCGTTCCAGCACCAGCACCCGGAGACCCTTCGCCCCCAGGAGACTGGCGAGCAAAAGGCCCACCGGTCCGGCTCCAATGATGGCGACGTCGAAAGGTGGCAGGGCTGTGCAGTTCATCGGGTGTTTTTAGGCGGCAAGAGGTTGCAGGGATGGAACGGCCTTCCGGGTGCTGCTGTTGGTGGTGCAGCCGATGCGTTCGAAAACAGCGGTTTCGACCGTGAGGCCCGGGCCAAACGCCATGGCACCGGTGAGGGCGTCCTCGGTTTCGGCGGATTCCAGGAGCTCTTTCAGGACAAACATGACCGTGGCGCTGCTCATGTTGCCGTAGTCGCGTAAAATCATTCGCGAAGCGTTCAGTGCCTGGCTGTCGAGCGCGAGGCTCTCCTCCACCCGGTCCAGAATCGCCCGGCCGCCCGGATGCACCGCCCATTCAGTGATGTCATCCAGCGCCATGCCCTTGCTGCGCAGCGTGGTGTCGAGCATCTGCCGGATATTGGTGCCGATGATGTCCGGCACATAGCTGGAGAGGACCATGTTGAAGCCGTTGTTGCCGATTTCCCAGGCCATGTCCGCCTCACCCGAGGGGATGAGTGAGGAGGTGAAGTCGCACACACGATAAGCGGGACGGCCCGGCCTGGGCTCGCGGGCGCTGACGATGGCGGCCGCCGCTCCGTCAGCGAACAGGGAATTGGCAAGGATGCTGTCCGGCTTGTCGCTGATTTGCAGGTGCAGGGAGCAGAGCTCCAGGCACATCACCAGCACCACCGCCTTGGGATCGGCCTCGCAGAACTGTGCCGCCATGCGCAGGGCGGGGAAGGCGGCGTAGCAGCCCATGAAGCCGACAGTGTAACGCTGCACACGGTGCGACAGGCCCAGCTCGCGGATGATATGATAGTCCGGGCCCGGATTGGCGAAGCCTGTGCAGGAGGCAAAGATGATGTGGGTGACGTCCTCCTTCGAGAAGTCCGTTGCACTCTGGATGGTCTTGCGGGCCAGTTTCACCGCCAGCTCACGAGAGGCGGCTGCATAGAGAGCATTGCGCTCGCCCGTGCCAGGGGAGATCGGAATGCCATCCGGGCCGGGCTTGAACAGCGTGGGTTCACGCCCCGGCACGAAATCCCCGCAGGCGCTGTAGCGGGTGTCAATGCCTGAACGGTCATAGATGGACTGAATGATGCGCTGGGTGCGATGGACGGAGGTCCAGGACTTCATGCAGTCCCGGGCAAAGGGCTGGCTGTAAAGGAAGTTGGGAACATCAGTGCTGATTTGGTGGAAGTAAGCTGGCATCGGGGTAGGGGGGGGCTTTGGGGAGTCGTCTCAGTTTTCAGTCGTTCGAGCGCACGAGTTTCACGGTCGCATGGAGTTTGATCGCATCGCCGACGTGGATGATGAACAGCACGGTGGGGACCGTGATGCCGCATTTCTTGAGTGAGAGGTCGAAATCCAGGTCGAAGGTGGCGGCCCTGTCCGTGGCCTCCCAATGGGAGATGCGGGCTGGGACGCTTTGCTTCCGACCCAGCAGTTCGAGCGTCAAGGGCAGGGCGGCCGGCTGTTTGGTATGGGCGTCAACAAGGCTGCTGAAGGGTGCATTTAGGGTGCCAGTGATGAGCGGAAAACCCGTTGCGTTCATCGCCTTGCGCAGGTTTTTGTCGCGGTCCGGCTCAGCAGTGTCCATGCCCGCCACCTTTACCTGAACCGTGGCTTCGAGGCTGGAAGGCTGGCCGCTGGCATCAGGGGTGACCATGACGGTGAACGGCTGGGCGGCGACCTTGCCGCCCCACTCGTGCAGCGTGGAGGTGCCGGAGAACTGGATCTCGCTGCTTCCATTCCACCGCACGGGTGGGGTCGCGGCACTGGCTTGAAGAGGCAGGGCGGCGAGGGTGATGATCAATGCTTTCAGGGCGACGAGGGTGAGGATCAATGCTTTCATCAGGGGCGTGGGGGGATTTGGCCACGGCGGCGAAACGCAGCGTGTGGGCGTGGGGTCAGACCCGCCTGTACTTGAGCTGTTCAAGACTGTTTAATGACAATCCGTTCATCCATTCAGTTCGCACGAGGGCTGAGGGATGGAGGCATGAACCCCGTCCGGCTGCGGTGGGCGAATGGCTGTGAAGCCTCGTTCTTTCGCCGCTTCGAGCCATGCTTCAGCATCCGCGCGACGCTGCGGAACGGTGCAAACATCTGAAGTTATTAGTGACAAAAGAACCGCGTTTGCTAGTCTCAACCGCACTTTTCCAATAATGCTTCACCTGACCCCTAATTCTTCGTTGCTCCGCGCCGTTCCCCACGGCGTGAGCTGACCGGTCACTGAAGTCAGAATTTTCCTGGTATGATGAAGAAGTTGATTTGCG
>CAINXC010000704.1 GCA_903854655.1 uncultured Verrucomicrobiota bacterium | reverse complement strand
GCAGTTACCCGGTCAAGGCCGTCGCCGGCAGCAGCGCCGTCACCGGCACCCTTATCATCGCCAAGGCACCTCTCTATATTGTGCCGATAGACGAGCACAAGTTCGTCGGGCAGGCGAACCCCATGCTGACGTTCAGCTACTACGGCTTCATCGGCACGGACTACGCCACCGCCACCCCGGTGCTTGCCACCACCGCCACGATTCACAGCGTGAGCGGCCTCTATCCCATCACCGTCAGCGGTGGCGGCGAGCCAAATTACACGCCCATCTACCAGCAGGGCACCCTGGTGGTGGATGGCTTTGCAGGCAGCTACGAGGCCCTGCTGCTGGATCCAAACAATCTGCCCGTGGCCAAGCTCAGCCTCACCATCCCTGCTGCCTGCACAAGCTTCACCGCCAGGCTCTACACCGCCACCTTGGCCACCTCAGTGCCCTTCACCGGCCCGCTCACCCTCGGCACGGGCCCCTTCCCTGGCACCACGCAGGCCACTGGTGTCGCCAATGCCAATGTGACGGTGAACAAGCTCACAGCCCCCTATGATATCAACTTCACCCTGACACCCTTCGGTGACCTCAGCGTCACCGCCGGACACGATGGCGCGCCCTTTGCCACCTCCATCGACGGCCAAAAACTCAGCACCCGGCCTGTCAACTTCGCCGGTGTCCACACCGCCGTGCTCGAGCCCCCCACGTGGGCCAGGGATTACTTGCCTTCCGATCCGCTTGTTGATGCAGGCGCTGGCTGGGCCACCGCCGGCATCAGCAGCACCGGCGTGCTCACCCTCGCAGGCCAGCTCGGCGACGGCACCGCCTTCACCTGCGCCCTCAGCCCGGATGGCCAGGTCAATCCCGGCTACCGTTTGTTCGCGCAGCCCTATGTTCCGGCCCGTCCGTATTCCTTCCTCGGCGGCGAATTCAACCTCCTGCAGCATCCCATTCTAAACAACCGCCGCTACCTTCCGCCAACGGCCATGATCTGGGCCAAGATGGGCCTTCCCGCTGATCCTTCTTACCGCACCGCAGTCGACACGGTGAAGACCCTGCTCATGATCGACCCCTGGCTGCCGCCTGCCGCCGCCATCAAAGCCACCAGGACCACCGCAGCCGTGCCGGCCATCAGCCTCGCCCAGCGCCTGGGGCTGACCGGCGCTGGCATCAGCTTTGGCGTCAACGAAACCCCCACCGGGAGCGCCCAGGACGTCAGCCTGCCCACCCAACTCAACCTCAGCAGCACCTACGCGGTGAGCGTGCCACTCGCCACACCCGCCAACCCCACGCACTGGACGACCACGCTCAACCCCGCCACCGGCACCTTCACCGGCAGCTTCAGCCTCGTGGACAGCAAGGTGACGCGCGCCGTGACCTTCAGCGGCGTGCTGAGACAACCTGCGACAAATCAGGACGCCCTGATTGGCGACGGCCATTACCTTCTGCCGCCGCTCAGCGGCACCGAGAAGAGCACCGGCGAGGTGATGTTCACCCGGCCGTGAGCGGAGGAATGGACTACAGCTCGGCCTTGATGGCGGCGAGCAGGTCGCCGTACACGTCGAAGGGCCTGTACTGCGGGAACTGCGCCTTGATGCTGTCGGGCGCGTGGAAGAAGAAGCCCACGTTGGCCGCGCCGAGCATGGTGGTGTCGTTGAAGGAGTCACCGGCGGCGATCACCTTGTAGTTCAGGCCGCGCAGGGCCTCCACGGAATGCTGCTTCTGGTTGTGCTGGCGCAGCTTGTAGCGGACAATACGGCCTTCACTAACCTCCAGCTTGTGGCAAAAGATCGCGGGCCAGCCGAGCTGGCGCATCAGCGGCTGGGCGAATTCTTCAAACGTGTCCGAAAGAATGATCACCTGGGTGATCGAGCGCAGCTCGTCGAGGAAGGCTTTCGCGCCTTCCAGGGGGCTGAGCGTACCGATCACTTCCTGGATGTCGGCCAGCTTCAGGCCGTGCGCGTCGAGGACTTTCAGGCGGCCCTTCATGAGCACATCGTAGTCCGGTTCGTCGCGCGTGGTGCGGCGCAGGGCGGCGATGCCGGTCTTCTCGGCGAAGGCGATCCAGATTTCCGGCACAAGCACGCCTTCGAGGTCGAGGGTAACGATGGTCTGTTGTTTCATGGGGGGAGCCGACCACTTGTCATGCAAATCGCCGTCTGTCCACCGTGCCGCGCAAAAAGTCGCTGGCGATTGCGTCACCGGCCCAATGTGGCTACCGTCGCCCCCGACGGGGTTCGAAAACAAACGCGCGCAGCGCCAAACTGCCGTACCAGCGCATTGCCAGCGGCTGGTTCACGGGCTTGCGGAGCAGGCCGGGCCGCTTCATAGCTGGGGCATGAAAGCCGCTATTCTTTCCTTCGTTGTCTGCCTGGCTGTGTCTGGCCGGGCTCATGCTGCTGACGTGACAACGGTGGACGCTCCGGCGCTGGAGACCTTCTTCAAAGCGCAGAAAGCCACGGGCACCTTTGTGCTCTACGATCTGAAGGCTGAAACACGGCATGTGTTTAACGCCACCCGCGCGGCTCAACGCTTCATCCCGGCCTCCACCTTCAAGATTCCCAACACCATCATCGGCCTCGACACCGGCGCTGTGAAGAGCGTGGACGAAATCCTGCCCTATGGCGGCAAGCCGCAGTGGATCAAGGATTGGGAGCACGACATGTCCTTGCGCGAGGCCCTGCGGCTCTCCGCCGTGCCGATCTACCAGGAGCTGGCGCGGCGCATCGGCCTGGAGCGCATGGCGGAGAAGGTGAAGGCCTTTCACTACGGCAACGGTGAGATTGGCAGCGTCGTCGATCAGTTCTGGCTGGAAGGGCCGCTGCAAATTTCCGCCATCGAGCAGACGGACTTCCTCGCCCGGCTCCTGCGCGGCCAGTTGCCCGCCAAACCCGAAGCCATCGCCGGAGTGAGAGACATCACCCTGCGTGAGACTGTGGATGGTCGCGAGCTGCACTACAAAACTGGCTGGACCGGCTCCTCCATCAAGCCCCGCATTGGCTGGCTGGTGGGCTGGGTCTCTTCCAAGGACGGCGACCTCACCTTCGCCCTGAACATGGACATGGCGGGCATGCCGGATGCCCCGAAGCGCCTCGCCATCAGCAAGGAGTGCCTGAAGACGCTGGGTGTTTTTTGGTGAGATGGGGCAGGTTACGCAATGATCTCCACAGCAATGGATGCTGAAGAGCTCGAGGGGCGAAATAGTGCCCGCGACCGGCAGCCTGGCGGGTGATCTTTTGCTTGCCGCCAAGTGGGAAGGGTCTCAATGTGACAAGACTGTCACATTCCATTCAACATGCCTCCTAGCGGACATATCTTGTCGGTTTTCTCCGAAGCCCTGGACCGTTTGCGCGAGAGCGTGCTGACCATGTCCAGCATCACGCGCAAGAACCTGGCCGACGCGATGCGAGGCCTGCAGGAACGCGACACCGACCTGTGCAACCAGACGATTGCCAGCGACCAGGAGGTGAACCTGCTGGAAAAGGCCATCGACAAGGCAGGGATGGACATCCTCACCCGGTTTCAGCCCATCGCCCACGATCTGCGGCAGGTGATGGGCAGCATGCGGGTGGCGAACAACCTGGAGCGCATTGCGGACCAGGCGACCAGCATTGCCAAGCGTGCCCGCAAAATTAACGGCCTGATGGAGATCCCGGAGCTCCACCTCGTACAGCCGCTGTATCAAATCGCCGCGCGGCAGATCGAGCGCTCGATGGCCGCCTTTGCCGACGGTGATGCAGAGGCTGCCGCCAGCATCCGCTCGCTCGACAAGGAACTCGACCGGGCGGAGAAGGCGATGAACGACTCTCTGGTCCGTGCCATGGAGGAGCGCCAGGGCGGCCTCGAAGCCTACCTGCACCTTATCTTTGTGGGCCGTTTCCTGGAGCGCGTGGGCGACTACGCCAAGAACATCTGCGAGGACACGATCTTCGTCGAGAAGGCCGAAGACATCCGCTTCCTCAAGAAACAGCGCACAGAGCCAACAGCCGGGGACAACTCCTGAAAGGTGGCCGCCGGCCATTGAGCGGCGGAAGACACCGCTTAGAAGAACAGGCGCAGCCCCACAAGGGTGGTCCAGCCGCGATAGCCTGCGGCGGCCCCTGTCCCGCCCGTCAGATCGGCAAACTGCTCGCCCGCCATGATCTTGAGCTTCTGGCCGTAGAGGTAGTAGTTCAGGCCCAGGTACGCGGCGTCGTAGTTGTCGCCGGTGAACTTGCCGACCGTCTTTTCCTGCCGGTTGAGGGTGACGATGCCGTTGTCATGGTTGGCAAGGCCCAACTGGTAGCGGAACACCGCCTCCAGCTTGCTGGTGATCAGGTAGCTGGGCATGACCATGATCTCGTAGATGTCGCCCTTGGTCTTGATGCCGTCGCCGAAGCCGAGCTGGGACACCAGGCCGAGCTTCCCCTGCTGATAATCAAAGTAGGTGGCGGCGGCGTTGCGCATCGTGTTGAACACATTGCTCTTGGAATCGTTCTGCATGCTCATGTAGTCGAGCACCCACAGGGCCTTGTCGGCCTGAAGCGCTTTGGAGAGATCATAGCTGATCTCACCCAGGTAGCTCTGGCCGCCGTTGAACTGGCCGAGCTCCCGGTCCACGGCATCCGAGAACATGGTGACCTGGTAGCCCCAGCAGCCGATCTTGCCAAACACCGAGGCGCCGGTCACGTAATCGTTGCCCGAGTTGTTGAAGATCTGGTCGTCGAAGAAGCTGCGCTCGAAGAACTTCTGCTGGTTGTCGGTGAACTCCCGGTCGTAGCCAAAGTGGGGCTCGAACTTCCCGGCCCGGACGTTGAGTGCGTCATCGAAGTGAAACTGGATGAACAGGTCCGTCATCCGGTTGTAGAACGTTTCCTTGGTGTTGAAGCTGCGCAGCGCAGTGTCCAGCGAGGCCTTCACTTCAATGAAACGATCAGCCCAGTAGGTGTCCATCCCCATGCGCATGCGGCGGATCTCGAAGAAATCGTTGTTGCCCCGGCTGGTGTCGAGATTGAAGTAGTCGAACTGACCCCGACCGGTGAGATCGAACTCTTCAAGGATCGGGTTGCTGTCGTTCTTGTAAACCTGCGCCAGTCCCCAGATCTGGTCATAAACCGACTGCTCTGGCGCAGGAGCAAGGTCGTCGGCGGCCTTGGAGGAAAGAGAGGTGTCCGTGCCTGCGAATGCTGCCATCGAGCTGGCGAGAAAGAGCGCGGCCAGCCATCGGCTGGAGGTCATGGGAGAGCGGTCAACGGTCATTAATCAAGGATTTGAGTTTGAGGCGCAGGCCTTCGTTACAGACCTGACACATTCAATGTTTAACAACAGGTGACAGAACCGTCGAATTTGAGTGCGTGACGGTTTCGCCACAATTGCTCCCCGCCGAAAAACAAGTCCACCCAGCCAGACAAACCGCTCATACGCCACCCGCCCGCCACCCTTTCGATGCCGCCCCTTTGGATCCCTGGCAAACCTGAAATCCAGTGTAACACACCGCCTGATTTCGCACGGAAAAACGCGGGGCAACAGGGGGACGAAGGCCCTGGAAAGCCTGTAAAAACAGGCGTTCCAGCACCGCCGCTCCCGGCACGGCCACCCGAGGCGCGGCGCACCCCAAAAGGGCCCGTTGTCAGGCGGCGCAGGCAGAGCTTCCACCCCCTTTTTTTTTGTTGCCGAAGCCTCCGCAATAAAGTGATAGACCCAAGGCTCAAAAGCGTTCACAACTTCAATTATGTTACATTTTCGTCACATTAACACCTTGCTGATCGCCGTGATAGCCCTCAGCGTCCTCACCGGATGCGCGAGCGACCACTTCTTTCCGCGCCTGAAAACCCCGTTTGTGGGATTGGACGAGGCAGGCATCCCAGCATCCGCGAAGCCTGCGCTGGCTCAGGCCAAGGAGGATTTCTGGCTCTGTCAGCACGGCAAGGCGCCGCGCCATGCCTGCTGCACGAAAACGTACCCCTGCGCCCACTCCAAGGTCTTCGCAGGCAGAGGCTACCAGATCACGCTGGTGGACAACGATCTCGTCCGGCCCCAGCAGCACGGGGTCACCGTCGAGCTGGAATCCAGCCTCACCGGCGGCAAGCCCTTCCACCTCGACGACATCGACCGCTCCGCCGACTGAAAGAGACGGAGCAGGCCGCCGCTCACGCCTCCTGGCACTCGATGGTGGAAGACGTGACAAGGCAATTACCAACCACGGATCTCACGGATAAACGCAGATGTCATGAAGCACAGGCCCGCCGGCCCTCCCCATCCGTTTGATCCGTGCCATCCGTGGTCCTTCCCTCCATGAGGATGCTGAACCAAACACTTACAGGATAACGCGGTTGTTTGGGCTCCGGCGCAGCGGTTCCCTATCCCATCAAAGATCCTCATCCCCATGCACCCCCTCGGCCCGGATACCTGAGCGGACGATGCAGTGGCGGAGGCTGGCACCGCTGGCCACTTCGGCGCCGGGCCAGAGGATGCAGTCTTCGAGGGTGACGCCTTCTTCAACGATGGCGCCAGGGCCGATGAGGTTGGCACCGATGAGTGTTGCGCTTGCGGAAATGCGGACGGTGTCGCTGATGAGGGGGTGGCGGGTGGCGGGGGCGTAGGCGGGGAAGCCGTCCATCTGCACAATGTGGCGGTGGGCTTCGAGGTAGGAGAGGCGGTTGCCGAGGTCCCACCACTGGCCTTCGTCGATGACTACACCGCCGAGCTGGCGGCCCTGCTCGATGAGCTTGAGGAAGATGGGGATGACGGATTCCTTCTTGCCGGGGGTGAGGAAATCGAAGAAGCGGGGGCTGACGATGTAGATGCCGGTGAAGAGGTGGCCGCCTTCCTGGCCGGTGCCGAGCATGTTGCGGATGTCGGTGATCTTGCCGGAGGCGGCATCGAGGGCGATGTGCAGGGCGGGGCCGGTGCTGCGCAGGGCGAGGGTGACGAGGTTGCCGCGCTGCTGGTGCTCCTGGATGAGGGGGGCGAGGGGCAGGTCGGTAAGGATGTCGCCGTTGTAAACGATGAAGGGCTCGCCGTTGTCCAGGAGGTCGCGGACATTGGCGATGCCGCCGGCGGTTTCGAGGCGGATGGGCACCTCCTGCCGGAAGGTGACGGGCCTGCCGCGCCAGGTGCCGTCCGGGAAGGCGCGGGCGTACTCCTGCGGCAGGTGGAAGGTGTTGACCACGAACTCATCCACGCCAGCGGCGATGAGATGATCGAAGGCATGGGTGATGAGAGGCCGGTGGAAGACCGGAATCAGGGGTTTGGGGAGCTGGTCCGTCAGGGGTTTCAGTCGCTCGCCCAATCCTGCTCCCAGCACAAAAGCCTTGTTCACGCGCGGGTTTTACGTTCTCATCATTGGCGATGCAAACGGAAAACCTTGCGCGCAACGGCCTTGCCTCCAAGGTATGATTCACAAAGGGCAACCATGACCGAGCTGGACCGCAAAATCTTGACCGCACAGGGCTACATGGAGCTGGGCCTGTTCGAGGAGGCGCGCACCGAGCTGGTGGCGCTGCCGAAGGAGGCTTGGGATCGCGCGGAGGTGCTGGAAACCTGGGTGCTGTGCCTGATGGGCGAGAAGCGCTGGCAGGAGGCCCTGGAGATGAGCACGCGGCTGTGCGTGCTGCAGCCGAAGGAGCCGAGCGGCTTCATCCACAGCGCCTACTGCCTGCACGAGCTGGGGCGCACGGCGGAGGCGCTGGAGCTGCTGCAGGGCGGGCCGCGCTCGCTGCGTGCCAAGGCGGTGTTCTTCTACAATCTGGGCTGCTACTGTGCGAAGCTGGGCCGTGTGGAGGAGGCGCGGAAGCTGCTGGAGAAATCCTTCGAGATGGACAACGGACTGCGGCGGGTGGCGAAAAAGGACCCCGACCTGGCCGAACTGAGGTCGCAACTGCTCTGACACGCATGACTGGTCTTTCCCCTGCGACCCGCGAGGCGGTCGAGCATTGGTTTCGTGAGAACTTCGTCCTGCGCGGCGAACTGGGCGCGGCGGTGAGCATCTGGAGGGATGGCGAGGAAGTGCTGGGCCTGGCGCAGGGCTTCACCAACCGCGAGCGCACCCAGGCCTGGACGGCGGACACGCTGGTGCCGGTTTGGTCGGCCACAAAGGGACCGGCCGCCGTGGCCTGCCTGCTGGCGCTGCACGAGGCGGGGCTGCCGCTGGAGGCGCCCGTCGCCGAGGTATGGCCGGAATTCGCCATGGCGGGCAAATCCGAAATCACCTTCGACCAGGTGCTGGCGCATCGCGCCGGGCTGTGCGCACTGAGCGAACGCGTGCCAATCTTTGACTACCGGGCGGTGATCAAGGCGCTGGAGCAGCAGCAGCCGCTGTGGCCGCCGGGACAGACGCAGGCCTACCATGCGCGCACCTTTGGGTTCCTGCTGGACGAGATCGTGCGCCGCATCACCGGAGCGGAGACGCTGGGACTCTACTTCGCCGAGATGTTTGGCGACCCGATGGCGCTGGATTTCTGGATCGGCCTGCCCGAATCCCAGCACGGGCGAGTCGCCAAGATTTACCCCGGCAAGATGAACCTGAGCACCGCCGACCAGGCCTTTCTGAAGGCCTACCACGCCCAGGGCACGGTGACGCAGCGTACCTTTTCCAGCCCCGTGGGATTAACCGCCGTGCAGGATTTCAACCAGCCGCACACCTGGACGCAGGGCTACGCCAGCATGGGCGGCGTGGGCAGCGCGCGCGGGCTGGCCAAGTTCTACTCGGCGCTGGCCCATGGCGGTCTGTGGCAGGGCGCGCAGATCATTCCCACCTGGGTGCAGATGGCCTTGAGCAAGTCCGCTCCCACCGCCATGGATGCGGTGCTGTGCGCACCGGCCACCTTCCAGGCCGGCATGATGAAGGATCCGGTGGATGAGGAAACAGGCCTGAAAAGCCGCCGCCTGTTCGGCACTTCGATGGCGGCCTTTGGCCATCCTGGCGCGGGAGGCAGCCTGGCCTTTGCCGATCCCGACACCGGCATCGCTTTCGCCTACGTGATGAACCAGATGGAGGTGGGCGTGCTGCCAAGCGAGCGTGCCACCGGACTGGTCGAGGCCCTGTTTGCCGGGCTGTGATCAAAAGAAGCCTGACACTCGATTTTGTATTTGTGATTTTTATCGCCTGAGGGATGAATGACTCTCATGCCTCGCATCCTGATCATCGACGACCATTCCCCGATCGTGGGGTTGTTGAAGAAGTTCTGCATCGCCGAAAATTACGAGGTTGAGACCGCCCTTTCCGGAGCCGTGGGCCTGAGACTGGTGCGGGAGACGCTGCCAGATCTGGTGCTGGTGGACCTGAAGCTGGGCGACATGAGCGGCCTGGACCTGCTGCGCACGGCGAAGGCGGAGGGCTGCACCTCGCGCTTTGTTTTCATCACCGGCAACGCCGAGGTGCGCACCGCTGTGGAGGCGATGAAATGCGGGGCGAGCGACTACCTCACCAAGCCGCTGGACCTGGATGAACTGCGGCGCGTGATCACCTCTGTCCTGGAAGAGCGCGCCCAGGGCGCATCGAACCGGAAGCTGATCCTGGTGTACCCAAAGCAGGCAGCGCCCCGCCTGGCTTTGACAGAATAAATAAAGTGGCAGGGGCATCCCTGCCCCTCTCATGCGAGATTTTGATGCCCAGGGGCAAGGATGCCCCTACCACTTTTCTGCCCGGCATCGCGAGGATGCCCCTGGGGATTGGCAGATCGCATGAAAGGGGCAAGGATGCCCCTGCCACTTTCCTGCCCGGCTACGCTGGCTTCACTGCCCAGCCTTCGCGATAGGTCTTGCTAAGGTACTTCTCGGCCTCGGGCTTGTTCGGGAATTTCAGGTTGGCCGCATCCCATTCGAGGGCGACGACGTCCTTGCCTTCGATCATCTGGCCGCCCTTGGAACCGGAGGGGTGGGTGGTCATGCGGGTGGCCACGTTGCCGAGCTGCACGGTTTCGGCGAGCCAGCCGGAGTAGTGGAAGCCGTCGGTGGTCTTTTCGTTGGCGAGGATGCCATTGATCCAGCGGTGCCAGTGGGAATCGACCTTCTCCATTTCCGGGTAGGCGAAGCCTTTGAACTTCTCCTGGGGATACAGGCCGGGCGGGCCCACGTGCGGCAGCACCATGTTGCCATTCTCGCCGATGAAGAGGCTGCCGGTGGCGGGCAGTTCCATTTCCGGCGGCATCCCGGCCAGCTTGCGGGCGGGCTTCAGGCCGCCGTCGCTCCAGGTCACGTTCAGGGTCTTGCCCGCGATCAAATCGTTGCCGGGGAACACCCAGCGCACCGTTTCGTTCACCGGCCACACCTGCTTGTTGAAGCCGCTGTTGTCCGCAATCACGGAGATCGGTGCCTGCAGGCCCAGGGCGGTGAAAACGGGATCGAGGACGTGGCAGCCGAAATCACCAAGCGCTCCGCCGCCGAAATCCTGCCAGTCGCGCCAGACGAAGGGATGATACACATCAGGGGCGAAGTCACGCATCGGCGCAGCGCCAATCCACAAGTCCCAGTTGAGATTCGCAGGCACCGCACCGGGTGCAGGAGGCTCTAGCAGGCGGGTGCGCTCGTTGCCGGTGACACCCACCCAGGAATGCACTTCTTTGACTTTGCCGATGGCCCCTTCCTTGATCAGCCGAGTGCCCATGCGGTACTGGATGGCGGAGTGGATCTGGTTGCCCATCTGGGTGATGAGCTTGTTCTTCTCCGCCAACAGGCGCATCTGCCGGCACTCCCACACGGTGTGCGCGAGCGGCTTCTGGCAGTACACATGCTTGCCCCGGATCATCGCCTCGGTCGCCACCTTGGCGTGCATGTGGTCGGGAATGGCGACGTTCACCGCGTCGATCTTGTCGCCCAGCTTGTCGAACATCTCACGGAAGTCCTGGAAATGCGGCGTACCCGGGGCCAGCGCATCGACCTTCTCGAAGCGTTTGAGGTCCACATCGCAAAAGGCCACGTACTTCACCTTGTCATGGGTGATGATGTTGCTGATGTCGCTGTACGCCATGCCGTCCGCACCCACGCCAGCGACTTGCACCTTGGAGTTGAGGTTGGCGGCGCGCACGATGGCCGGGAAACCGAGGACGGCGGTGGTGGCGGCAGTTTTCTTGAGGAAGTCGCGACGGCTGGACGTTGAAGGCGTGCTCATGGGAAGGCAGTCATACGGTACACGGGAGGGCGGTGTTTCAGACGGAGACAGCAGGCTTGAAGGCACCGACATGAGGCTTGGGCGTTCAGCGCGTATGGGCGTGCCCTGCTAATTTGTTTGATAAAATATCAAATTATCGCCCTAATTGTGGTTTTTCGGCTTCGCCCAACGTTACAAAAACTGTCGGCTACTACATAATGGCGTCGGGACTAGAGCCGCAAAACTGTTGCTGACTCCATCGTTAAGCGATTCAGCATACATCCCATGAAGCGCGTTTTTTTGGCCATTAGCTCGGCAGTTCAACTTTGTGTTTGGGCTTTCGCAGGACTGCGTCATGCCTATCCGGAGGAGATCCCATCCATTGCTGCCATGATCGTTTCTGCGGCTGCGACTTTGGCACTCGCCTTCTTATCCCGTTGGCCGCGACGGATTGGAGTTGTCGCGGCTCTGGCTCATCTCGGCGCCATTGCCCTTTACCTGCTGCCCGCGTTTGCCGTCGGCGGGGAGTGTGTCGAGGGTGTTCTCATCGTGTTCATGACTGGACTCTTTGTTGTGCTTTTGCTGCCGGCAGTGGTGAGCGCCGTGCTTGTCTCTTCACTGGCTGTCCGGCAGTCTCCACAGTCGCCTGGCCATACGCTGCAATGAACAACTCCAGTCAGTCACGCCTGCAGCTTCCCGCAGAGCCCGCTGCGAATAGTCTGACGAGGAAGGCTTTGCCGATTTGGCTCCAGTCTTCTGTCAGTTGTCTTCACTCACCCAGCGCCTGGGGAATTCCCAGGAGGACAAACCCTGGCACGCGGTGCCTCTGTGCAAAGCAACATTTTCGGGGCGCCAATGGGAAATAAGGTCGCCTTTTGGCCGTTCTTTGTTAAAAATCTCGGCGCTATTTAACAAAATTGTTGGCTGTAAAGATGCCAGAACACAAACCCACCTATTTGTTGCT
>CAINXC010000703.1 GCA_903854655.1 uncultured Verrucomicrobiota bacterium | reverse complement strand
TCACCTTCGATAAATTGGCTGTGACGTTGAATCCAATATAGGCGTCGTTCCGCCAAACTATATCGTTGGCATCCATCTTGTCGCTCCCCATATCGGTGCTCTCCAGGCCCTTCATCACGGCTTTGAAGTTTTACTCCACCGTTCGATTCACGTATGCGCCCTTTTCCTCGTCGGTGAGCGATTTGAAAAAGCGGTCTATGGTTTCCAGGCCGTCTTCGCGCATCTCGCTGCGCTGGCTGAAGTCGAGCCGGATGACGGAGGTGATGACCTTGTCGAGATACGCTTTGCGTTTCGTGTCAGCGAGTTCCTCATCCGCAAGCCATGGAGCATTCTCCATGAGAGCGAGTGTCTTCTCGGAAGAATACACCGAGTCCTCAGTCACCCACATGACAACACCCACACCGGCCCACACGAGGACAAGAAAGGCGGCGATCTGAAACCAGAAGCGTTGGAGCGGCATGGCCGTTACCTTTTGCCAAAGCGGCGTCCTAGCAATGACAGAAATTCGCCCGCTTCCTCCACCTGGAGCTTCTTGGTCACGGCGAAATAGGCGGCAGCAGCAACGCTGATGCTGACGCCGAGGCCGGCGCAGCGCAGCATGAAATTCAGATGCTGCCAGTCAGCCATGAGGGTGTACTTTGCCACGAGGCAGACAGCTGACATGGCGGCAATACCGATGATGAGCTTGATGAGCGACTGCACCAGAGAGCCTGTTTCGAGGCCGGAGGCGAATTTGCGCATGTAGAGGTAGAGCGTGAGGAAATTGAGCGAAAGGCCGACCGCCGTGGCCCATGCAAGCGCGGTGTGGTCCCAATGGAAAACGAAGACAGTGATGGAGTTCACCGTGGCCGTGAAGACAATGACGCCCAGGCTGACCATCATCGGAATGAAGCGGCGGTTGATGGTGTAGAAGGCGGGCTGCAGCACCTTGATGGCGGCGTAGAAGATCAGGCCAAAGGCATAGGCCTGCAGCGGTGCAGCGGTGTTCTGCACGTCCGAGGCATTGAATTTGCCATGCTCGAAAATGACGGAGATGATTTCCTGCGAAAGCAGAGTGAGACCGACCGCGCAGGGCAGTGTGAGGAAGAGCACGAGGCGCAGACCTTTCGCCAGGGCACTGCGAAACGCGGGGCTCATGCCTTCCGTGGCGAGGCGGGAGAGCATTGGCAGCGTGACGGTTGCCACGGCGACACCGAAAAGGCCGAGCGGAAGCTGCTGGAGGCGCTGTGCGTTTGCCAGCCAGGCGAGTGATCTTTCGTGTCCCTCGGTGTAGGAGGCGAAAATGGAATTGAGCATCACCGCGACCTGGGTGCCACTGGCGGCAAGCATGGAGGGCCACATGAGGTGCAGCACCTCTTTCACCGCCGGGTCTTTGCAGCCGAAGTCGAAGCGGAAGCGAAAGCCGACGCGATGGAGTGCAGGAAGCTGCACGGCAAGCTGCAGCACCCCACCGATCAAGGTGCCAATGGCGAAGCCCGTCAGGCCTTTTTCACTGACATGCCCGTGGCGGAAACCGGGATCAATGAACCAGGCGATCACGACACCGCCGACGATGCAGCCGAGATTGAAGAACGCCGAAGCGACGGCGGGAATGAAGAACACCTTCTTCGAGTTCAGCATGCCCATGACCAGCGCGGTGACGGACACCAGCGCGATGAAGGGGTACATGATCTGCGCCAGCCAGACGCCGTGCACCTTGGCCTCCTCGCTGAGACCCGGCGTCAGGATGCGGAACAGAATCGGCGAGAGCAGCACGCCGGCGATGGCGACGATGGTCATGAACCACATCGAGAGCGAGATCATCTTCCGTCCGAGCACCCAGGCGGCTTCATCGCCCTCGGTCTTCATCTTCTTCGAGAAGGTGGTGACGAAGGCCGTTGAGAGAGCGCCTTCGGCGAACAGATCACGCAGCATGTTCGGCGTGCGGAAGGCGGCGGTGAAGATGCCGGTGAAGGCGGAACCGAAGAAGCCGTTCAGCATCTGATCCCGCACCAGGCCGAGCACACGGCTGCAGAGGATGGCGATGGATACGATCCCGG
>CAINXC010000702.1 GCA_903854655.1 uncultured Verrucomicrobiota bacterium | reverse complement strand
TACGCGGCCTTTTTCTCCTGTGCTGAGGCCTTTGGCTTCGCAGGGGCTTTCGGCTTGGCGGCGATGGGGGGTGCGGCCTTGATTTCAATCTTCACCGCCTCAGGGTGGTTGATCTTGTAGATCTGTTCTTCGAAGTCATCGGCCTTCTTGACCAGGTCGGCTTCCTTGGCCTTCTGCTCGGCCCACCAGGCGTCGAAGGCTTTCATGTCGCCGCCGGGTGCCTTGGCTGCACGGAGCTTGCCTTTGCGCTGGCCGTACAGGTCACGCAGGGGATGGATGGACTGGTCGTTGCGCTGCTTGTTGAGGGCGATGACCTGCTGCGCCTGCTGGAAGGTGGGCGAAGTGGCCAGCTCCTCGATTTCCACGCGCTTTGACAGCGCGATGTTGTCCCAGGTGCCGATGAGCTTGCCGTTGCCGAAGACATCATAGCGGCCGGCCTGAAGGCCGCTCACGTAGAAGGCCTCGTTGCCCTTGTGATGACCGGCATGGGTGAGGGTGGCGCCCAGCTTGGCGTCCTCCGGCACGCCCCAGGGGAGGCACTTGGGCTGAAGGGTGAAGCTCAGGGTCTTGCCCAGCTCGCCGCCGTCGATGGTGGCGGTGCTGCCGGGGGTGGTGACCACCTTCCAGGCGTCGCCCTTCGGATTCGGGCTGGCGGTGACGGCCCACACGGAGTTGGGCTCGCCGAACGCGTCGATGATCGAGTAGGCCATCACGAACTGACCGTCCGCCTGCGGATGGATCGCATCGGGGATGAAGGTGAAATCCTTGTCCTTCTTGCGCTGCTCCACGGTCAGGTTGTTGAGCATGCCGTACATGTCCACAAAGCCGTAGCCGCGCTTGCTCGCCACTTCCTGCGCCCACTTGCCGTAGTAGGCGAGCACGGCGTTGTAATTCTCGGGGTTGCGCGCCTTGGGATTGGTGGCCAGGCGCAGCTCGGCGGCGTGGTGGTCGAACATCGTCGGGCTCATCAGGAACACGCGCACCTTCAGGGCGTCGAGCTTGTCGAGCAGGGTGGTCATGTCCTTCGCGTAAGTCGCGAACACGGCCGGGTCGAAATCCTTGTAGGAGCCGTCGTTCATGCCCAGCAGAATGGTGGCCACGGTGGGCTTGAAGGCGGCGATGTCGTCATCAAAACGGTCCAGCGCGTCAATCGCGCGGTCACCGCCCACCCCTGCGTTGCGGAAGTGCAGGTGCAGGTTCGGGTAGCGCGTGTAGAAAAAGTTCTCCACGTTCTGGGTGTAGAGGCACTGGTGGGTGATGGAATCGCCGATGAAGATGACGCGGTCGCCATCCTTCAAGCCCAGGCCCGGAGGCGTGGGTGCGGGCTTGGCGGGTTTGGCGGCGGCGGGCTTCACCGCATCGGCGGCAAAGGAGAGCGGTGCGGCTGCCGAGAGCAGGCCCACCATGGACAGGGTAAGGAGAGAACGATGCATGGTTCGAGTGGAATGAGTGAATCCAAACGTCGGCCACGTGGCGGGCTTTCCGCTTTCTCCCGCAGCGACGTGGATTGGCATTCGCGGGAAGGATGCTGCCGCATCCAGCGTAGTGTTGCGCTTCCCCGTCCACCATCGCCATGAAAAACCACTTCTTCGCCGTCCTCCTGGCCCTTTGCTCCGCCGCCCATGCCGCTGATTTCGCCAGTGTTGCCGATGGCAAGGCCGATGCGACCGCCGTCCTTCAGCAGGCCATTGATTCCGGGACCGGCGCCATCGAGCTGCCCAAGGGCAGCTACCTGCTGACCAAGACGCTGGAGGTGCATCTGGACAAGACCGGCTTCACCAGCCTCAGCGGTCGCGGTGTTGCGCGCCTGATCATGAGCGCGCCCGGACCGGCGATTCACTTCTTCGGCAGCCACGAGGGCTCCGCCGACCCTGCCTCCGTGAAGCCCAACGTGTATGAAAACGAGATCACGCCCACGGTGGACGGGCTGGAGATCATGGGAGCCCATGCCGAGACGGATGGCATCGAGGCGACGAAGACCATGCAGATCACCATCACCCGCTGCACCGTGCATCACTGCCGGCACTGCGTGCATCTCACGGAGCGGAACCGCAATTTCATCATCGCCGACTGCCATTTCTACAATAACACCGGCATCGGTGTGTTTTACGACAACGTGAACCTGCACCAGAGCAACATCGTGGGCACCCACATCAGCTACTGCAGAGGCGGCGGCGTGGTGTCGCACGGGGGCAACGTGCGCAACGTGCAGATTGGCACCTGTGACATCGAGGGCAACATGGGGGCCGACTTTCCACCCACCGCCAACGTGTGGCTCGACTCCTCCGGCGGCAGCATTGGCGAGGTGACCGTGACCGGCTGCACGCTCCAGCACAGCAGCAAGGCCCCCGGCTGCGCCAACATCCGCATCGAAGGCGCCGGGGATGATCCGGCGCTGGAACGCCGCACTGGCGACAAGTTCACCCGCGAAGGCAACGTGACCATCACCGGCAACGTCTTCAGCGACATCCAGTGCAACGTCCACATCAAGGACTCGCGCGGCGTCACCGTCACCGGCAACACCTTCTGGGAAGGTTTCCAGCACGACCTGCTGGTGGAAAGCAGCAGCCACATCGTCGTGGCCAGCAACAACTTCGACCGCAACCCACGTTATGCCGTCAATGGCTTCAACGCCGCCGAGAACAACGGCATCCTGATCAAGGCGTGCAGCGAGTGCTCGATCCAGGGCAATGTCGTCAGCGGCGTGATGCGTCAGCGTGCCGCAATCGACATCAGCGACTGCTCACGGCTCAACATCGGCCATAACTCCGTGTTCGACAGCGACGGCGTTGGCATCCTCCTGGAGAACGTGAAACAAAGCCTGCTTTCGGACTGTCTGGTGCGCGATGACCGCGAGGAAGCATTGCGCAGCAAGGAGCCTTCACTCAAAATCATCGGCGGCAGCGACAATTTGATTGGAGCAAATTTGCTGGGCAATGGCAGATCACCCGAACAATGAGCACCACCCCGGCCGACTGAAGTCGGTACACCAGCCGCGACCTCAAAGCGGTGTGTGATGCAAAGGCCAGGGGCATCGAGGACTTTTCTGTCATGAAATGATAATCACCGTCCCAGGCTTTGCGCAGCGGCTGGTGTGCAGCGTTTACGCTGCCAGGGTGGCGCTTCGTCTCACCTCATTCTCCGGTCGATAGTTGTCGTCGTTCCGCATCCCAAAGCCTACATTCGCCTTGCCAGGCATGACCTTCATGCCTCCTTTCTTTCCTTCCATGATCCGCCTTCTCTCCCACCTTATCGCCGCCGTTGCCATCACCGCTTCTGCTGCCGACTCGCCCCAATGGCGCGGGCCGGACGGGCAGGGCCACTTTGAGGCCAGGGATCTGCCTCTCACCTGGAGCGAAACTGAGCATGTCATCTGGAAGCGCGAGCTGCCGGGGCGCGGCTGGTCTTCCCCCATCGTCGCCGGCAATCAGGTGTGGATGACCACGGCCGTCGAAACCGCCGCCACTGCGGAAGAGTCCGCGCGCCGCACCAAGGACAACAAGAGCGGCCAGCCGCTGACGGTGCTTGATGCGGTGAGTCTCCGGGTGCTGTGCGTGGATCGCCAGACCGGCGAGATCATTCACAACGAGGAGGTGCTCAATGAGCGCAACCCGCAGTGGGTGCACGAGCTCAACAGCTATGCCTCGCCCACGCCGGTGATCGAGGACGGGCGGGTGTACGCGCACTTCGGCGCGTTTGGCACCGCCTGTGTGGACACCACCAGCGGCAGCGTCCTGTGGCGCAACACCGACACGCGCATCAACCACGAGAACGGCCCTGGCGGCTCGCCCGTGCTGTGGAAGGACCTGCTCATTTTCCACTGTGACGGCAGCGACAAGCAGTTCGTCTGCGCCCTGGACAAGCAAACCGGCAAGCTCGCCTGGAAGACCGACCGCACGGGGGAAATGCACAGCAACCCGCAGTTCAAGAAGGCCTACGGCACGCCGCTGATCACCGACATTGACGGCCACCCGACGATGATTTCCACGGGCGCGGACTGGGTATATGGATACGATCCCGCCACGGGCAAGGAGCTTTGGAAGGTGCCGTATGGTGAGCTTGGCTTCAGCATGGCGCCAAGGCCGGTGGCCGGTCTGGGCATGGTGTTTTTCAGCACTTCGTTCATGAAGCCGGAAATGTTCGGCCTGAAGATGGACGGCACGAAGACGCCGACCGTGGTCTGGCACAACAGCAAGAACGCCCCGACGATTTCCTCGCCCCTGCTGGTGGGCGAGGAGCTCTACTTCGTCAGCGATGGCGGCATCCTGAGCTGCGTCAATGCCCGCACCGGACAGGACTACTATCGAGAGCGCCTGGGCGGCAAGTTTACCTCCTCGCCGCTGCTGGCCGATGGCCGGATTTACGTGTGCAGCCGGGAGGGTGTCACCAGCGTGATCAAGCCAGGACCGAAGTTCGGGGTGCTGGCGCAGAACAAGCTCGACGGCGCCATCATGGGCACCCCCGCCGCCGTGGACGACGCCATTTTCATCCGCACGGACAAGGCGCTGTACCGCATCGGCGGTGGTAAGAAGTAGGGCGGATTGCCGCTTGAGCCCCGGCCCGCGATGCCGCACAGTAGGGGTGTGCAAATCCTTCTCGCCACCCTTTGCGACTTCGCCGCTGACTACCAGGGCAAGCTGTGTATCCTTGGCGCCTTCGACACGCTCTGCACCCGGGAGTTTCCCGTGGCGCATCCGCAGTGCTCGTTCGCGGTGAGGCTGTGCTTCGACCCCGAAGATCACGGCACCTTCGAGCTGGTGATCCGTGCGCTCGGTCCCGAGGACGAGGACATCATGCCGCCGTGCAAGGTGCCGATGGATGCGACCTTCCCGCCGGGCGGCCCGCCCTTCATCACCCGCAACGTGGTGCTCAACTTCCAGCGCCTGAAATTCGAAAAGCCAGGGCTGTATCGTTTTGTGGTCGAACGAGACGACGATGAGCTCTCGAATGTGCCCTTGCGCGTAATGCTGTTCAATGACGAACGCTCGGCCACCGGGCCGTTTGGCTGAATTCAGAACCGCCCATAGCCTCCATGCAAGCGCAAGAAGCCTCCACGACGGCCACTGACAATCCTGTCAACACCCCGGTGCGCCAGCTTTCGGTCTTCCTGCACAACCGGGTGGGGTCGTTCATGGCGCTGGTGAAGCTGCTCAACGAAAACCGCATCGAAGTGCTGGGCCTGAGCCTGCAGGAAACCACGGAGCTGACCCTTGCCCGCCTGATCCTGAGTGATCCGGAAAGCGCCGAGACCCTGTTCATGGAGCGCGGCATTCCGCATACGGACTGCCGGGTGATCGTGGTGGAGATTCGCGAGGGCGCGCACAACCTTTCGCTCTGCCTGAGCGCGCTGCTGGCGGCGGAGATCAACATCCAGTTCAGCTATCCGCTGCTGGCGCGCCCCGGCAACTGGCCGCTGCTGGTGCTGCACGTGGATGAAATTGAGGTGGGCGCCGATGCGCTGCATCAATCCGGTTTCAAGATTCTGGGCCAGGGCGATCTCAGCAGGTGATGAAACGGTGGCTTCACAGTTTCCGCTGTGCCGCCGCCGGACTGGCCCACCTGCTCCGCACCCAGGCCAACGCCCGCATTCACGCGGTTGCGACCGCGCTGGTGTTGCTGACGGGATTTTTTCTGCATCTTGAGGCGCGCGACTGGTGCTGGCTGGTGCTTGCCATTGCCATGGTCTGGACCGCAGAGGCGCTCAACACCGCCATCGAATGCCTGGCCGACCACGCCAGCTCTGGGCCGCATCCCTTGATCGGCCATGCCAAAGACGTCGCAGCGGGGGCGGTTTTATGCGCCGCAGCCGGGTCCGCCGTGATCGGCCTGCTGGTTTTGGGGCCAGGTTTGCGGCAGTTCCTGGCAAAATGATGCCGTTTGCATTCACCCTCGCCCTGCGGCATTGAAGACCCAGAACATGTCAAGCCACGAGTCACGCAAAGAAACGCCCCCGGCAGCCAAGAAGGAAAAGCCTTCGTTGATCAGCCGATTGAAAGCCAAGATCACCAAGGTGATGGGCCTGGGCAAAAAGAAGGCAACCCCGAAGCACGTCGTTGCGGCGGACAAGGCCGAGCACGCTCGGCAGCCGCGCGAGCCCATGTTCCACGATTCGAAGGAGCATGCTGCCAAGGAGCGCAAGCCGCGAACCGAAGGCAAGCCGCGCGAACCACGTCCTGATCGCGGTGAGCGCAAGCCAGAAGGCGGAACCGACGGACGCCGCCGTGAAGGCGGAGCGGATGGCCGCAGGCGTGAAGGGGGCGGCGGCGAGCGCCGGCCTGAACGTGGCGGTGACCGCCGCAGTGGTGGCGGTGCCGGTGGCAGAAGCCGCGGCCCGCAGCGCCTGGGCAATGAGGAGCGCGAAGTGCGCCCCACCACCCGCTTTGCTGTCGAAGCTCCCCCGCCACCCCCGCCGGTGCCAGAGGGGCCGTTCCCGGAAGCCTTCGAAGCCCTGGGCCTTTCCCCCGCCGTCCTCGCCGGCGTGCGCGACCTCGGCTACGGCATTCCCACCGAAATCCAGACCAAGGCCATCCCGGTCATCATCGCCGGCAAGGACGTGATCGGCGCCTCGCAGACCGGCACTGGCAAGACCGCCGCCTTCGGCTTGCCCACCCTCACCCGTCTGGGCCCGCCGGGGAAGATCCGCTGCCTCATTCTGGAGCCCACCCGCGAGCTTGCGGCCCAGGTCGTTGAAGCTTTCGAGAAACTCGGCCAGCACACCGGTCTGCGCACCCTGCTCGTCCACGGCGGCGTGGGCTACGGCAAGCAGCGTGAAGGGCTTGAAAAAGGCGTCGATATCGTCGTCGCCACCCCGGGGCGTCTGCTTGATTTCATGGGCGACGGCACGGTTTCGCTCGACTCCATCGAAGTCGTCATCCTCGATGAGGTGGACCGCATGCTCGACATGGGGTTCCTTCCAGATGTGCAGCGCATCGTCGAAAAGACCCCGCGCTCGCGCCAGACGCTGTTCTTCAGCGCGACCATGCCGCCGCAGATCAAGTCGCTGGCCGACTGGGCCTTGCGCGAACCGGTGACCATTGAAATCGGCATCCGCTTCTCGCCTGCCGAAACCGTGAGCCACTACCTCTACCCCGTGGCCGGCGATCAGCGTGAGGAGCTGCTTCTTGCCATCCTCGAGGCCACGCACTTCACCAGCGTGATGGTCTTCACCCGCACCAAGGTGCAGGCCGACAAGCTGTACGCCAACCTCATGCGCATGGGCAAGTACACCTGCGCCATCATGCATGGCGACATCCCGCAGCGCGACCGCGAGAAGGCCTTGAAATCCTTCCGCGACGGCGAATGCAAGGTCATCGTCGCGACCGATCTGGCCGCCCGTGGCCTCGACATCAGCGGCGTCACCCACGTCATTAACTACTGCGTGCCGGACAACCCGGAAGACTACGTGCATCGCATCGGCCGCACCGGCCGCGCCCAGAAGGAGGGCGATGCCTTCACCCTTTTCTCCGCCGAGGAGATGAAGCAGGTGGAAGCCATCGAGACGCTGATCAAGCGCAAGATCGAGCGCCGCAAGCAGGAAGGCTTCTCCTACAAGTTCACCACCATTCTGGAAGACGAAACGCACGCCCGCACCGTCATGCGCACCGGCAAGTCCGGGCTGCGCAAGCGGCGCTGATCGGCGGTTGGTTGTGCTCGCTCGCATCATTCCCTTCCCTTTTGAGTCATTGGCTCAGGCGGAAGGTTTAGGATTGTGGCATACGATCAATTTCATCGCTGGCCTCGCAGGCCTACCCGAAGGGTAGCCCACGAGTAGCTGTAGGTTACCGCGAGCATCAGCGAGCTAACCTACGGTGTGCTCGGCTCGACGCTCCACCGCGAAGTGGTAGTCCCATCACCTTGCCTGGAGCCACGCAATGAGATGGGGCAGCCACTCTGTGGTTGGGTTGTCCCCTCGCTATCCGGGGGTTTGGCTCCTGACACTCGCCATCACCCCCGGCTACCCTCCGGGTAGAACTGCGATGCTGTGGGAAAGAGTCATCACCACATGGCGGCTTTGTTGAGCGGCGGAGCAACGGTTGAAACCGCAGCCCTCCTCACTTCTTCCCATAATCCCGCCACAGCCAGCGCAGCGCATCAGGCAGCAGCATGGCGCCGTGCCTGCCGTTGTGGGTGCCTTCGCCCTGCACGAACTGGTAGTCGTAGCCCATGAACTTGAACGAGGCCGCCATGTCCATGTTCGCCAGCGGCCAGTTGCCGAACTGGTTGTCGATGTCGTTCTTGCCGTCCTGCATGAAGATGCGGATGGGCTTTTTCTCCGCCTTGCGCACCATGGCGGGATAGACGTTGCCACCGCGAATGTTCGTGTAGGAGCCGATGGTGCTGTACACCTTGCGGAAGGCCTCGGGGTGCTCCCAGGCCACGGTGAAGGCGCAGATCGCGCCGGAGCTGCTGCCGGAGATGGCGTGGCCCTCGGGATCGTCGGTCAGGTTGTACTCCTTCTTCACTTCCGGCAGGATCTCCTCCAGCAGGAACTTCGAGTACAGGCCGCCCAGTGAGTCATACTCAAAGCTGCGGTTGCTGCGCGGCTTGTCGCCTGGCTTGGCGCCGGGGAAGCTGCCGGGGCTGATGAAGACGCCGATGGTCACCGGCATCTGGCCCGCTGCAATGAGGTTGTCGAACACCACCGGGGCGCGGAAGCCGCCGTCGGGCTTCACGCAGCCCGCGCCGTCCTGGAACACCATCAGGCAGGCCGGCTTGCTCTTGTCATACTGGGCGGGGACGTAGATCCACCAGTCGCGCGTGGTGCCGGGGAAGGCCTTGCAGTTGTCCCACTTGCGCTGCTCCACCTTGCCATGCGGCACATCCGTCTTCACCTGGGAGTCCGGTCCCAGCACGTATTGTTCGTCTTGGGGCGCGGCGATGGCGACCGTGGCCGCCACGGCAAGGAAAGCTGAAACGAGAGTGGATTTCATGTGAGGCGAAGTTCAACGGCAGGCACCCCGGCGATCTTGCGCCCCGCCGCCCGCCGCCGCCACCTTTCCACTCGCCAGCCAGGGCATTTCAGGCTACCCAGTTGCTTCAGGCTTCCCAGGCCGGCATGGCGAAATGGTAAACGCATCAGACTTAAAATCTGATGGCCGAAAGGCCTTGCGGGTTCGAGTCCCGCTGCCGGCACTTCGCGCTATTTTGAGCTTCCTTTCATCTTGGCAGGATCAAATGCCACCCGGAAGCCCTGGTTGGAAAGCGAGCCGTGCTTGTCCATCCGGCCAATGTCCACCAGGTTGAAGAAGTGGCAGGTGCCAAACGAGCACCACCAGGAGCCACCGCGCCCCGCAATCAGATGCGCTTCGTCGCCGGGATGAGCGTCGTTGGGCAGGCCGGAGCAGTACTCGAAGACATTGCCGATCACGTCATGGAGCCCCCAGGCGTTGGGTTTGAAGGATTTCACGGGTGCAGTGTACACGAAGCCATCCTCACGGGTGTTACGCCGGTGCGTCTCGCCATTCCAGGTGTTGGCCAGCTTCGGATCAAACTTTTCCCCCCAGGGGTAGCGTGTCTTTGCCCCGGCGCGCGCGGCCACCTCCCACTCATCCAGAGTGGGCAGGCGAGCGCCCAGCCACTTGCAGTATGCCTCCGCATCGCTGCCGCTGATCTGCGTGACCGGATGATCGCCCAGCTCTTCCCAACCTGTTCCGCCAGGGCCTGAAGGATGGCGCCAGTTGGCGCCTTTCACTTGATCCCAGTCCCAGTCCGCCATGCCTTCCAGGGACACTTTGCCAGTGCCAAGCTTTTCGGCATCCGTCACGTAGTGGGTCGCAGCCACAAAGGCGGCGAACTGCCTGTTCGTGGTTTCGGCGGTGGCGATGGCATAGGCTGCAAGCGCCACCTTTCGCGCAGGATTGCGCAGTGAGTCGGGGCTGCCGACGGCATAGGTCCCTGCTGGAACAATAACAAGCAGGTGGTTGTTAGGGCCGCCCTGCTGCGGGGGAGCTTCCGCCCAAACTTGAGCACAGGCCAGACAAACTAAAACACCGGGACGCATCACGATTTGCTGTAATCGGTAAGCCACTCTTCCTTGTCATCATACAGCCAGGACATCTCCATGCCGTTGGCTGCCTCACGTTTTTCTGGTGGAACCGTTTTCAGGAAATCCTGCGCAAGCTGGCGAATTTCAGCACGCTCCGCCTCAGTGTACACAATGGCACCAAAGACCGCCGCTCCTTTGAAAAATGTGGTGCGGCCCTCCACCACATCCCACGAAACAGCCGCCTTTTTGATGCCGGGATTCCGCCGCTGCCATGACAAGAGCTCCTTCTCGGATTTAAGGGTCTGGAGCGTGACCTCCAGTTGCCTTCGCCCTTCGGCCTTGAAGGCGGCAAGCACCTTCGACTGCTTCAGTGGCTCAAAATGCTCGGCGTGCAGCATTTTGAACATGAGGCCCAGCAGCTCGCGTTGATACACCCGGCAGGAGAACAGGGCGCGGCTGCGGGGATCGTTCCGCGCACCGGTCAGAGCCGCCCTGGCTGCCTCTGGCCGGTCGGAGTTTGTCCACTCCACCGGCGAATTCAAGTCGAGCAGCGGCGGTGTGAATGAGGGATCGCGGCCAGTGCGGATGATGAGATCGTGCAAGTCGTCCTCCGTCCGAAGCACTTCTGGCAGGGCTTCGACGGCGTTCAACACCCCGGCAGTGCGCAGCAGCAAGGGACCAAACTTGCCGCGTGACTGGCCGCTGTTCATTGGATCAGGGGCCGCGGCCTCGGGCACCCCTGCCGATTTAAGGTTGATGGCAGCCAGCGCGGCGGTGAGTGGCTGTATCAAGAGATCCCGATGGGCCATCAAGACCAGGCGCCTGGCGTCCGAAAAGAAGAAATATCGTGGCGCAATCGCATCACCGGGTGTGAGCGGCACATCGAACGGAATTGGCGGGGGAGAAGAGCACATTTGGGAAAAGCCGCCGGGCTGCGCAAGAACCTCCTTCAGCAGAGCAGCCCCATCGGTAACGCCCGCCGGTTTTTCCTTGTCCAAAAACGCCTGGATGATCGCTCTGGCGTCTTCACGCACCGCCGCCGTTCCCGGTATGTCCACGCACTTATGCGGATACACAGGCACCCCCAGGGCATCATCCCAGCGCATCTCGCCGTTCTTGGCCGTGATGTCCTCCTTCCTCTGGATGTGCGCCCATTCCATGGTCCTGCGGCCTTCTCTTTGGAGCCCGAGATTTCGCAGGCGCCCGACGAGCGAGGTCTTCAAGGGCGGGTAGTCTGCGTGGTCCACCATCTCCAGGCACACGCCCAGCAGCTCGCGCTGGAACACCTGGTTGCGGGACAGCTTGTCCAGCCAGTCCCTCCAGGGTGACTTGTCCTGGTATCCAGGGTGTCCTAAAGCCGCCCAGTCATCCCTCCACTCATCCCAGGTAGGAGATACACCACCCGTGTCAATGGAAGGCAGGAAGACATCAGGCGGATTGTCTTTTTTGCCGTCCATCGCAGACCGCTGCCGGGCATCCAGGGCCGTGGTATTGAGGACATTGAGCTGCTCCTCAAGCCGCATCAGTTCGGGCAGGGTTTCCACCGCATCAATGGCCGCGATGACGCGCAGCATGGCGCCGCCGAGGGCGCGGGAGTTTGGCGGTGCCCAGGGCGCAGGGCCAGGCCCGTGAGGGTCGGCCTTGCTCAAACCTGCCGTTTTCAGTTTGTTCACCCTCTTGCTCACGCGCGGTGGCGGCGGGATGTGCCGCCAGTCAAATGCCTTCAAGCGTGCGACCAGTTCGGCGCTGACCTCTGCCCGCCGCTCTTTTAACCGTCCGATGGTGTCTTTTGAAAGGAAGTAAAACTGCGGCATCAGCGGGCCGTAAGCAGAGATGTTCGGAGCCTCGAACGGCCCGCTGGTGCCATCCCCCATGCACATCTGCGCGAAATCACCCGGCCACCAGATGGCCTCATCAAGAAGCTCGCCCGCAGATGAAGCGGCTGCGCCCTGAGTACACATGGACACGGCAAGCAGGCAGAAACAAGCGGGCATCGCTTTCATGGCCATGAGTATTTCAAGCGAAGCCGCGAAGGCAAGAGGTCTGTGCATTGATCAAGCGACCGTTGCCACCGTCGGCACCATCACCGTGAACTCCGCCCCGTTCCCCGGCTCGCTGCGCACGGAGATGCCGGTGAGGAGGCCCTGGGGCATGATGGAGATGGGGCACCCTTCAGCCGCCGCCACCCATGAGCGCTCCCGTTCTGGAAACATTCACGAACGGCCCTGAATCATCTCCAAATCTGACGGTCCAGTTTGACCATGACCAAACGGCGTGAGGAGCGCCCGATGGGGCATGCTCTTGGCGCGAAAGATGGCGAGTGGCGATCTGGATTGCCCGATCACTGCTGATCCAGCCAAACGTGCCGAACAAGACCAGCGCGACGATGAGCGCCAGCGCGAGCTTTGCCCCTCTCCGACAGGCTCGTTGAAAGGCCTGGCTGCCGCGCAGGCGTGGGAGCATGAGGAAGAGCAACGCCTGGAGCAACCAAAGGAACGCAGTGACGGGAAGCAGCCACAACCAGCCCAACCAAAAGGCAATCCCGTAGGCCATGCCATTGTCAGGCGGAACCATCCAAAGCTCGTAATTGACCACAAGCCAGCTCACAACCGGCGTCAGGAGCCACACCCTGCGCCAGGTGAAGGCAGGAATGCCCAGCTTTGCCAGCACCAGCGAGACGGGACCCACCACGGTAATGAGGAAGATCGCGTCGGGCGGGTCCATGCTCTTTTCTCAATCCATCTTCATCAGGTACGCAAACAGGTCGCGCAGATCGGCGTCGGGGATGCCGGTGAGGAGGCCCTGGGGCATGATGGAGATGGGGGAGGCTTCGAGGCTGGCGATGTCGGTCTGCTTCACGGGGGTGAGCTGGTTGGCGACGTCGCGCAGGGTGATGCCCTTGGCGTCCTGGCCGGCGATCATGCCGCTGAGGACCTGGCCGTTCTTGAGCTTCACCACGTAGTTGCCGTAGCCTTCGCGAATCTCGATGCTGGGGGTGAGGATGGCGGTGAGCCAGAAGTCGATGTTGCCGCGCTCGTAGCCGGTGAGCTCGGGGCCGATGACGTTGCCTTCGTTGAAGAGCTTGTGGCAGATGGCGCAGCGCTGGGTGAAGAGCAGCTTGCCCTTGGCGGCGGCGCCGGGGCCGCCGTGAAGCACTTCCTTGATGCGCTTGCCCTCCTTGAGCAGGTCCTCGGTGGGGGCGGCGGCGAGCTTGCCGGGCCAGTGCTTGTCGATGGCGGCGTTGATCTCGGGATCGTTGAACACCGCGAGCTGGCGGATGATGTCGATGGGGAAGTGCTTCTCCGGCACGTGCCAGAGGTCCACGGCGGCGATCAGCATCTTGGCCCATTCCAGGCGGCTGGCCATCATGCGCAGCGCGGCCTCGCGCAGCGTCTTTTCGCTGGCAAGACGCTGCTCGTAGCCATCGAGCATGGCGGTGATGATCTTGTGGTCGTCGAACTTCGCGACAGCGGGAAGCAGGGCGCGTTTGAGGGCTTCATTGGCGGGGGCGGAGTAGAT
>CAINXC010000701.1 GCA_903854655.1 uncultured Verrucomicrobiota bacterium | reverse complement strand
TGTGGAAATAGATGCCGGAGTTCGCATGGGGCTGGGTCTTCACCTTCGCCTTGAGCTCGAAGTTCTTGAACTTGCCGCCGTTGACGTCACCCACGTAGAACAGATGGCAGCGACCGCCGTTGACTTCGATTTCACCGTCCTTGACGCTGAAGACTTCCGCCTTCATGGCGTTCTTTTCATCGGTGTCCCAGTTGGATTTCCAGCCGGTGAGGTCTTTGCCGTTGAACAGGGAAACCCACCCGTCCTCAGCCTTCAGCGCGGAAGCCGCGAGGAGACTGGAGAGGGCCAGCAGAGTGCAGATAGCCTTTTTCATGAGGCGGGCGTTGTACATGACAGGCCGCCGCTTGTCCAGCCGGGGCTTTGCCCTATCGGCGCCAAGTTGCCCAGTTGCGCCGCAACTGGAATTGGTTGGATAATGGTGAGCAAAAGTCAGCGAGGTGGCAGAGCGCCACCCGTTGCGGCGCAACGGGGCTACTTGCGCTTCGCGCATCGAACGATCCACTTCACCTCAACCGCAGCGTCCCCGCCGCATCGTACTTGATGAGCCCGGCGAAGTCATCGTTGGTCACGTAGAGATGGCCGTCGAGGTCAATCAAGTCCACGCTGCCCGCCAGATGCGCGGCTGCCGCCGTGCCCAGGCTGCTCTCAATCATGCAACCCAGCAGCACCTTCAGCCCGTGCTCCCGGGCGCTGGCAATCATCTGCCGCGCACCATCGAAGGAGGCGCACTTGAGCAGCTTCACGTTCACCCCGTCCACATACGGTTCCAACGGGGCCACGTCTGCGACGGTCTGCGCGCTCTCATCCGCCACCAAAAGCATAAAATGCCGTACCAAATGCGACTCCAGCTCGCGCCACGGCTCCAGAGCATCACGATGGGTGACCGGTTGTTCCACCAGCGTGAGGTCATGCTTGTCCAGCCGCGGCAGAATCTTTGCCGCCTCACGTGGCGACCAGCCGCCGTTCACATCGGCCAAAAGCAGCGCGCGGGGAGCGGCCTCGCGGGCATAGGCAACGATGGCCTGGTCGAAGTCCATGTTGCCGCTGCCCAGCTTCAGTTTCAGCACCTTGAACTGCACCGCCGTTTCCGCCACGCGCTCGCGAAACTGATCCAGATCCTCCGGGATGCTGAACGACCGGCAGCCCAGTTGCCCATTGGGATCGGGCAAGTTCAAATGCTGCCATAGCGGCATGCCAGCTTTCTTCGCCGCCAGGTCCTGCCTCAGCAGATCCAGCGCCAGCCGCGCCGCATGCGGCGCATCAGGAGGCAAGGTTTGCAAGGGCGACTCCAGGCCTTGCAGCACCTTCAGGGTCTCCTCCGGCGAATCGCCGTAGTACGGAACGAAGGGCGCTTCGGCCTTGCCTTTGCCAAACCCCAAGCGCACCACCTGGCGCTCGTTGGAGGTGCCGTGCGCGATGCGGAACGGCTCGTTAAGAATCAGGGTGTGAAGTTCGGCGTGCAGCATCGTGGAGTGGGGGCGGTACCGGGCCCGCCCGCTACTCGGCAAAGTCAGTGCTGGGCTCCTGAATGTCCAGCTCCTTGATCCAGGCATTGCGGAAGCGCACGTCATGGCCTTCGCACTGCAGCTTCAGGCCGCCAGGCACATCGGTGATGCCCTTGCCGCCGTCGTTGCCCCCGTCAATGCCGGAGCCTGCGCCGCCCCACACCTGGTTGATGTGCACGTTGCTGTGCACCTTCTTGCCGTTGAAGTACATGCTCACCAAAGCCTTCTCCACCAGCTTGCCGTCCTTGAACCGGGCGGCGCGGAAATTGATGTCGTACGCGTTCCATTTGCCGATGCCCAAGTAGGCGTCATACGGCGACTCGGTTTCGTTGATCACCGCGCCCATGCCGTGCTGGGTCTTGTCACCGTCGAAGATCTGGATTTCGTAGCGGTTCTGCAAATAGACGCCGCTGTTGCCGCGCGGCTTCATCACGATGAACTCAATGTGCAGACGGAAATCGCGGTAGGTCTTCTTGGTCACGATGTCGGCGTGCCCAAACTTGCCGCCGTCCGCCGCTCGGTCATCCGTCATCACCACCGTGCCCTTGTCCACCGGATCATCGACGATCTTCCACTTGATGGGCATGGCGGATTTGAAGGACGGCCCCTCCCAGTAGATCCACTTGTCATCCAGCATGGCGCGCGAGCCATCAAGGATCACTTCAGCACCCGGCAGAGGTGCGGCACCCACGCCCACTCCGGCGATGGCGGTGGAACGAACGGCGGCAACGACGGCGAGTGTGAGCAGGGATAGTACTTTCATGAGTGTGGGAGAGTTAAGGCCTCTTTGTCGATGCCCCAAATCGGTCAGCAAAAGGGTATTCCAGGAAGGTGTCGCCGTCGATCAGGAATCCCCGCCGCCTGGCGGTGTCACTGTGATCTCCGAAGTCCGCCACCAGTTTGCTTTCCGACTCCAAACCAGCACCAAACTTAGTGATGCGCTTCAAGCGAGTACCGTCCAGCTCAAGCTGCCCAGGAAAATCGATTCCACAAAAACAGCGGACATGGAAATCTGGCGCAAGGCACACAAGGAATCCATGCCCTCGAGCTGGTGGCCGCTCCCTCCCTGCTGGTGGGGAGCGCATGAACAACGCAGTGGCAAGAATGAACTTCTCACTCCCCCGCTCCATCGTTCCCAAGTAAGCGACCGAAGCAAGATGATAAGAAAACTGCGATTTGCCATCGTCGCCATCATTGGAGAGGTGGGGCGTGAGCTGGTCGATTTTTGACTCCGCAATAGCAGCCGCGATCTTGAGCGCCATTCGAGGCTCTTCGACAAAAATGCTCTGATCGGCCGCTTGAAGGAAACGAGAGGCACAGAAAAGGAAAAGGACAGCGATGCGCATGAGCTGACCGGGTTTTACCAAGGCCGCCATCACCTTACCATCTCAAAAGCCCAAGCCCTGCTACTTGGGTAGCAAGTTTTGAAAACGCGCGAGAACAGCAACTCCTGCCGCTCATGCAAAGGCCGCCTGCCATTCCGCTTCTTTGAAACCCAGCAGGAAAACCCCGGCCTCGGGATCGAGCGCAAAGGGCCGCTTCACCAGATTGCCGTGTTTGGAAAGCAGCTCAAGCGTCTCGGGCAGGGTCATCCCGGGCAGCTTGTCCTTCAGGTTCATCGCGCGGTAGTCCATGCCGGAGCTGTTGAAGAGCTTGCGCAGGTCGCCGTTGCGGGCCGCGAGCATCGCCTTGAGATCGGGGATGCCGGGGGGTGTCTCACGAATCGCGATCTCTTCAAACGCCACGGACCGGGCGTTGAGCCATTTGATGGCGTCGCGGCAGGTGGAGCATCCTTGATAGACATAGAGCTTGAGCATGACGTGACAATGTTGACGCACAACCCTTCAGCAAGAGAAGAAGATTTGAGAAGCTCAAGATTGGGCTTGATCCCACCGGCAGTCCCGCACTCTAGTTCCCGCTCTATGAAAAAATGGGTCTGGATCGGTTTTGCAGGCGTTGTGTTGCTCTGGTTGCTGGGGGCGGGGTTGCTGCTGCCCGCGATTCAGAAGACTCTCGAAACAGCGGCCAAGGCCGAGCTGGCGAAGCCTGAGTACACCAATGCGTTTGATGATGTGCAGGTTTCGTTCTCGGGCCAGGAGGCGACGCTCACCGGCAGGGTCAGCTCCCAGCGGGAGCGTGATCTCGCAGGCACGGTCGTCAGTGAAAAGGTGCGGGTGGCCGATTCCCTCGGTTCTTCTTTGAATCCAGTCACCGCCGTGGTCAATCACGTGGTGTTGGACTACGCCCTCGCCCACCAGCGCCCAAAGCCCTGGCTGCTCGTGGCAGCCTATGGCAAGCAGGCCACCGTGGCCGGCGTGCTCCCGGTGGAATGGAAGGAGCCGGCCGCCAAAGCCCTGACCGCCAAGCTTGCCGGCAGCACCATCAGCAACCTGATCAACAGCAAACTCGCCGGCGACGCCAAGCCCCGTCCGGCAGCCGATGCGAACGCCACTCTGGACGCCAAGACCCTGCCACAAGTGGCCGACGGCGAGATCGCCGTCTCTGTCGTGGATGGTCACTGGGTGACTTTGAAGCCCGGCAGCCAGGACGCCGAAATCAGCAGTGCGCTTCTTCTTGCCGACGTGGATTACAGCGACCTCACGGATGCGCTTTCCCCTTTGCGCACCTGGCAGGCCGCCGAGAAGGAAAAGGCACGCCAGGCCACGCTACCACCGGCCTACGCGGGCGTCACGGTCCTGCCGGACACGCTGCACGTCTGGGGTTTGGTCGGCGATGACGGCAGCCAGCGCCGCCTGATGGTGGCCCTCACCGCAGCCTTCCCCAAGCGGAAAGTCCTCACCAACGCCCTGAAACTGTCCGGCGATGTCCGTTCGGAATCCGACTGGGTCCCGGCCGTGGCCGAGCTTCCGAAAAAGGACGGCGAGGCGTTCATCGCCGCGCTCAAATCCGGAGCCAAGCCCGTCATCTGGGATGGCAAGGGCGACCAGGCAGCCATGCAAAAAGCCCTCGAAGGCAGCCTCTCCAAGACCTTCGGTTTCACGGACCTGTGGGAGCCCTACGCCAACTGGCAGAAGGCCAAGAATGCGCCGCCTCCTCCTCCCGCCGCACCTCCTGCGGCGGCGGCACCAGCGGCTACAGCAACGCCGCCCGCGAACCCCGCCGCCAGCCCTCCGGCATTGAAGATTCCGCCGCCCACGCTGATCACTCCGACGAACCCGCCGCCAGTGCTCGCTCCGGCCGCCAAACCTGCGGCCAGCCCGTCCCAGCCTGGCACCCTGATACCTGCACCTGGGGCTCCGGCAGTTCCAGTCCCTGCTCCTGCACCAGCTCCAGTTCCGACACCCGCCAAGCCCTGATTTTCCGCTAAGCCCCCTCTCCTGTTCCCGTTCCTCACTCCACGCCCATCATGTACTGGTTCCTCGCCCAACAATTCGTCCTCCTCCTCGTCACCGCCGGCATCTTCGCTTACTTCGGCTGGTGGCTTCGCCCCAAGTTTCAAAAAGTCGGTGCCACGCGCGCTGAGGTCGATGCCGAGCGCGGCAAGAACCAGGCGCTCGAAGACCGCGCCAGGAAGGCCGAAGCCGAAGGCAAGGCCAGCACCGCCGAACTCGCGGCGTTGAAGACCTCGACCGTTCCCCGCAGCGAGCTCGACGCGGCCAAAAAGGCTCTGGCTGATGAGCAGACCAAATCCGAGAGCCTGCAAACCCAGCTCAAGAAGGCACGCGAACTGCAAATCGCCGCCGAATCGCGCAACACCGGCGCCAGCAAGGGCGCCCAGGCCCAGGTCTTCATGCTTGAGAATGAACTCGCCGGCATCCGCGAACAGGCCGCCCGCGACCGTCAGGCCGCCATCGACGCGCAGGCAGAAATCGAGCGCTTCAAGGCGAACATGCCCGGCAAAAGCGACGAGGTCACCGCCCTGGAAACCGAACTGATGCAGGCCCGGCGCGCCTTCACCACCTCCGAAAACGCCGCCTTCGAGGCCAAGCGTGCACGCGACGTGGCAGAGGTGGACGCAGGCAAAATGCGCGACAAGCTCAAGGTGCTGGAAGGCGAACTCGCCATCGCCCGCGGCAACGCCCGTGCTGGCGGCGCAGCCTCCGCCGAAGCGCCCCAGGCGGCCCCGTCCTATCCTGCCATCGCCGCCGCCGAAGCACGCGCCACCGAGGCCCTCCGCTCCATGGCCATCGCCCGCGAAGAAGCCATCGCCCTGCGCGACCGCGTGACCGCCCTGGAAGCCCAGCTCGTCGAGGCCAAGGAAGCCATCCCCGACCCCGCCACCGAAACCGACATCGACCACGTGCGCAACGCCCTCCACAAGTCCGAGGCCGAAGCCAGCGAAGCCAAGCAAGCCCATGCGAAGGCCGCCTCCGATCTCGTGGTGCAGCGCACCCAGATCAGCGCCCTCCAGGCAGAGATCGAGAAGCTCAAAGCAGCCGCCCACGCCACACCGGCACCTGCTCCGGCACCTGCACCTGCTCCCGTGGCAGAAGCACCAGCTGCTCCTGTCGCAGAGAGCGCGCCGGTCGCGTAAATTAGGAAATAGGTCGTATAGGTCCTATGTGACCTATACGACCTGTCCCGCCGTCGGCAATTCTCAGCCGACAATCCCCTTCAGGTAGCGGATGCTCCGCTCGGCGATCGCGTCCGCGCCCAGGCTGTAGTCGAAGACCTCGGTGCTCAGCCACCCGCCGTAGCCCACTTCTTTCAAGGCGGCGATGATCGGCTCGTACTTCACCTCGCCCATGCCGGGACCCAGGAGGTTCGGGTCATTGGTGTGGAAGTGGACGAACCATTCCTTGCTGTCGCGAATGATGTCCGGGATCGGCTTGGCCTCATCGCTCATCGCCTTCACGTCCAGGTGCAGCTTGCAGGCCGGATGATCTACGAGCTGGCAAAAGCGAATGGTCTCCTCGGCGGTGTTGAAGATGTTGGTTTCCTTCCTGCCCAGCGGTTCCATGGCGATGGTCACGCCATACTTGCCGGCCTCTTCAGCGACCGAACGGACCACTTCAGCGGCGCGGGCGAAGGCGTCCTCGTACTTCCATTCCGGCAGCAGATTACGCGCCTTGGGGCTGCCCCAGACCATGATCTTGCCGCCGACCATGCCGCAAAAACGGGCCAGCTTTTGGCCCAGCTTGGCAGCATCCCGCCGCAAGGTTGAATCGGGCGTGGTGATATGAAGAAAGGCAGGTTTGGTGAGCAGCCAATGCAGACCGATCACTTCAATGCCCGCGTCCTTGGCGGATTTGGTGACTGAGATCGCATCCGAATCCGTCAGTTCACGTGGATCTTCGTTGAGGGTGAAGGGCGCGATCTCCACACCGCCGTAGCCAGCGGCGGCGATTCGTTCACAGACCTTGGCAAACGGCAGATCGCCCCAGTGTTCATTGCAAATCGCGTAACGCATGGCGCGGGTTGTAGCGCAGGGAGGCGCGCGGCTCAAATGCGAAAGTGCAATGGCATGCGTGATTGGCCTCTTCCCAGCTACCCACCGCCGTCATCCGTCATGCTCATTCCAATAACAAGCGAAGCGATACAGTCCCCAAAACGACACAAAAATCACGACGGTGTAGCCAAGCGCAAACGGAATAAACCACTTCCGCCTTTTGGCACCGATCAGAAGTGCTGCAGTACCAATCAGAAGCGCCATCGCCGAATAGTAAGCACCTGGGGGGACATTGTGCGCGTTTCCAAACCATGAAGACAGCCCCACGACGGCCAAGGGGCCGGCATTCAATATTACATCGCCCTCATCGTACGGCGCATCGAGAGGCGCCTTGTAGGCGAAACAAACCGCCGAAACCAACCACACCAGCAGCGCGAAGCCGATGCGCCAAATCAACTTCGGAGCCTTGGCATCGGAAATAGCGAGTTCTTTCATCATCTGAAGGATTGCGCGGGATGCCTGAAAAGATAGGTTTCCAGTTGCGGTCGAGATCTTCGCCAGTTCCGGAAGGAAAGTCACGACCGAAGTGCCTTTGCAGACGCTATCACGCCACTCGAATGCCCTTTGGCGCGACTGAGCAGCAAACGCGAGGGACTCGCGTACTACGTCACAAAAAGCCCCCTGGCGCGCGAGGCACCAGAGGGCTTGAAAGCTCACCAACTGAGGATCAGTCGCGGTTGCCCTTGTAGCCACCGCCGCCGCCTGGCTTGCCGTAACGGGGGCCTGCGCCACCGCCGCCGTAGCCGCCGCCTTCGCGGCGAGGACCACCGTAGCCACCGCCGCCGCCACCGTATCCGCCGCCTTCGCGACGGGGGCCGCCGTAACCGCCGCCGCCACCACCAAATCCACCACCGGCGGGACCACGCTCACCCATGGGCTTGGGCGGCGAACCGACGGAGGCGCCAATGGAGCGACCGCACATGCGGGCGCCGTTGATGGCGGTCAAAATCAATTCCGCGCTTTCGGCGGCCACCTGCACCAGGGTGATGGTGGGCAGGATTTGAATCTGGCCTATCACGCTGGAGTCCAGCTTGCTCTCGCCAGCGAGACAGCCCACGACATCCTTGGGCAGCACCCCGGCGTTCTTGCCGATGTTGATGCGCAGCCAGGTGCCGGTCTCGTCAATGGAGGAGCCGGGGCGGTCATTGCGCTGCGGGCGCTCGCGGCGCTCGAAGCGGGATTCACCGGGGCCGACGGCTCCGGGAGGTGCGTCGTAGGAACGCTGCGGCCGCGCATCGCGCTGCACCATGTCTTCCTTGATGCGCTCCACCGGGCGCACCACTTCGGCGGCCAGCAGGTGCAGCAGGGCGGAAATCACTTCGGACGGCGTGTGGCCGGATTGAAGGAGGTCGTCCACAATCGCGTCCTGCACCTTGTAATCATGGGCTTCCAGAGTGCTGCGCACATTGTCCACCAGACGGGTGGCGTGCTTGTTCTCAAGGTCCTCCATCTTTGGCACGGAGATGCGCTGCATGTTGGTCTTGGTGAAGCGGTTCACCTGCTGCAAGCGCCCGAACTCACGACCGGCGACGAGGCTGATGGCCTTGCCGCTCTTGCCAGCACGACCCGTACGGCCAATGCGATGCACGTAATCTTCTGGATCGTAGGGCAGCTCGTAGTTGAAGACGATTTCCAGGTCGTCCACATCGAGACCGCGTGCTGCCACATCGGTCGCCACCAGCAGTTCCACCTGGCGGTCGCGGAAGCGCTTCATCACCCGCTCGCGCAGCGGCTGGGTCATGTCGCCATGCAGCTTGTCCGCCGTGTAACCACGGGCAATCAGGGCGTCGGTGACCTCGTCCACCTGGATCTTGGTGAAGCCGAAGATGATGCCGTACTTCACGTCATGCACGTCGAGCAGGCGGCAGAGCACCTCGGTCTTGGAGCGGAAGTCCACTTCCACGTAGCTCTGCTCGATGTTCGGAATGGTCAGCGCGGTGGCCTCGATGCGAATGCTCACCGGGTCCCTGGTGAAGCGCTCGATCATCTTGCGGATCGCGGGCGGGATGGTGGCGGAGAAGAGCACCGTCTGGCGCTCCTCCGGCATGGCTTCCAGGATCTTTTCCAGGTCTTCGCGGAAGCCCATGTCGAGCATGCGGTCCGCCTCGTCGAGGATCACCATCTTGAGCTTGTCGAGCTTCAGCGCGCCATTGCCGATATGGTCGAGCAGACGGCCGGGGGTGCCGATCACGATCTGGGGGCCGGCACGCAGGCCGCGGAACTGGCGGTCGTAGCTGGCGCCGCCGTACAGGGGCAGCTCGCGCACGCCTTTTTTGAAGGCGGCAAGCTTGGCGATTTCCTCGGCCACCTGGGAGGCCAGCTCGCGGGTGGGGCACAGGATCAGCACCTGGATGCTCGCATCATTGGCGTCCACGCGCTCGATGGCGGGAATGCCGAAGGCGGCGGTTTTGCCTGATCCCGTCTGGGACTGGCCGATCATGTCGCGGCCCGTGAGGAGCGCGGGAATGGCTTCGGATTGAATGGGCGAGGCTTGCTCGAAGCCCATGCGTTCGACAGCTTGCAGGATTTCGGGCGACAGCCCGAGTTCGGAGAACAGTTTATGGCTCATGTATTTGACGTGTTCCGCAGCCAAGGGTTGCGGCACATCACTCAACTAACGAACAGAGCGCCGGGAAAACTGCGGCGGAGGACATAGCACAGGTCAAGCGACCGTGCGCGATTTTTTTTCATCAAACGGACATCCGGCTCCGGCACGGGCCTCGATTTCCCTGCACCAACCCCATCTCCCGCCTTGCCTAATTTGATAAAGAAGCTTAAATACGCCGTTATTGATCACAAGCGGGCGCAGGTTGCGGCCATCATTGGCAGCTTTTCTGCTGCCTGTGATCAGACGATTTTTTTGCAGCATGACAGGGAATATTTTTGCAGCACAAGCTCCGGCTCACCGGGGTCTGGAAACGCTGCGCCCGTTCGCATGAGTGGCCCGATGCACCATGCTCTGCCGCGCCTGAATTTGGAAAGCACCACTGCTTTCCTGTACGCAAACACACCGGAGGTGTCCCATTAGCAGCCCAACAAACAGTTACAACGGCGGCGGCAACAACCGCCCCTACAATCGCGGCGGACGTTACGTCGATCAAACGCGCGTCAATGACCGCATCCGAGCCCTGAAAGTACGCGTCGTGGATGGTACCACGGCCAAACAGCTCGGCGTCATGCCCACTTCCCAGGCGATCCGTCTGGCGAAGGAACAAGGTCTCGACCTCGTGGAGGTGGCGGGAACCGTTGATCCCCCGGTGTGCAAAATTGTGGACTACGGCAAGTACAAGTACTTGCAGGAGAAGCACAAGAAAGAGGCCCACAAGGCCCACAAGACCAGCAAGCTGAAGGAAATGAAGTTCCGCGTGGGCATCGACCCGCACGATTACTCCATCAAGATCACCCACGCGGAAGACTTCCTGGCCGACGGCCACAAGGTGCGCGTGCAGCTCCAGTTCCGCGGCCGCCAGATGGCGCACCAGGACATCGGCTTCAAGCTGATGCAGCGGGTGAAAGGCGATCTCGCCACCATGTGCCACGTGGACATGGAGCCGCGCATGGCGGGCCGTAACATCAACATGCAGCTCTCGCCCCTGCCCGAACGGCAGCGCGTGCGCAAGTTCCGTGTCGCTGGCAAGCTCGAAGACAGCGCCCACATCCCGCACGCATCCACCGTCAACGTCAACCTCAAGGAAGAGGCGCACGATGCCGAGCATGGCGTGCAGGAGGAGCCGGAAGATCACATCGACGATCAGGTTCAGGTTCCTGACACCGCAGCAGCGCAGCAGAGCTAGATCCGCGTGACCAAGCCCAGGCTCCTGCTGTTTGACATCGACGGCACCTTGCTCGACACCCGTGGCTCCGGCGCGGGTGCCCTGCTGGATGCCGTCGAGGACGTCTTCGGCGTGCCGCGCGACTCACTGCCCCCGCTCGATCTGGCGGGGGCCACGGATGGCGGCGTGGTGCGCAAGCTCTTCAACGATGCGGGTCTGCCCATGACCGAGGAGCGCGCCCAGGCCTACCGCGACAGCTACCTGGGCCATCTCAAGCGCCGGCTTCACTCCGATGCTTTTGCCGGTCGCCTGCTGCCCGCCATCACTGAATTGCTGGACGCACTCGGCCAGCACGACCACGTCCATCTCGGGCTGCTGACGGGCAATCTGCGCACCGGTGCAGGCTACAAGCTAAGCCGTTTCCAGATTGACCACCATTTCATCGATGGTGCCTTTGGCGACGACGCCGAGGAACGCAACCTGCTGGGCCCCATCGCGGTCGAACGCCTGGCAAAGGCGCGCGGTCATGGCTTTGAAATCGAGGAAGTCATCGTCATCGGCGACACTCCCAAGGACATCGCCTGCGCCAATGCCCTGGGCGCCCGCTGCCTCGCCGTGGCCACCGGGGCGTTTGGCGTTGACCATCTCTCACCGCACCGGCCCTGGCAACTCCTGGCGGACTTTGCGGAGACGCAGCGCGTGGTGGAATTGCTGGTGGGGTGATGTGTCGCTGAGGATGGTCTCAGGGGATCATCAACGTGTGTCCATTAGCCCTGCTATTGCTTTTGGAACAAGTACATGCCGAAGCCCATGGTGGTGCGCCCCCAGCGGAGATAGCCGTCGCGCCATGCACGGCTCCGTTTCAACTTCTCGGTCAGTGCGGGATCATCGGGATTCTGGCGCCGCTTCTGGTCAAGCTCGAGTTGGTGGGACCATTCGAAATGATCCCATTCGTCCTCGTTGCTGGTGACCGCATAGAGCGCCCGCAGGCCCCGCTCCTCGGCAAAAGAGATGTTGGCGGCGTGGTCGCGATAGGTCCCTGCGGGATCGCCAATCATCTCCAAGTACTCCTGTGCCGGCGGCTGCTTCCAATAGGTCTCACCGATCAGGAGCCGGCCACCTGGCCTGACCAGACGGGACAACTCACGGATGGCGTTTGGGTAGGCTGCGTCCCCTGCTCCAAAAGCGTGTGTTGACCCCATGCAGATGGCCAGGTCAAAACCATTGTCTTCCAGCATGGCTTCCATGATCGCAGACTCCCTCCATTCGAGGGCGGCATGAGGTACCCGGCCGGAGGCAGTCTTGCGCGCCATGGCAATCAAGCCCGGCTGGATGTCCAGCCCAAGGCCCTTGGCACCGGTTTTCTCAACGACCCGAACAAGGAATTCACCAGACCCACATCCTACGTCGAGAACACAAGCCGTCGGCAAAACACCGAGAAGGCCGATTACCTGATCCGCCTTTTGAGCACTGATAGGACTGTTGAAGAGCATGCAGCACAACGAAAGACCATTCGGGAACTCTGCAACGTGGCATTCAAAGGCATGGCAAATTCAGCGGGGCCTCTCTTCATCGACGTTCCCACAGGTCGCGAAGACTGCCGTAGATGTCGGCATTGTCGCTGATCACCAGCGCATCATCGTCAATGGGCACGGGTATTTGGTCCAATCCGGCCAGCAGTTGCTCGGCGGAGACCGAGGCGGAAGCGAGGGCCTCTTCACGGCAATAGACCACGATCAACTGGTGGTCGAGATGCCGCACCAGGCGTCCGCGCAGGAAGCCTCCATAGTCGGGTTCATCCTTCAGGATGTGCTCAAAACCAGGTGGAGGGTTGGATCGGTGGCTGCGTCTCGCGTCATGCAATGTGCCATCCGGGTAAATCCAGAACACAAACTCCGGAAAGCCATGGGTCAGGTCCCGAATGGCGGAGCGGCGGCCGCGGAAATCCTCCGCCAGAAACGGAAACCACACCGCGGCCGCGTCCCTTGTGATGCTTCCCACGGTGATCATTGCATCGGCATTCTGTGGAACATCGATGGGCGGTCAACCGCATTCCATGCCCTTTCACGGGTCTGGGTGCCGGTCCGAACGCCTTTCACCAAGCAGTATTCTCCATGTCCACGGATTGCGGGTTGTGATAAACTGCCTGCCGTTCTCCGTAACTCACCCCGCTATGTTCACTCTCACTGGCCAAGGCTCCACCCAAACCTGCGACGGTCTTTCCCGTCGCGACTTCCTGCAAGTCGGCACGCTCGGCGCGCTGGGGTTTGGCATGACGCAGTTCAACGCGCTGAAGGCGGCGAATGCGATCAAGGCCGATGACGGCAAGGCCTGCATCCTCATCTTCAACCTGGGCGCGCCCAGCCAGATGGACACCTGGGATCCGAAGCCCGATGCGCCGCGCGAGATTCGCGGTCCCTTCAAGCCCATCAGCACCAAGGGCGATTTTCAGATCACGAACATCTTCCCGCGCATGGCGAAGATCGCGGACAAATTCTCCCTCGTGCGCAGCGTTTATCACACCGCCGCCGCCGTGCATGACACGGGCCACCAGATGATGCAAACCGGCCGCCTGTTCACCGGTGGCATCAACACCCCGCACGTGGGCTGCACCCTGGAATACCTCAAGGGCCGGCGCGGCGACATGCCCGCCAATGTGATCCTGCCGGAAGTGATGGGACCCACCGGCGGCAACATGCCGCACGGCCAGGACGCCGGCTTCCTGGGCAAGACCTATGATCCTTTTGTCCTCAACGCCGATCCC
>CAINXC010000700.1 GCA_903854655.1 uncultured Verrucomicrobiota bacterium | reverse complement strand
GCCGGCGTGGGCGCGCTGCTGGCGCTGTGGGTGTGCGGGCAGGAGTTCAACATCATGGGCTTCATCGGCGTGTTCCTGCTCATCGGCATCGTCAAAAAGAACGCCATCATGATGATCGACTTCGCGCTGGAGGCGGAGCGCGTGCAGGGCCTGTCGCCGTACGACTCCATCCACCAGGCCTGCCTGCTGCGCTTCCGGCCCATTTTGATGACGACCATGGCCGCGCTGCTCGGCGCGCTGCCGCTGGCCCTGGGTTTCGGCGAAGGCTCCGAGATGCGCCGCCCGCTGGGCATCACCATCGTCGGCGGCCTGATCTTCAGCCAGGTGCTCACGCTCTACACCACGCCCGTGGTGTACCTGGAGCTGGACCGCCTCAGCGCCTTTGCCAGCCGCCTCTGGGCCCGCCTGCGCCCCGCCCCGCCGCCGAAGCCCCACCCTTCACCCGCCGTCTGAGCCCCTTCCTTTCCCATGCCCAACCCGTTCCAACGCGCCTTCCTCGCCTGCGTGATCCTCGCCGCCCTCGCGGCCTGCGTCACCAGCCCGCCCGTGCAGCATCCCGCCATGGATCTGCCCGCCAAATTCAAGGAGCAGGGCAGGTGGAAAGTCGCCCAGCCGCGCGACACCGAGTCGCGCGGGCATTGGTGGACGATCTACCACGACCCCGCCCTGAACGCGCTGGAGGAGAAGATCGAGGTCTCCAACCAGTCCCTGATCTCCGCCGCCGCCAAGGTCGCCCAGGCGCGCGCGCTCACCGAAAACGCCCGCTCCGCCTACTTCCCCACGCTGACCGGGAACGGCTCCTCCCTGCGCAGCCAGACAGGCCGCAGCCCCGCCCTCACCACCGACGCCACCTCGCTGGATTTCGGCTGGGAGATCGACCTGTGGGGGCGCATCCGCAACAACACCAGCGCCGCCCAGGCGAACACCGAGGCCGTGGCGGGGGACATGGAATCCACCCGCCTGGCCTTGCAGGCCCAGCTCGCGCAGAGCTACCTGGCGCTGCGCATTGTCGATGCCCAGAAGCGCCTCCTGGATGGCGAGATCACCAGCTACTCCAAATCGCTGCAGCTCACCCAGAACCGCAAGGCCGCCGGCATCGCCGCCAGGCAGGACGTGGCCCAGGCCGAAACCATCCTCGCCGCCACCCAGGCGCAGTCCATCGACACGGAGGTGCAGCGCACCCAGCTTGAGCACGCCATCGCCGTGCTCATCGGCGTGCCTCCCGCCACCTTCTCCCTGCCTGTGCGCCCCGATGCGCTGTCCGTGCCCCCCGTGCCCGCCACCGGCACCTCGCGCTGGCTGGAGCGCCGGCCGGACATCGCCGCCGCCGAGCGCCGCGTCGCCTCCGCAAACAAGCTCATCGGCGCCGCCCGGGCCGCCTATTTCCCCACGCTCAGGCTGTCCGCCTCAGGCGGCTTCAGCGGCATCAAGGACCTGCTTTCGGTCCCCGCCCGCTTCTGGTCGCTGGGGCCGCAGATGGCCGCCCCGCTGATCGACGGCGGGCTGCGCAAATCGCAGGTGGATTTCGCGAAGGGCACGTACGATCAGAACGTGGCCGACTACCGCCAGGCCGTGCTCGCCGGTCTGCAGCAGGTGGAGGACAACCTTGCCGCCCTGCGCGTGCTGGAACGCGAAGCCGGTGTGCAGGCCGAGGCCGTGCGCGCCGCCCGCGTCTCCGAAGCCGCAGCCCTCGACCTGTACAAGGCCGGCACCAGCGACTATCTCAACGTCGCCGCCGCCCAGAACGCCTCCCTCACCAGCGAGCTCACCGCCCTCAACATCCTCAACCGCCGCCTCGCCGCCTCCGTGCTGCTGGTCAAAGCCCTCGGCGGCGGCTGGTGAGAGCGGGGGAAGTTGAAGCGCTGCAAGCATTGGGCGCGGAGACTGTTGCCTTGCTTGTGTGCACACGCTCGTTGTGCCCGCTTCAGCGCGGCCTCGTGGTCGAAGTAGCCGCGCTTGCAAAAGCGTGGGGCGCTGGACTTTGCCAAGCACGCAGACCCTCCTTCCACCTTCTTGCGAAGGCGGCTGCTTG
>CAINXC010000699.1 GCA_903854655.1 uncultured Verrucomicrobiota bacterium | reverse complement strand
CCGCCGAGGCCAAAGCCAAGGCGGACAAAGAAGCCGCCGAGGCCAAAGCCAAGGCGGACAAAGAAGCCGCCGAGGCCAAGGACAAGGAGATCAACGATCTCAAGTCCCGCCTCGCCGGCCTCGAAACCATCGCCCAGGCCGCCAAGGACAAGGAGGCCGCCGATCTCAAGGCCAAGGCCGATGCCGAGGCGAAAGCCAATGATCCCGCCGAGCTGCGCAAGCGCCTGGAAGCCCTGGAAACCGCCGCCAAGGCCGGTGTCTTCGGTGCCACCCAGGCCGGCCCCGTCATCAAGGATGCCGGCGACGGCAGGCAGGCTGAAAACGTCAAGGCCAAGGCCCTCGAAAAGCTCAACGCCCGCAACAAGGTCCTCGCCTAACACCCTCTTTCACTCTTCTAACTTCAGTCTTCGCCCTTTTTCTTATGCCCCTCGGAATGCTCACCCTGCTTGACCTCGTCCGCGCCAACTGCGGCGACGTCGAGCGCGCCGTCATCGAAGAAAACATCAACGCCGTGCCTGAGCTGCTGCTCTTTCCCGGCGAACAGCTCGGCGCGGGTGTCCTGCGCTACGAAACCTTGATCCGCTATGCCCTGCCTGTCACCGGCTTCGTGGACATGGGCGGTGGTTCGGCGGCCTCCAAGTCGCTTACCCGCCTGGAAAGCTTCGAAGTCTTCCCCTTTGGCGGCCGCGTCGAATGCCCCAAGCGCATGGCGGACAACTGGAAGCGCGGCGGGGCGGCCGGCTATCAGCTCTTCGAGGCCTCTGGCGTGGCCCTCTCCGCCATGATCACCCTCGGTCAGCAGATCTACGGCGGCCGTGGCGTGGATGGCAAGGGCTTCCCGGGCTTGAAGAACTTCACTCCCTGGGGTGCCACTTACACGGACCAGGCCACCGGCAAGACCTACACGGTCACGCTCGATGCCCTCGGCACCACCACTGGCACCATGTCCAGCGTGTACTTCGTCAAGTTCGGCCCCGCCGCCGTCCAGCTTGAGTTCGGCACCGGCTCTGTCTTCACTCTGCCGGACTTCCGCATCGAGTCCATCGTTGATCCCACCGACTCCACCTTCCAAAAGAAGCTCCCCGCCTATGTCTCGGATCTGGAAGGCTTCGCCGGCATGCAGATCGCCAGCCCGCATTCCGTCCGCCGCATCGCCAACCTCTCGACGGACACCGGCCATGGTCTTACCGACCTGCTGATGAACACCTCGCTCGCCAGCTTCCCCATTGGCTGGCAGCCCGATGCCATCCTCATGAGCCGCCGCTCCTGCACCCAGCTCCAGGACAGCCGCACCGTCGTGCTCACCGGCATCGGCACCAGCCGCCCCGATCAGCCCACCATCGCACCCCGCCCCCGCAGCGTGAACGGCATCCCCATCGTCGAAACCGATTGCATCCCGGACACCGACCCCATTGAAACCGCCCCCCAGGTTCCGCAGTAAGCTGTAACACACTTACCCCTTTTCTCTTACCCCTTATCCCTTTCAGGCCATGAGCAACCCCGTCGCCGTCCCCTCCGCCAACAGCAAGCGCCGTCTTCACGACGCCAGCCTGCAGCCCTCCATCGCCCTCCCAGCCGCGGGCGCGTCCTCAGTCACCGCCGCCATCGACTTTGGCAACCAGGTGCTGGGCCCCACGGCTGATTCCGTGGAAATCGAAGTCGTCGTGCCCGCCACGCCCAGCCTGGTGGACACCAAGAACCTCACGCTGACCATTCAGGACAGCGCCGATGGCACCACCTTCGCCGCCATCCCCGGCGGCCCCGCCCCCATCGTCACCACCGGCGCTGGCGGTGCGGGCGGCCCTGCCGTCGATACCACCGTGCGCCTCCCCTGGTTCACCCGCCGCTATGTGCGTCTCCAGGCCACCGTGGACGCCGCCGGCGGCAGCAACATCGCCCAAAGCGCCACCATGTTCGTCAACCCCGTCAACTGATCCCCCCGGCTTCAGTCCTTTTCCCTTTTCGCCCATGAGCAAAGCCCTCTATCATCAGCCTGGCGTTCCTGCACCGCAGTCCTTCGAAGTCAAGGCCACCCGCAACACGGATGCTGGCATTGTCGTTGATCTTGCCGATGCCAAAGGCAACGTGCGTATCACCAGTTGCCCTGTGGCCGATAAGCCCGCTCCCGGCTTCGCAACCCTCGTTCCCGACGAAGCGCCCGCCGAGAAAGGCAAGCCCGACGCCCCGCCAGCGGCCCCCGCCGATGACGCCGCGCAGAAGCGCATCAAGGAACTGGAAGCCCAGCTCGCCAAGATCCAGGCCGAATCCGCAGCGGCCGCCGATGCCCCGCCCGTAACCCTGGACAAGCCGCAACCCCCTTCGACCAGAGCGAAGCCCTGACAGACCCGTTCTGCCCGTCAGGAGCAGTGACCATGGATGGACGCCCGGTGCCGTTGTTGTTCGGCACCGGGCGTTTTCATTGGGAGTTTGACACCCCACCTCTGCTGTCCACGCAGATCGCCAGCACCACCGCACAGCCACCCACTCATCACAAGCCCCGGACACCTCCTCACACCAAGCCTTTATCCACTCTCTTTCGTCCTCTTTCGGCCAGCTCACGCCACTCGAAGACCTCGCGCCTGCGAGGTCTTTTCGTTGACACCATCCCAGGAGCATGACCCTGCCGCCCATCCTTGTCCTCGACCTCGAAGCCACCAGCGAAGACCGCGAGACCGCCGGCATTGTCGATCTGGCCGCCCTCTGGTTGGACGAGAGCATGGCCGGGATTCACTCCCTCAGCTTCGACGAACGCTGCCGCCCACGGCCACACTGTGAGATCCAGGACGAAGCCCTCAAGGTCAACGGCTGCAACTGGCTGCGCGACAAGACCGTGATGACCGAAACCGAAGCCATCTGCCGCCTGGCTGCCTGGCTCGACGGTCGCAAAGCCATCCTCGCCGGCTGTAACCCCGGCTACGATTGGCATGTGTTGAAGAAAGGCTGGCAGGCCGCCATGGATGACCACGAGAGCGAATGGGACCTCATCACCCCGTGGCCCTTTGGCTTCCGCACCATTGATGTGCATTCCGCGGCCGTGATTGATGCCATCCAGGCCGGCGCGGCGGATCAAATCTCCGCCGAAGGCCTCAAGTCCCGGCTCATCTGCAACGCCTTCGAGGTCCCCGAAGAGTCGAAGCCGCACCGCGCCATGGCCGGTGCCTCCTGGGAGTGCGCCGTGCTGCGCAAAGTCATGGGCCTCCCCGTCTGACCCTTTTCTGTTATCCCTTACCCCTTTTCTCTTCTGTCATGGGCTCCCTCTCCAATGCCATCGCCCGCGCCCGCGCCTTGCAGGCCGATGCCACGGAAGACGCCTTCGGTGACACCGTAACCATCAATGGTGTCGGCTACCTCTGCGCCGTCATCCCTGGCGGCCGCAAGATCATCGAACTCACCCTGGGCTTTCGCGAGGTGGAACTGCTCACCGTCCGTGTCCGCAAATCTCTGCTGCCCGCCTGCCCGGAAAAGGGCTCGCCCATCGCCTGGGGCGGGAAGACCTGGCGCATCGAAGAGACTCAGGGCCGCCTGATCGGTGCCATCGTCTGGACCCTCACTTGTCATCGCGATGCCTAGCCTCTCCATCGTCGGCAGCATTGATGTCGCGGGCATCCTCGGCAGTTGCGCCCGTGCCCGCAGCCTGCTGCCCGAAGAGGTCGCGACTATCACCAAAGAGCAGGCCACGCTTCTCGTGAGCAGCTCCGGCAGCACGCCCGGCATCATCCAGCTCACGCCGCCCTTTGCGGGCAAAAACGGCGGTGGCCTCGCCTCTGGCAAGCACGGCATCAACCGCGACCTGGCGGGCATCTTTGTCCCTGTTGCCCTCAAGGGCCGCAGGAAGGTCACCCAGATGTTCGGCAAGCCGCTCAAGAAGCCCGTCTTCGTCACCACCCGCGAGAAGTACCCGAATGTGGGCGAGATCTACAACGAGCGCAAGGCGCGCCAGATCATCGCCGGCCGCAAGCTCGTCTCCCTGGGCCGCAGGCAGCCCTACTACGTGGACAAGACCAAGCTCGAACTGCTGCGCCGTGAGCTGTACACCCACATCGGCTGGGCCGCCGCCTGCTGGCTGGTCGCGGCCCTCGAAGCGGGTCTGGATCCCAAAGGCGTGCCGCCCTTCGTTCAGGCCCTCACTGCCGCCCCAGGGTCCGCCGTGATCGAGGTGACGAACACCAGCTTCAGCCTGCTGCTCTCCAGCAGCCTGCCCTACAATCAGGCCCTCGATATGGCCCGCAAGGTCGCCACCGTCTGCGGCTACCGCCAGAACGCCTTCACGCGCGAAGTGAACTCCAAGGTCGGAGCCATCCTCAAGCGCGCCGGCCTCAATGCCGCCTGACCCTCTCCGCGATCTCCGCGCCTCCGCGTGATCCCTCTTCCCTGTCCGTCCATCAACCATCAACTCTCAACTATCAACCATGCTTGCAGCTCCCGAAGACTTCATCGCCAGCATCTGGCGCAACTTCATTGGCGCGACCGGCACCGCCGCTGGTGTGACCACTGACAACCAGGGCTATGCCGCCGGGCAGTTCACCCTCGAACTCGATGCCGCCGGTACCGGCTACATCCTCGCCGGCGACAAGGTCACTTTCGGCTCCGACCCCAATGTGTACACCATCGACTACGGCTGCACTGATGTCTCGCAGCCTGGTGGCGTCCTCGTGCTCACCACGCCGCTGCTGCTGCCCATCCCCGCCGCCGCGACCGCCATCACAGTCGTCGGCACCAGCCTCCCGGCGGAAGGTCTCCCGCTCGTCATCACCGCCGATGCGGCAGATTTGCAGTATCCCTGTGTCACCATCGAAGTCATGCGCGTGGCGCACAAGCACCCCAGCGTGCGCAAGCTGCAGATCCATGTGACCTTGTGCATCACCGCCTCGCCAGCGCCCACGGAAGCCGTCCCTGTGCCCCGTGGCACGTCCATAAGCCAGGCCATGGCCTGGCTCGATAACCTCAGCCTGCGCATCAACGCCCTCGATGCCTTCCTCACCTTCTTCATCCTCAGCATTCCGGTGGCGCAGCGCACGGGTTACAACATCCCCAAGATGCCCGTGGTCAGTGATGCCGTCGAAGTGAAGCTCGAAGGCTCCGCCCACGTCCGCAGTTGGCAGCAGACCATCAACATGTGGCTTGTCGTGGACTGAAGTGGGATTGACACGCACCGCACGTTATGACGCACACGCCTCACACCATTCCGAAGCCAACGAGCGAAGGTCCGAACGCCACCTTCAGCTTCAACGAATCCACCGGCCTTCTCGTCTGCGACCAAACGAGGGCTCAGTTCCCCCTTCGAGAAAGGCGAGTGGCTGGCCATCCTCCCTCCGCCGCCCGCAACCCCTGTTCCCGCGCCCTCCCCGCCTCCGCGTGAGGTCACCATCGACCCTCTCACCGCCAAGGTGGACCCCATCCAGCCTCAGCCCGAAGAAACCGCTAAGGCCCTAACACCCGTCTTCACTTAACACTTCGCACTCCTCACTTTATGCGTCTTTTCACCCTCCTCATCGTCTGCTTCCTCTGCGCCCTGGCGGCCACCCAGCTCGCCCAGCACTTCGGCTGGTGTCCCCAGGCCAACATCAGCGCCGGTGGCAGCCTCCTGGCCGCCCTGGGCCTGGCGTTCCTTGGCGTCGTTCTCCCCGCATCCCAGGTGGTGTTTGGCACCGTGCCCGCCTTCGCTCCGGCCCCTGAAGCCACGCTCCTGGTCAATTCGGTGGACATCGACGCCTCGCGCGACGCTAAATGGTGGAAGACACTCCCCACGGGGGCCGAGACGTTGGGGCGCTATCGCAACCCGAAGCTCAAGTTCACGATCAATGCCTATATCAGCACCCAGAGCGGCTTCGGTTCGCAGCATCCGGGCACGGCAGTCACCACCCTGGCCAATTTTACTTCCACTGTCAGTGGCCAGTATCGCGGGTTTGAGGCCACGGATGGTGTAATGGTCTTTGAGGATGTTAAGGATAAGATGACCATTGAGGATTTGGTGGAGAGCACCATCACCATCATTCACATGCCCTTCGTCGCCTGAGTCATGCAGAGCAGCGTCCCGCTCATTGCTGATGGCCCCGATTGCGCTGCGACCACTGATCTGGTGGCCTCCCTGCTCGCCATCGGCTGTCCCATGGTGCCCACGGCAAACAAGCTCTGCATCGACGACCGCACTGGCAAGCGTGAGTACACCTTCCACATGGGCTGTGAGTTCCTGCTCAACGGTCCAGAGCCCGTCCGCACCCGTGCCTTGATCAATTCGTTCAAGTCTGGTGACCTGGAAAAGACCGATCCCGCGCACCCCCTGCTCGACTGCTTGCGCGGGCTGCACAACAGTCATGCGCTGCTCGACTGGATCAAGTGCGGCGAAGCCCGGCACCTCGCCTGGGCCGCCAACCGCAGCCGCATGAGCTACGTCCCAGGGGCCCAGCGCGTGCCCGAGGGCATCACGCTCGATGCCGCAAACCTCACTGGCACCAAGTCCCTGGCTGAAGCGGCAGCCCTCGGTGTCGTCGGCATCCCCATCGCTCGAATCGAAGGTGCCGACCATCATGCCTTCATCGTCCCCAAGCGCGGCTTCGCCATCCATCGTGACAACGATGAATGGCATCCCTACGGGGCCGTGGAACTCATGTCTCGCCTTCGTGACGGCACCTTGATCAAGGAGAACCCAGAGCATCCCTTCCTTTATGCCTACTACGCAGGCAAGTGGAGCGAGGCCCTCATGAAGCACCTCGATCAGGAGGTGCCGCTCATCCTGCTTCGCCCCAAAGGCACCCTCAAGAGCGCTCTCATCGCTCAGAATGCCACCGACGAAGCCTGGCAGCAGGCCGACGAACACCTTGAGAGCGACTGATTCAGTGTAATATAAAATCCCCATGGCCAAACCCCGCAAGCCCATCTCCGCGCCCTCCGCGCCTCCCGTCTTCGACGACCCCGAAGGCAACGCCCCTCCACTGCACGAATCGAGGCCGCTTTCGGACAATGTCCCGGCCGGCAACCACCAGCCTGGCCGCAGCGCCACCCGTGCCGTTGCCAGATCCGTGGCGGATGCCGAGCGGTACAAGAAGCTGGAAGAGGCGTTCGCCTTTGCCCCCGTGTGGCACCGTTTCAATGCCGAATCGCAGGCTTGGGAGGATTACGCACTGGAAGGTTTCAGCCTTATGCGTCGTCAGCTTTGGTGGCGTCTCATTTCCAATTTCTGCCCGTTGCCGGCCAGCGGCTATGGCCGTTATTCCACGGCCACGGCCTTCGATGGCTGGGCCATGCTCTTCATCTGTTCGCACAAGTTCGAGGCCTTCGTCCACCTTCTCGGCAACCCCACCCGCTTCATCGAGGCTATCACCGCATGGGCGGAAACGAGCATCCCGGAAGAGGACTGGAATGAAGCCGTGAACCTCGCCTGGCTCATGGATGAAGTGGCCGAAACGACAGCAGTGCGGCTGCCCACGCGCCCCGGCCGGGGCTCATTGGGAAACGCGCCATCCCTTTAAGCGGCGCTTGGTACGCTGAGCTGCTTAAAGGGCATGGATGGTCCGAACACTTTATCCTGTGGGATCTGCCGTTGTGGCGCGGCAACGCCCACATCCACGCCGCCTATGTGTCGGCGCGCGAGACCACCTTCTGGGCAGATCCAAGAATCGACACCGCGCGCACCGAAGCCCGTGCCCGGCGCGAGAAGTACCGCCGCCGCACTTCATAGGTCCCATGCCTCCCATTCGTCCTATCCGTCTTTGACACCTGACCCCGACTAAGCCCATGGGCAACGAAGTCACCGTCAAACTAGCTTCCGACAACGCCAGCCTTGATTCGGGGCTCGACCGTGCCCAGCGCAAGATCAGCAGTTTCGCCAAGCAGGGCCAGCGCGACCTGTCCAGCCTCAATGATGGCGGCGGCTTTGGGGACTTTGCCGCCCAAAACGGCAGGGCCATCGGCAGGATCGGCAAAGTCGGCAGCAAGGTCGCGATGAACATCGACAAGGGTGGCGACGTGTTCAATTCGCTGGCCGGCGGCGGAGCCAAGCTGGCCAGCCTTCTGGGCCCCGCCGGCGGCATCGTCGCCGGTGGCCTGCTTGTGGGCACCGTGCTGCACCGCATGGCGGAGGAGGGGGCCGCCAGCTTCGACAAGCTCATTCAGCGCAGCGAGGAACTGAAAAAGACCAACGAAGAGCTCGTCGAAAGCGGTGGTATGCATGAGCTGGTCAAGGGCTACAAGGAACTCTCCCTGCAATCGGATGAACTGGAGAAGAAGGCCAAAAGCCTCGGCACGGCCTGGGGTACCGCGAAACATGTGCTGGCCTTTCTCGGCACCCATCCCGCCGATTTGCTCAGCTCTCTGAGCGGCGATCCCACTCGCCTGATGAAGGACATGGGCAAGGATGTCGGAAAGCTCGCCGGCGCGACTGGCACCACGAACACCGGCGAGATCGAAGTGCGTGAAAGGCTCCGCGAAATATCCTCGCAGGAACTCCAGATTCAGAAGCTCAAGAACGAGGGCAACATCCCCGCCGCAGAGGCCCTGCAGCGTGAGTTCGCCCTCCGTAAGTCCATCGCCGAGATCCAGCACAGCAAGCTGCCTGCCGACGACAAGGCGGCGCTCATTGCCGACCTGAAGGAGATCAACCGCCTCGAAAACGACACCGCGACCCAGGCGGCCGCCAAGAAGGCTGAGAAAGAACTGCAGGACGCCTTTAACAAGACCCTTGAAGAGCAGATCCGCAGCTACAAGGAGATCAAGGAACTCAAGGAGCACGTCGCCGATGCCAAGATCAGCGGCCTGTCAGAAGCGGACGCCTATGCTGCCCGTGAAGACCGCATGAAGGGCCTCTACGAGCGCCACGGCATCAAGCAGCAGACGCCGGCGGCCCTTGAAAAGGACGCCCAAAGCAAGGAGAGCGCTGGCAGGCTGGATGGTGACGACGGGGCCAAGCAGGAATACAAAGACCTGGCTGAACTCTACCGGCTCAATCGCGAGCAGGACGAAGACAGCAAGCGCATGGGCAAGCAGGCCAATGATGCCTCGGAGAAGCAGGACAAGGTCAGGCTCGCCAGAGAAGAGTATGACATCGAGCTGCAGCTTGCTCAGGCAAGGATAAACAGCGTGGAAGGCGATCAAAGCGCCGTCAATGCCCTCCAGGACAAGCTGTCCGTGCTCAAGCAGGAAAAGACCTTGAAGGAACAGCTCGGCACCGACGACGCTACCGCCCTGGCCAATGCCACCGCCCTGGTAACCGCCGAGCGCGCCCTGCAAACCGCCCAGAACGCCCGGGCGAACAAGGCCCGTGGCGATGACAACGCTGTCACCCATGCCCGCGCCATCGGCCAGACCACCAAGGCCGACCAACTGGAGCGCAACAACGCCATCGACAAGGCCGCCGAAGAGATCCAGAAGACCAATCCCGGCATGAGCAAGGCCGAGGCCCGCAGGCAGGCCACGACGCATCAGAACGATCTCGACCGCATCGCCGGCAAGCCCGTCATCACACGCGGCTACACCGGCCCCAGCGGCATCGCCACCGGCCACGGCCTCGATGACTTCTACAAGGCCAATCCTCGCCTCGATGCCGCCAACCACGGCCGCCACCTTGGCCCTCCCGCCTCCGCCAAGCAGGCCGTGCAGCAGAACGCCGCCAATGCCGCCGCCAAGGCAGGCGACCCGCATCAGCAGCTCCTGCAGCAGCAGCTCACCGTCCTTCAGCAGCTCCAGCAACAGCTCATCTTCGCCAACTGATCCTCCGGGATCGCCAATCTCCCGATTGGCTTCCCTCAGTCTTCTTCCTTCTTCCTCCTTCCTTCTTCGCCCCGATGCCCACCCCCGCCAGCGCCATTCTCTTCGGCACCTTCGCCAGCCCCCGGCTGCTGGCGGCCCCGGCGCCCACGATCATCCGTCGTGGCGATGAGCTGGATGCGGGATCTCACACCTTTGTTTCGAGCAACGAGTTCGAATTCAATGCCCGCCAGCAGGTGCCTAATTACGGCGGCCTGCTCATCGACTTCATCACGACCACGGACACCGGAAACGGCATCTACGAGCACGCCCTTTCGTCCTACGGCGTCGCCGGGCCCAAGGCCGCGCGCCAGCTCAAGGGCTATCCCGATGTCACCGCCAATCTGCGCGACTGGGACACGATTGAGGACGTGTGGATCACCAGCAACAAGGCGCTCTTCATTCCCGGCCAGAGCGGCGGCTACGGCGGCACCACCGTCTGCATCAGCGCCAATCCCAAGCTGCTCATCGCCGGCTGGTACCGCATCACCGCCCGCTTCATGGGCTACGTGTCCAGCAAGGACGCAGTGCGCCGCATCACCTGCGATTCCCAGGAGATCAGCGGCAACCTCATCACCGTGCCGATTGCGGGAGGCTGGAACACCCCGCTCAAGGGCGGTGTCTCACTTCCTGAGATCGTGGTCGAGGACACCATCTTCACCGATTCCCCGCCGCCCACGCAGCTTGTCCCCGGACCGAACACCCCGCCCAATCCGCCGCAGATCAACGGCCAGATCGCCGGCATCTCCTTCACCGTCACCGGTGAAGAGCAGCCCACCATCCACTTCCCGCACTTCTGGAGCCTCATGTCCGTCATCGG
>CAINXC010000698.1 GCA_903854655.1 uncultured Verrucomicrobiota bacterium | reverse complement strand
GCGCGGGATGGCCGTTGGCGGCGCGTTTGGCGCCCCATTCTGAGGCGGCATCGCCATTGCAATACCGTGCCAGATCAGCGGCGCTTTCTGGCCCGTCGGACAAGCTGACGCAAATCAAGGGCTTCGCTCCCACCGCCTCGCAGAACTGGCAGAACTCATCGATGCCCACATCGTTCGGATCGATGCGACCCCAAACCTTGTCCCGAAATGACGCGCGATTGTCACGGTCGCCGATGCCGTTTTTCCACCGGTAGGCGCCAGGATCGATGATGGAGCCGCCCCATCGGATGACGGGCGGGTGCAGGTCCTTCACCACATCGACAACGTCGCGCCGCCAGCCATGCACATTGTCGTCAGGCATCAGCGAAAGCTTGTCGGCCCAAAGGCGGCCCTTGCCTTCCGCTTTCAACTCAAACACGACCCGGTCCGTGAGTCCGCGGGAGATCATTGTCACCGAGCACTTCTTCCAGGAATTCGAAGTGTCCGGCAGCGGAGCGCTGGCCAAGGTCGTCCAGGAGCCGTCCGGCAGCAGCGTCTTGAGGATGACCGAGGCGGCAACCGAACCATCGGCGCGGAACCAGCCGGTGAAGCGGTAGCTCATTCCTGGCTTCACGGCGAGGCCCATCTGGGTCAGGGCGGCTGGGTGATCCTGGGCCGCCGTCAATTTCGCACATCGCGCGTCGTTGAAGGGCCGGTCAGTGTCGTAGGTCCAGGTGTCGTTGACGTCCCACTTCCGGTCACAGATATCCGGCGTTCCATCAAAATAGAACGAGTTTGTGACGGGCTCGACTCCCTCGAAGGACCGGTCATTGAGCATCTCAGCCCACATGGCCGGCACCACGTCGTCGAGCAGTTCGATGAAGTTCCCAAACAAGAGCGGACTTACCGTGCCGCCATGAATGGGCTCCGCGTCGATTGTGACGACAGCCGGACCCTTCTCCGCCGCAGCGCCGGGCAGCGCCAGGAGCAGCGCCGCCGCCACCGTGAGGAAGGACGAATCCACCGTTTGCCGCCGTGGCCTTTCTGTTCTGATGTTCATCATGGAAGGTGTCGCAGAATGCCCAAACGCCTGCCCGGGCGGGCGTCGGTATCACACGTCACCAACGATTTGGCCGAGTTCAACGTTTCACGCAATGTTCCGGCCCGCTGAGGAGATCATTGCCAGAGGCGCCCGGATTGCGACGGATCTCACGTTCCTTTGGCCGGGGACTTGAGGTCCAGCGGATGGCGGCGCTTGCTTTCATCGCGCTTGAAGATGGGGCCCACCTCCACCACGCAGTTCTCGCCATCGGCCTTGATCCAGCAGCAGTCCGGTGAAGCGGTGGTGCCCACGGCATCATTGGGATAGAAGGCGGAGGCTTTCTTCAGGTCGGCCTTCCTGCCGTTGAGTCGTGGCCAGCCGAAGGTGATGTTGACCTTGGGGATGCCCGAATGTGGGATTTTTGCGGTGCTGTACACCTCCACAAAGGCCGCATGCTTGGGCCAGTAGGTGAAATCGGTGCCTTCAAACCTCAGGCTGCCCACGTCCTGCACCGTGCCGTTGCCGTCCTTCACACGGCAGTGGAACCAAGTGCAGTCCACATCGTTCACCTTTTCGGTTTCGCCCCTGGTGATCTGGTAGGTGTAGGTGCCCTTGGTCCAGGCGAAGGGCCGGCGCACGCTGGCGAACTCGCCCTCATAACCGGCGCTTTCCACCAGGCAGTCCGCGCTGGCGGTATGCACGTGATCCAGCCCGATGGGCGTCTTCTTGTCGTTTGACCAGCGTGAAAAAATGGCGCCTTTGCCGGGAAAGACGCGCGCGCGGCTCTCCTTGTCCGGCCAGCCGTTGATGTTGGTCTGGATGCCGCCGTAGAACTGCTTGTCGTTGATCTTGGCGATGCCCACAGGCGAGACATACAGGTTGTAGGTGGAGGGGATGTCACGATCGATGGTCACGTCCATCTCAAGCGAGGTGAAATGCTCCACCGGAGCGTTGAAATCCCACCAGATGTTCGCCACGTGCCAGGGAGATTTGGGCAGCGTGACGCCGGCGGCCTTGGCCATGTCCTCCGGCGAGGGTTGAGCACAGAGATCTTCCGCAGCGCGGGATGCGCCCGTCAAAGCGAGCAGGGCGAGAGTGGCTATGAGGTGGCGTTGCATGGTTCGAAAAGGAAGGGCGGCTATCGCTTCATGTAATGTTCGAGCCCGTTGAGGAACATTTGCACGGAGATCAGGACCAGCAGCATGCCCATGAGGCGTTCAACAGCCATGGAACCTTTCTGCTTGAGCACGCGGGCGATGAGAGGGGAGAGCAGCAGCACGGCAGCGGTGATGCTCCACGAGAGGAGCAAGGCGGCCAGCCACTTGCCCGTTGCCTCGGGCTGTGAATTGACCATGACCAGCAGCGAGGCCAGAACGGAGGGGCCGGCGATGAAGGGGGTGGCGAGCGGCACGATGAACGGCTCGGTGGCCGTTTCCTCAGTCTCGTGCCGGGCGTCTGGGAAAATCATTTTCAGGGCGATCAGAAACAGCACGATGCCGCCGCTGATGAACAGCGCCTCCTCCTTCAAATGCAGCAGGCCCAGCACCCAGCGCCCGCAGAAAAGGAATCCAAGCATGATCGCCAGCGCGAACAGCAGCTCGCGCGCGATGACACGCAGGCGGCGTTCCAGCGGCACGGGTTGCAGGCCGCTGATGAAATTGGCCACGTTGCCCAGCGGGTCCATGATGGTGAGCAGCAGAAGGGTGGCGGAAAGGATGTCCATGGCGCGAAAACAAGTTAGGCGGGATCGCGGCGGATTTCGTCAGCACGCGCGCCCAGGTTGCCGTAGCGATGATAGTCATGGCTGATGCTCTGCTCACGCAAGTACCAAAGCAGTTCCACGCGACCCTCGGCCAGGACCCGCTCGTCGGCAAGGTAAACGCCGTTGTTTGAGGCGGCGGCGCGAAGACTGGTGGGGACGCGGTCCTGCCCTGCGTAGCGAATGCGCTCGGTGGCGTGTGGCGGCGAGGTGGCGACATGAGCGCTTAGCGCCTCATCGGTTTCTTCGATAAACTCAATGGATGCCGCCCACGCATCAGTGGCCTGGTCGAGCCAGCTCACCACGGCGCTGTCAAGATCCGGTGGCGAGCTGACGATCACGCGCGCTCCGGTCAGGCGCGCCGCTGCCACCCGGGCGATGATGTCAAAGGCGGAGTCGAGCGCATCGACCCGCACCCGAACTTCTTGGAAGGGAAGGTAGCGGCGGATGTTGTCCTGGCCCAGCAGCCGGAGTTCATCGTGTTGGCGGCCAAACTCGTCATTCCAGGCGCGATCATAGCTGCGCAGGGCGGAGCGCAGACGGACACGCTCGTCGGAGAACAGCGCCGAGTCGCCGCTCGTGACTTGTATCGCCAGGGCCGCCAGCGCGGCATTGGCCAGGAGCGCATCCTCGGGGGACTTGGAGCGATCCTCGAAGCGCATGAATTCCGCCACGTAGTTGGGGCCGCCCGCTTTCATGCCGGGGCCAAAACAGGACCGGCCCAGGCCGCCGAACGGCTGCCGCAGCACGACGGCGCCGACCGTGCTGCGATTGACATAGAGATTGCCGGCCTGGATGCTTTCGCGCCATTGCGCAATCTCACGCTCGTCCAGGCTGTGGATGCCGCTGGTGAGGCCGTATCCTGTTTCGTTCACGATGTCGACGGCATCGTCCAATGTATCATAGGCAATCACAGCCAGCACGGGACCGAAGAACTCGGTGAGATGCGTGAAGCTGCCGCGCGCCACGCCCCATTTCACGCCTGGGGACCACAGGCGGGGATTGGCTCCCAACTGGCGTGGCATGACCGCCCACGACTCGCCCGGCTCGAGTGTTTTCAAGGCCGTCTCCAGATCGCCGCCGGGCGGGCGGATAAGCGGCCCCATGCGAGTTGGAAGGTCCCAGGCGCCGCCCGCTTCCATGCTGTGCACGGCGTCGGTCAGCATGCGCTTGAAATCGGCATCCTCGTACACTTCGCGCTCCAGCAGCAGCAGCGAGGTGGCGGAGCACTTCTGTCCCGCATGGCTGAAAGCGGAATGCACCACGTGCTTGAGCGCCAGCTCGCGGTCGCTGAGCGCGGTGATGATGCTTGCGTTCTTGCCGCCGGTTTCAGCGAACAATCGCAGGTCCGGCTTGCGCGCAAGCATTCGCCGCGCGGTGTCCGTGCCTCCGGTGAGAATCACCGCGTCCACGTCCGCATGACTGACGAGAGCCGCCCCCGCGCCACTGCCGGGGCAGGGCAGGAATTGCAGGGCATTCCGTGATACACCTGCGCGCCAGAAGCACTGGCACAGCTCCCAGGCGACCAGCACCGTGTCCGATGCGGGCTTCAGGATGACGGTGTTGCCCGCGGCCAGCGCAGCGGCAATGCCGCCGCAGGGGATGGCGATGGGGAAGTTCCACGGCGGCACCACCACGACCACGCCGCGCCCGCTTGCTTCCACACCAGGGAGATCGAAGAAGCCGCGCGCCGAGCTGCGGTAGAACTCCAAAAAGTCCGCCGCTTCGGAAACCTCCGGATCACTCTAGGCGAGCGTCTTGCCGCCATTCGCGAGCGCAGCCCACATGAGCTTGCCGCGGGCCATCCGCAGTTCCGCCGCCACGCGGCCGAGAATGGCATCGCGGGCATCCATGCTCATCGTTCTCCAGCCGTCGGCATCGGCCTTGGCGCATTGCGCAGCCCGCTCGGTGTCTTCCACCGTGGCCTCGACGTAGCGGGTGATGACCACGCCGGGCCTTGAGGGATCAAGGCACTCGCGCACTTTGCGCTGTCCGGCGCCCACTTCCTGGCCCGCAATGATGATCGGGATCAAGTCGATGCCAGCTTCGTGGCGAGCAACGATCTCCTCAGCCCAGCGGCTGTTTTGCGGCAGCGACCAGTCGGTGTCGGGCTCATTCTCGAATGGAGCGGGCGATCTCTCATGGAATGTTTCCGTGTTGCGATTCTGCCGGCGTCGGGGCGCATCGGATACGGGTGTGGCGAAGGAGGCGCGGAAGCCGGCCTCCAGCCGTCGCCATTCCTCGGAGCCGACCTGCAGCTTGAAGGTGTGGCGCAGGAAGTTGTCGCTGCCGGTGTTCTCATCCAGGCGGCGGATCAAATAGCCGATGGCGTTGAGGAACTCTTCGCGGCGGCACGCCGGGGCGTAGAGCAGCAGGCTCTTCGTTTCCTCCAGCAAGGCGCGGCGCTGATGATTGGCCATGCCTTCGAGCATCTCGAACTGAACGCGGTCTCCAGCGCCCGATTGACTAACAAGCACGAGGGCGTAAGCAAGGTCGAAGAGGTTGTGCGAGGCGACCCCCACACGGGCTGCGGCCAGATTTTCAGGCCGCATGGCCTCGTTCAGCATGCGCTTGTAGTTCGCGTCCGTTTCCAGCTTGGTCTTGAAGGGCGCCTGCGGCCAGTCGCGCTGTGAGGCCTCAACGCGCTCCATTTCCATGTTGGCCCCTTTCACGAGCCGGAGGGTGACGGGCGCTCCGCCTTTCGCGAGGCGCTGGCGCGCCCATGCGTAGATTTCGCGCTGCATCTGCGCTGAGTCCGGAATATAGGCCTGCAAGGCGATGCCGGCGGAGATGCGTTCCAGCCCTGGTCGGTCAAGCGTGCGCATGAAGGCTTTGGCGGTCAGTTGCAGATCGCGGTACTCCTCCATGTCGAGGTAAATGAATTTGGGAACCTGCGCGCCGTCGCTTCGTGTAAAGCGCAGGTGGTCGGCGGCGCGGTAGAGAATCTCCAGCCGGTCGCACAGCACCTTCAGGGTATGCTCGCGGGCGAGCGGGGAAATCTGTGAGTAGAGCGTGCTGATCTTCACGGAGAGCACCTCCACGTCCGGCAGTTGCAGGGCGGCAAGGTACTTGTCCAACCGATGCGCAGCTTCCTCCTCGCCGACCAAGGCTTCGCCGAGAAAATTGAGGTTCATGCGCACGCCTTCCGCCTGGCGGGCGCGCAGGTGCGCGGTGAGGTGCTCGCTTTCGGCGGGCAGCACCACATTGGCCGTCTCCTGGCGCATGTGCTCCTTCACCAAAGGCACCGTCACTCCGGGAAGCCAGTTGCCGAACGTTTGGAAGCCGCGCAGCATCGCCTTGTCCAGCGGGCTGAAGAAGCGGGGGATGCCCTGCACGTCGAGGATGTGGGTGAACTGGCCGGCCACCCGCGAAGCGCGGCGGGAGCGGAATGCTTGATCGGTGAGTTGCACCATGGTCGCCTTGTCCTCGGGCGTCTGGCACATGCGGTCGAGTTCCAGTTGCTGACGGCGCTCGGCGGGTGTGAGCAGCTCGACAGCGCGCACTTGCAGGCGGCTCGCGAGCGCAATGGCTTGGTCAATCACGGAGGAATCGGGGTTCATGTTCAGGCCACGTCATTGGACTTGAATTCAGGCAGGGCGAGGCGGTAGCGGATGGCTCCCAGGCGCAGCACGATGGCGGCGGTTACTGCGATCCAGGTCGCCCGGTCATCGCCTAAAGGTACGCTCAGCAGCCAGTACACGATCCCGCCGAACATGGCGGCGGTGGCATAGAAATAGGTGTCCTGGCGAAACACCAGCGGCACCTGTCCGGTGAGGGTGTCGCGGATGATGCCGCCGGCCACGCCGGTGATGACTCCCAGCGCAATGGAGACCGATGGGGCGAATTCATGCGACAGACCCTTGCGTGTGCCCACCACGGCGAAGAAACCAAGCGCCAGCGCGTCCGCCACCAGCAGCAGGCTTGAGGGAGGAGCCCACCAGCGGCACAAGACAAAGGCGGTGATGGCGGTCACGCAGACGGTGGTGAAGATTTCGGGCGAGCGCAGCCAGGCGACGGCGCCATCGCCCACCAGCATGTCGCGCAGCGAGCCGCCGCCAAACGCGGTGACCAGCGCGAGCACCAGCACGCCAAAAAGATCCAGCCGCCTGCCCCTTGCCGCCAGCACTCCCGACAGCGCCGAGACGGCGCAGCCGAAGTGATCGAACAGAACGGGCAGAGTCATGGCGTGCGACACAGTGGACATGATTCCAATAAAGTGGCAAGAAGAAATTTCCACTTTACAGGATGTTGCGTCCAAGATAATGCATGGTCATGGCCGCCGGCAAATCCACCAAAAAGACTGTCAAAAGCAAGACGGCGCCGTCCGCAGCGTCGGACGCCGAGTCCATCAACGAGAACCTCGGCCGTCGTGTGAAGAAGCTGCGTGGAGATCGCGGCTGGTCGCTCGAAGAGCTTGCCTCGGCCAGTGGCGTGAGCCGCTCCATGCTCAGCGAAATCGAGCGCGAGCGGGCCAACCCTACTCTGAGCGTAACCTATCGCATCGCCCGTGCCTTTGGCCTGACCCTGCAGGACCTTATCGAGAGCGCGGACTCCGCTTCGTCCATCCAGATCATTCGCGCCACGGACCGGGCGCAGATTTTCCGGGCGGACAAGCAGTGCCAGATCCGCACGCTCTCGCCGCTCAACTTGGAGAAGGATGTGGAGTTCTACGAAGTCCGGCTTCCCTCGGGAGGCGCATTGCGCAGCCAGGCGCACGTGGATGGCACGCGTGAATTCCTCACGGTGGAGGAAGGCGCGGTTGACCTCGAGTCCGGCAACTCGCGTGAGGCCCTGGTCAAGGGCGATTCCGCCACCTACCGGGCCGATGTCGCCCATGCGATTTTGAATGCCGGCAAGACTGAGGCCGTGCTGTTTCTGGTCGTCATCTACCGCTGAATTCTACCCATGAAATCCGCCTCCGCCCTGCTGGTGGCCGTTAGCCTGCTGGGCTCGACGGCGTTTCTCAATGGTCAATCCAAGGGTGCGGGAGCGCCTGCAGCCTCTGGTTGGCAGGGCGTCGAGCGCGCCAAGCTTTTGCAAGGGGTGAAGGAGTTGCCCAAGATGGGCGCGCCGGGACCGGTGGCGATCTTTGGCTCGTTCGCCTTCCCTGTGATCGCCGCCAATGCGGACGGCAAGGCGGAGCTGGCATTGGTGGCCGCCGCCGCCTATGGCAAGGGCCGTGCGCTGATCTACGGCCACACGGGCTACATTGATGGATCAAGCATCGGCGGCAGCGATGCGGGAACGCTGCTGGTGAACGCGGTGAAGTGGTGCAGCGGCAAGGAGAAGCCGCGCGTGGGCGTTCGCAACGGCGGCTCGAATGCCTTCCTGGAGAAGCGCGGCTTCAGGCCCAAGAGCTTCAAGGCGGTGGACAAGAAGAATCTCAGCGAGTTCGATGTGATCATCCTCGGCCCCAGTGATCTGGGCGATGCCGAGGTGACTGCACTCAGCGACTACTTGAAGGGCGGGGGAGGCGTCATCGCCGCCGCCACCGGCTGGGCCTATGACCAGACTTCAGGCGGCAAATCGCTGAATGACGAGCATCCTGGCAACCGGGCCTTGCGGGCGGCCGGGCTGGGCTGGACAAGCATGACCTTCCCCGATCAGGTGCGCACCTTTTCGGCCAGCGCTGATCTTCCCGGCATGATGAACGCTGCGGAGGCGGTGCTCGCCCTGCGCAAGCAAAAGCAGGGCGCGGCGGCGGATGAAGCGGCGATGAACCAGGGCGTGAACGCCTTGCAGGTGGCGCTTTCCTGCCAGCCCTCGCAGGGCGGCGGCTTGCAGACGGCGGTGGTCAGCGCCCTCGGCGAGGGATCGAGCATTGTTCCCACACGTGACAAGCCCTTGCTGGAAAGCGATGTGGCACCGCGCCTGCGGCTGGGCATTGAGACGCGGATCCTGAAGCTGGCCGGTGGTGCCGACATCAAGGCGCATCCGGCCGCCGCCGTGTTTCCTGGCATGGTCGCGGCGGAGGTGAAGCGGGTGAACCAGGAGGTGACCATCGACCCCTCGGTGCCGGGCTGGCAGAGCACGGGATTGTACGCTTCGGCGGGCGACAAGATCAGCGTGAAGCTGCCTGAAGCCGCGGTGGGGCAGGGATACAGCCTGCGCATCGGCTGCCATACGGACTCGCTTTACCACCTGGACAAGTGGATGCGTGCGCCGGAAATCACCCGCACCGTGCCTTTGAAACAGGCGCTCACCGAAACCTCCAGCGGCTTTGGCGGCCTCATCTACATTGTTGTGCCAGGCAAGGCGGAGAGCGGCGCGCCGTTCAGCGTTGTCATCGGCGGCGGTGTTCAGGCGCCCTTGTTTGTGTTAGGCAAAACAACGGATGAGCAGTGGAAGACGGAAATCAGCAAGCGGCCGGCGCCTTGGGCCGAGCTCGCGTGCAAAGGCGTGGTGCTGTGCTGCCCCACGGAGGCTGCGCGCACCGTCAAGAACCCCGCCGAGCTGATGACCTACTGGCAGAAGGTGATCGATGTGCAGGACGAGCTTTCCAACGTGACCAAGGACCGCAAGCGCCCCGAGCGCATCGTGTCCGACGTGCAGATCAGCGCCGGGTACATGCACAGCGGCTACCCGATTATGGTGCCGGTCAGCGCGGCGATGGAGATGGTGACCTTCAACCGCCTGAAATGGCCCGGCTGGGGTTTTTACCATGAGATCGGGCATAACCACCAAAAGGGCGAATGGACTTTTGAAGGCACGGGTGAGGTGACCAACAATGTGTTCGCCCTCTACTGTTTCGAGGCCGCGCTGGGCAAGCCCAAGACCATCGGCCACACCGGTGCTTCGGAGGAAGCGCAGAAGGAGCACTGGCTCAAGCACAAGAAGGAGGGCGCGCCCTTCGCCACCTGGAAGAAGGACCCCTTCCGCGCCCTCACCACCTACATCCAGCTCATCGACGGCTTTGGCTGGGACGCGGTGAAGAAGTACTTCGACAGCTACAACGACAGCAGCTTCGGCCCGCTGCCAAGCAATGATGACGAGAAGCGCGACCAGTTCATGGTGCGCTACTCCAAGATCACGAACAAGAACCTGGGGCCGTTCTTCGACGCCTGGGGCATCCCGGTGAGCAGCGGAGCCAAGGAGAGCATCAGCAAGCTTGAGGCCTGGATGCCGAAACACATGCACTAAGTTAGAGGTTAGGTTTTGAGGCCTCGAACGCATCGTCTCAGTTCGCCGAGCAGCCCCCGGTCTTCCGCGTAGCGAAGCTGCACGTAAAGATCACCGATGCGCCTGATCTGCGCCGCCGCCCCCGGCAGCGCAAGGGCGGCGCGGGCCGCGTAGTTCTCCGGGCCTTCGTTGTCGGCGCGGACGACGCCCCTGCGTGCGAGCTTCGCTCCGAACGCCCGCCAGGCCCGCACGGCAGGATCAGGATGCCGGGTCTTGCGGCTGAGCCACAGCCACAGAAGCGCAAGCGGCGCCGCAAACAGGACGAGCCCTCCAGCGACAAGGGTTGGAACGCGAAGGCGCATGAGACGCCAGGTGTTGAACAGACTGTCCTGGTCATCCTCGTCAAACTGCACCACACGCGAGTACCATTGATAGTTCACACCATCCCACACAAGCTGGGCCTGGTTGATTGCGCGACCCCACCAAGTGTTGCGGTTCCTGGCGAAGGCGCTTTCAAGTCCGCCCTCCAGGTAGGTTCGCAGGTCGCTGTTCAGCCGGCCGGGAGCCAGGGAGGCGGTGGGGTCCACGCGGGTCCAGCCCCTGCCTTCATACCAAAGCTCGCACCAGGAGTGCGCGTCGGACTGCCTGACAATGAGATGCACGCCGCCTTTGGTTGAATCTTCGCCGCCCAGGTAGCCGACGACGATCCGCGCCGGAACGCCGCACTGGCGCATGAGCGTGGCGAACGAAGCCGCAAAGTGCTCGCAGAAACCCAGGCGGCGCTGAAAAAGGAACTCGTCCAGGGGGCGCTCGCCATAGGTGGCGGGTTCCAGCGTGTAGCGGAAGCCCTGCTTGCGGAAGTATTGGATGGCGTTGTTCGCGATCTGGAAGTCGACGGCTTCGCCTGCGGTGAAGGAGGCCGCGAGCGCCTTCACCTCCGGCGAGAGGGCGGGCACCTGCAGCGCCGCTTTGCGCTCGGATTCCGGCAGTGGCTCCGAATAGGTCAGAGCCGGGCGTGAGCCCACATCATAGCGGCGCACGCTGTTCACCGGGCTGGCGCTGCGCAGAGTGCTGTCCGCAGGCACCAATGAGTGATCGTCGACATTCGACATCACATGCGTGGGAGTGTCCAGCGCGGGCAGCCAGTGGTCTCCGTGTGGCTCCAGCAGGATCCGCTGATGCAGGTCGCCGTCGAAAGAGGCCTCCGCCAATGACGCATTGCTGTGAGAGCTGCCCTGGGTCCATCGGAGACCATGGCAGCCCCACAACACGAGGCAGCGCCAGTAGCGGTCCGAAAGATCCGGCACCCTGCCTTCCACGAACGTGGCACGGAACGCCAGCGCCGTGGACTGGGCGATCACAGCGATGGAGCCAGGGTCGAGCGAGGAGGAGATGCCGGTGCGGTGCTTGAACTGCCTGCCCAGGTGCATGGCAAGAGCCCCGGCGCCGCGAGGAAAGCAGAAGAACAGCAGCAGCACAAACGGCAGCGCCTGCGCCATCAGCGCACCTGTGGTTTTCAGCGGCACGCGCAGGCCCGGCGAACCGCGCCTGAAACGGATCAGGGTGGCGGTGATCAAGGCGAAGATCCCAAGGACGTACAGCGAGCGCCCCAGCGCCTGATCCAGGGCAAGAGTGCAGAGGCAGAGAAACCAGCCCAGCAGCAGGATGATTTGGAGGTCGCGCGCGGTGCGGGTTTCCAGGATCTTGCCGGCGGTCACCGACAGCATCACGGCCACGGCGGGCTCCAGATCAAAGAAGGTGCCGCTTTGCACGCCCGCGCCCGCCACCCCGGCCCCGAGCAGGAGCAGCCGCCAGGGGAGGGCCACCGGGTCACGGCCCTGCCGCCGCCGATACCACTGAATCGCCAGGGCGAGGTAGAAGACGATGACGCCCGACCACGGGACCTCGCCGACGAGGGGAAGGGCGGCGAGCGCCAGGCAGAGCGCCGCCATTTGCGAGGGCTTGCCCGGCACATCCGCTGATGTTTCGCGCGAGGGCGCTCGCGTCGGTAGCAGCGAATGCTTGCTTCGGGACTGCGAGCCGGCTCCCGACGACTGGTGCGCCAGTGCGTCGAGGCAGCGTCTTCGATGCGCGATTCCTGTGTCAGGCTGGGTCACCTGTTCAGGCAGGCGCAGGCCATAGGCAAGGGCTTGGGATTCAGCCTGGTCAATCCAGGCGGCAAACTGGGCGATGCGGTCCTCTTCCGGCAGCGGCCACGTCGCCCAATCCAGCCAGACGACGTCGCTGGACGAGGTGCTCCATTGCTTCACCATCATCGGTCGCCCTCTGGCCACGGCCTTCCAATCGACCTGGCGAAGGGAATCGCCCGGCTGCCATTCGCGCACTCCGGCGAAATCCTCGCCCGCTCCAGAGCCCGCCGCCGTCTTGCCAGCCTTGTCGCTTGTCGCCGGGACAGATGGTGGCAGCGGCAGTCGGCCCGCTGGCCGTGGATGGACAAGGTGCGCCTGGGTGACTTCGATCACCCGTTCGGCCGTGAAGAAGCCCAGCGGATAGCCGCTGCGGGCGATCACCGTGAAGCTGCCCCGCCTGCCCGCCTCCAGAGCGGGCATGAGCAGTTCCACATGGGTCGGATGATCGGTGGAGAGCGATTCAACAAAGACCGGCCCGGCCGCTCCCACCGCCGTGATCTCCACCCCGCAGGGGACGGGGCCGTCGCCTGCAGTCAGGCGCAGCGGCAGGCGCAGCCGTTCACCTTGCCTGGCGGTGGGGACTGTGCCCGAGCTGAGGACCAGCGCCCGCAGGTTCGCCTTGGCGTGCAGCCAGGAAACCATCACCACCGAGCCGATCAGGAAGGCCAGCAGGTAGGCTCCCCCGTTCTGCTGCGCCGCCCCGGCGTACCACATCGCCAGCACGATGGCGGCCAGGGCGACCGTGTGGCGGTTGGGGCGGGTGCGGAGCATGGGGGACGGTCTTGGTTCTTGGTTCTTGGTTAGGAGTGAGGGGTTGGGAGTTGGAAACGAAGAACCAAGAACCAAGAACTCCTCCCGTCACACCCTCGTTTCCCGGAGCACCTTCGCCGCCACCTCCCTGCCCGTCATTCCGTCCACGGCGTGTTCCAGGCGGTGGGCGATCACGGCGGGGGCGATGGCCTGCACGTCTTCGGGAATCACCATCGGGCGGCCCTGCATCAGCGCCCAGGCGCGCGCGGCGGCGAGCAGGGCGATCCCGGCGCGCGGGGACAGCCCGTGGCCGTGCTGGCGGCTGGTCGCCAGGAGGTCCTGTAGGTAGTCGAGCAGCGCCGGGGCGGCATGCACGGCACGCACGGTCTTTTGCAAATCGCGCAGCTCGGCGGGTTCAATTGCTGGCGTCAGCCCCCGCAGCACCTCGCGCCGGTCTTCACCCTGAAGCATGGCGCGCTCCGCCTCGCGGCCGGGGATGCCCAGCTCCAGGCGCATCAGAAAACGGTCG
>CAINXC010000697.1 GCA_903854655.1 uncultured Verrucomicrobiota bacterium | reverse complement strand
GTGAACTGGTTCATGAAGTGCGCAAACTTCAGTTGCAGCCGGTACGGCCAGGAGCGTGCGCGTAAGGACTCGATGAGGCCCAAACGCGCGTTTTCATTCATGGGGTTGAGCCGCAGCGCCTCAAGGAAGTGCTGGTTGGCTTTTTTGTGATCGCCCTGCATCACCGCTATCCATCCGGCGCTGGTATGCGCGCTGTCGTCCTCCGCATTGCGCTGGAGCTGGTATTGGATCAGTTCCTGGTTGTCGCCGTCCTTCTTCTGTAGAAGAAGCGCCGCAGACAGCACCTCGGCGGCCATGGTGTTCTCGGTGTCCAGTGAGAGCGCGGCACGGGCGGAGGCTTCCGCTTTGGGATAATCACGCAGCCGCAGGTGCAGACGTGCGAGCACGGCATGGCTGAAATCGCTGTCGGGATCGAGATTCACCGCTTCCTCGGCTTGCTGCAGCGCCGCTTTGACCGCAGCAGTCTGGCCGTCTTTGGCATTCGCATTCAAGGCGAGCGCCAGCACGCTGCGCGCGAAGGGGTTTTCCGGTTCGAGCGCCACAGCGCGCTGCGCTGCATCGATCGACTTCGGCGCGGTGTTATCCTCCTGCATCCAACACAGCGCGAGCATGATGAAGCTGGGCGTGTGCTGCGCATCCAGTTCAAGCGCCTGCTGGTAGCAGGCAATAGCTTCTTGCAGGCGGTGGTGGCTTTGCAGCATTCGACCACGGGCGAAAGCGGCTTCTGGGGAGGGATGAAATTCGTCAGCCATGCGCCGTCAGGGGGTTCAGCGCTTCATGAGGCCGAGATGCTTCAAGACGTCATCGTAGAAGCCGTTTTGGTTGGAATACATCGCGTAATTCTTGGCGCTCTCAAACCACGCCTTCGTCGTCGCTTTGTGGCGGCCCGCCGCTTTGATGAGGTCCTTGGTGGTCAGCGGAATGACCTTGCCGGTGCGCATGACTTCGTTCATCACGTCTTCCGTGGCGAGATCAAAGACTGCCTTCAAATCGGCACCCGAAAAGCCCTCGGTTTTTTTGGCAAGCGCACGCGGATCCAGCTCACCGATCGGTTTCTTCTGCGCCATGACCTCGATGATGGCCGCACGCCCAGCTTCATCCGGCGGCGGCACAAACAAGGTGCGGTCAAAGCGGCCTGGACGACGGAAGGCGGGATCAATGTGCCACGGCGCATTCGTGGCTCCGAGAATGAGCACGCCGTCGTTGTTCGACTCCGCGCCATCCATTTCTGAGAGGAAGGCGTTGATGAGGTTGCGCCCTGCGCTTTGACGCAGATCGCGGCGATCCGCAGCCAGCGCATCCACTTCATCGAAGAACAAAATGCTGGGGGCGTTCTGGCGCGCGAGTTCAAAAACCTCGTGCATGTTTTTCTCCGAGCCGCCAATCCACATGTCGAGAATCTGGTGCAGACCCAGGGCGATGAAGTTGGCTTTGATCTCGCCAGCGGTAGCTTTGCTGATGAGCGTCTTGCCCACGCCGGGCGGACCGTAGAGCAGCACGCCGCCGCCGACTTTCTTTTCGTAAGCCTTGAACAGTTCCGCATGCTGCAGCGGGTAGATGATCTTCATGCGGATCTCTTCCTTCAGCGCCTCCATGCCGCCGACGCCTGAGAAATCGAGCTGCGGTTTGCCAAATTCGG
>CAINXC010000696.1 GCA_903854655.1 uncultured Verrucomicrobiota bacterium | reverse complement strand
CTGTGCCTGGAGAGCGCGGCCCTCCGGCGTTCATTGCCTCCTCTCAACGTTCTTCTGCACCAACTTCCCGGATGAACCATTGATAGCCGGGGGTGATGGCGAGTCTTACGAGCCAAACCCCCGGTCACAGGAGAGCGAATTTCTACCGCGAAGCGGTAGCCCGATCATCATCGCGCGATTCCATGCAATGAGATGGGGCTACCGCTTCGCGGTAGAGGTTGCGACCTTGCCAACCGTAGGTTAGCTCGCGCAGGCTCGCTTAACCTACGGCTATTCATGGGCTACCCTTCGGGTAGTGCTTCGCTGTCGTGGGTGGGAAGAATGAACCACCCCATTTATGCCCTGGTCCCTCACTGACGAACTCAACGACCTCGAAGCGCGCGGCCTTCGCCGCCGTCTGCGCACGCTCGAATCCGCGCAGGGAACGCTTGTGCAGATCAATGGCCGCGAGGTGGTGAATTTTTCTTCGAACGACTACCTGGGGCTGGCGGGCTGCGCGGAATTGAAGGCGGCGTTCGTGGAGGGCATCGGCCTCCATGGCGCGGGCAGCGGCGCTTCGCGGCTGGTGTGCGGCGGGCTGGAGCCGCACCGCAGGCTGGAGGAGGCGCTGGCGGCCTTCAAGGGCACGGAGGCGGCGCTGGCGTTTTCCAGCGGCTTTGCCGTGGCGCTGGGCACGATCCCTTCGCTGGTGGGCGCGGGCGACGTGATCATTCTCGACAAGCTCTGCCATGCCTCGCTGGTGGATGCCGCGAAGATGAGCGGTGCGGCGATCCGTGTGTTCCCGCACAACCACCTGGGCAAGCTGGAAAAGCTGCTCGCCTCCAACGCCACGGCGCGGCGCGTGCTGGTGGTCACGGAGTCCATCTTCAGCATGGATGGTGATGCGGCGGCACTGACGGAGATCGTCGAGCTGAAGGACCGCTTTGGCGCGTGGCTGATGCTGGATGAGGCCCATGCGGTGGGCGTGCTGGGGCCGCAGGGCAGGGGGCTTGCCGCCGCGCTGGGGCTGGAGCGGCGCGTGGAACTGCAGATGGGCACGCTGAGCAAGGCGCTGGGCCTCAGCGGCGGTTATCTGGCGGCTTCGAGGGTGGTCATTGATGTCCTGATCAACAAGGCGCGCAGCTTCATCTACTCCACCGCCCCGCCGCCTGGCCTGGCCCATGCCGCCTGCGAAGCCCTGCGCCTGATCCAGGGTGCGGAGGGTGACCGCCGCCGCTCCCGGCTACGGGAGAACCTGGCCCTGCTTGGTGCCGCCGCTGCGGTGCAATCGGCGATCCTGCCCGTCATCGTCGGCAACGAGGAGCGGGCGATGGAACTCAGCGCACGGCTGCTGGAGCTGGGCTTCCTCATTCCCGCCATCCGCTACCCCACGGTGGCCCGGGGCACGGCGCGGCTGCGGCTCACCTTATCGGCCGGCCATGAAGCGCGCCAGATCGAAGCTCTTGCCGTGCACCTTCGGGGCGCGGTGGCGGAGCTGGCGGCGGAACAGCCCGCGCCACCAGCCGCCGAGCCCGGCGAAGCAGTCTAGCAGCGCCCTGCCTGTTACGTCGCGCGAAAAGTGTTTTGTGGCGTGCTCCAGCCCGGCGCGGCCCATGGTTTCGCACAGCATCTCATTCTTTAACAAGGTGGCGAGATGCCCGGCGAAAGCCTCCGGCCGGCGCTCCTCGCACAGCAGGCCGGTGGTGCCGTCCAGCACCATCTCCGGCACCCCCGCGAGCCGCGTGGAGACGCAGGGCAGCGAGGCCGCCATCGCCTCCATCAGCACGGTGGGCAGGTTGTCCTTGCCTCCGTCGCTTTCGGTGGCGCAGGCCAGGGCGAAGACCTGGGTCTCCTCCACCAGCAGCCGGCGGATGTCGGCAAGGCCCAGCGGCCCGGTCAGCTCCACCCGGCCCTCCAGTTTGAGGTCTGAAACCTGGGCTTCCAACGCCTGCTCAAGCGGCCCTTCTCCGACGATGCGGCAGTGAAAATCAACGCCCTGGTCGCGCAACAGTCCGCAGGCGGTGATCAGGTCGGCATAGCCCTTCTTTTCGATCAGCCTGCCCACGCTCAGGATGCCCCCCTTGCTGCGGGTGCGGTCTGCCACGGCCCGCGCCGCCATGAAGGGGCCCAGGTCCATGCCGTTGTAAACGCGGCGCACCCGGCTGGCGCAGGAAGGGAAGCGCTCGCGCAACTGCTGCGCCGTGTAGTCGCTCACTGTGACGATCAGCGCCGCCTCTTCAAACAAGGAAGGGAAGGGGATGGTTTCATCCTCCGGCTGGCAGAAGATGTCGTTCGCGTGCGCGGTGAAACTGTAGCTCAGCCCCGCGAACTTGCGCAGCCACCAGCAGGTGCGCGCGCCCACGCCGGCGAAATGCGAATGCACATGCAGGGGACGGGTGGCGGCGGGCTGGTCGGCGATGATCTTGGCGATGTAGGCCGCCTCGTACACCCGCGCCTTGTCGCTGCGCTCGCCCCAGTGGCGCAGCGTCGGGCCCACGGCGCGCGGCAGGTCGCGCTCGTCCTTCCAGTCGCGCACCTGCTTCACCAGCTCGTCGCGTGGCGGTAGAAAGTGCACCCGTTCCACCAGTTCCGGCGGGAAGTGGCGGATGCTCTCATCGCGTGTGTCGCGGATGGAGAAGATGAGGGGCCGCTCGCCCATGCGTTCAAGCTGCTCGATCTCGCGCACGCAGAAGGTCTGCGTGAACGAGGGGAAGCGCTCGAAGACGTAGGCGAGGCGGAGCATGACGGCCTACCACTTGCCCTGCTCGCCGATCTTGTCATCCAGGTACTTGCGCAGCTTGTCGAGGCCCGTGCCCTGGTCGGCGGAAATGGGGAAGATGCGCACGCGCTTGAAGCGATCCTTGATCTGCTTGTAATGCTCCTCCGCCTCCGGCAGGTCCATCTTGTTGCAGATGATGACCCAGGAGCGCTTGCCCATGGCGGGATCGTAGAGCTTGATCTCGGTGCGCAGCGTCTCGATGTCGGCAATCGGATCGCGCCCCTCGCTGCCCGCCGTGTCCACCACGAAGACGAGGATGCGGCAGCGCTGGATGTGGCGCAGGAAGTCATGGCCCAGGCCGATGTTCTGGTGCGCGCCCTCGATGAGGCCGGGAATGTCCGCCATGGTGCCGCGGCGGAAGTTGCCGAACTCGATCACACCCACCATCGGCTGGAGCGTGGTGAAGGGGTAGTTGGCGATCTTCGGCTTGGCGGCGGAGAGCCGCGAGAGCAGGGTGGACTTGCCGGCATTGGGCAGGCCCACGAGGCCCGTGTCGGCGATCGAGCGCAGCTCGAAGTAGTAGTTGCCCTCCTCGCCGTCCTGGCCGGGCGTGAATTCGCGCGGGGCCTGGTGGGTGGAGGTGGCGTAGTGCTGGTTGCCCTTGCCGCCTTTGCCGCCTTTGCAGAGGGTGAACTCCTCGCCCACTTCGGTGAGGTCCGCCACCTGCTCCAGCGCCTCCTCCACCTCGCCGGTCTCCTCGTTGAAGCGCTCGACGATGCGGCTGATCACCAGGCCTGGCGGCACCTTGAAGTGCACGTCCTCGCCTGAGCGCCCGCTCTTGTTGGAGTCGCCGCCGAGCTGGCCGTTTTCGGCATGAAGCCGGCCGTTGAAGAAAAAGGTGCGCAGGCTGTCGGTGCTGTTGTCCACCCGTAGGATCACGTCGCCCCCACGACCTCCGTCGCCGCCGTCGGGCCCGCCCTTGGGTCTGAACTTGCCACGGTGGAAGTGCACCCTGCCGTCGCCGCCGCGCCCTGCGCGCCCGTGAACCTTGATGTGATCAACAAACATATATGATAGTTGCGCAGTTAATGGGGGATGGGCACTGGCTCAAGGTGAAACGCTGGGCGGTCTGGCCTTCCCCCGTCGGTCACGAGGGTGCTTGCCGAGGCCCCCGGCTCTCGCTTCAGGCTGGGTCAGCGACCCTGCACGGAGGGTTTGGCGGTTCTGACCGCCCTTTCCGAAGGCACAGCGCCATTCGGCAAGCGGGCGAGTGAGGCAAACCGTTTTACTCGACACCGCATATGACAGGGCTTGCGACAGCCTCTCCTTGAGTGTATTTCCGCCAAACGCCACTCCTTGCTACTTGGGTCGGGCAATCGTCAACGGGCTTCATTATTTTAGAATAGTTAAAGATCAAGAGATTATGATCTCTTTTTTTCAAAAATATATTGCTGTCATATTGCATTTCGATTATCACATGACCCATGACGACTTTCCTCCCGAAATCGCCCGGCGAAGCCCTGGGTGATCTGATCCGCGAAAAGGGTCTGAATCAGACTGAAGCTGCAATGAAGCTGGGCATCACCCGCCAGTACCTCAACAGCGTCATCAACAACAAATACCCAGTCACGGCGGAATTGCGTCTCAAGCTCACGGACCTGCTCAAGACCCGGCCCGAATTCTGGGCCGAGGTGCAAAAGGTCTGGGACGAGCATTTGAGCAGCCCGGAGGGCCGCGCCTTGAAGCGCGACCGCGAGCAGGATGACCTGGCGCTGAGCTTCGACATTCGCGGCGGCCACACCCTGGTCGATCACGAGGTGGAGGCGGCGGTCAAGGCGGAGCACATCGGCATCAAGCCCTTTGACCGCGACCGCCTGGGCTCCACCTGCTACCAGATGAGCTTCGGCCTGCGCGGCGACTGCTACTCCGGCACCAGCACCCGGCCCATCGTGACCAAGCCCGGCTTCACCCTTCAGCGCGGCCAGATGCTTTCCATTTCGACCCGCGAGTCGCTGGTCCTGCCCGGCCGCGTGCGCGCCATCGTCCACGGCCTCACCGTGCAGTGGACCAGCCAGTTTCTGCAATGCTTTCACCAGCGCGTGATCGAGCCCGGCATGAGCGGCCCGGTCACCTTCAGCCTCATCAACTCGGGTCCCTTCGACCTCGAAATCTCGGAGGGCGAACCATGCCTCGTCCTCTCCTTTGAATACCTGGCCCAGGAGCCAGTCGCCAGCCTGCTTTAATTCGCCATTGCCACACCTCCGCCCTGTTCTCTTCCCATGAATCCTTCCGCTGACCGCCACAAGTTCTCAGGCCCGATGCCCCAGTTCAACTTGTCCTCGGACAAGACACCGTCCAAGCAGCCCCAGACTCTTTCCGACAGCAACCTGCGCCCGCCGCCCATGGTCGAGGCGTTGATCAAGAATGTGCGCTGGGACTGGCTGTTTGATGTGGCCTGCCGCCTCTCCGCCAAGTTCCGCACCCTGGGCCTGATGTGCGCCGGTGCCTCGACTGAAATGAAGAGCGCCGTGCTCATGGGCAGCGAGCCCGGCGAGCAGGCCACCCTCGCGGCCGCCCATTCCTGGGTGGTGGCGCTGGCCCAGCGCGCCGCGATTGAGATCCGCCAGCTCGAGCTGCTGGAGGAGCCCCGCGTCGTCCTGCCGCCGGAAATCATCGAAATGACCAGCGTCGCCTTCTTAGCCGTCACCGGCAGCTCCAGCGGCAGCGGCACGCGCCTGACCAAGGCCCTGCGTCTGGTGGCCGAGCGCATGACACGCGAGTGCGAGAGCGGCGCCACCGTGCCGGGCACGGGCATGATCCAGGTGGTTCACAGCCTGCCGGTGCAAATGCTGTCACCGGTGGGCGGCAAGATGGCCATGCCGGTGGCCGCTGTGCGCATCCGTTTCAGCGGCTTTGAAGTGCCTGACGTGCTGGCAGCTCTTAAATCCGCTGTGGAAGGCGCCGCCTGCGAAGGCAAGCCAGGCGATGTGCTGGTGCTGAGCAATCTGTGGACAGCATGATGAGCTGTCAGCCAAAGTAGCCATCACGCTCCGCGTGATGAGCGATGCGCATTGTTTGCAAGGCAAAGGAGTGAGGCATACATCGCTTGTCCGGCCTGCCATGTGCAGTGCTCGTCACGCGGAGCGATGACGGCTCGCACAGGGCGCTAATCTCGCGCTTGCCTTGCGCTACATGTTCTGCTGCCATGGCGTGCATGATTTCGCGCCTCGCACTTCTCTGCCTGTTCGCCGCTGGCGCCGTCCACGCCGCCTCCCCTTATCCCGAGAAGACGCCGGACACGCCCGCCAACCGCACGCTGGACCGATACTGGGCCTTGCAGACGCAGCATGTGCACGCCCATGGATCGCTCGACAGCACGGGTTTCGGTGGTGAGGACTGGATGGCGGGCCGCACGGAAACCCGCCGTCAGCTCGCGGAGATGCTGGGCCTCGACCCCATGCCACCGCGCACCCCCCTGAACGCGGTGAAAACCGGCGAGGTGCAGGGCGACGGCTTTGTTGTCGAAAAACTCCACTTCCAGTCCATGCCAGGCCTCTATGTCACGGCGAATTTCTATCGCCCGGAAAAGGTCGAAAAGCCCCTGCCCACCATCCTCTACGTGTGCGGCCACTCGGTGGTGAAGGTGGACGGCGTCAGCCTCGGCAACAAGACGGACTACCATCACCACGGCGTGTGGTTCGCGCGCCACGGCTACACTTGCCTGATCATCGACACCCTGCAGCTCGGCGAGATCGAGGGCGAGCACCACGGCACCCATCACCTGGGCAAGTGGTGGTGGATGGCGCGCGGCTACACGCCCGCCGGGGTGGAGGCCTGGAACGGCATGAGGGCGCTCGATTACCTGGAAACCCGCCCGGAGGTGGACAAGACACGCTTCGGCGTCACCGGTCGCAGCGGCGGCGGCGCCTACTCCTGGTGGATCGCGGCGCTGGACGAGCGCATCAAGGCCGCCGCGCCCACCGCCGGCATCACCAGCCTCAAAAACTACGTGGTCGATGGCTGCGTGGAAGGGCACTGCGACTGCATGTTTATGTGCAACACCTACCGCTGGGACTATGACCGCGTGATCGGCCTGGTGGCCCCGCGCGCCCTGCTGATTTGTAATACGGACAAGGACACCATCTTTCCCATCGACGGCGTGTTCCAGCTCTACCAGAGCGCCCGGCGGCTGTACGCCGGCCTGGGGGCCGAGGACAAGATCGGCCTGCAGGTCGCCGAAGGCCCGCACAAGGATGTGCAGCCGCTCAACACCGGCGCCTTCCATTGGTTCGAGCGTCAATTGAAGGGCGCCGACCCCATGGCCACCACCGATGAGGCCGCGAAGAAGAGCCTGGACCGCAAGTCCCTGAAGGTCTTCGCCGAGCTGCCCAAGGACCAGCGCAACACCCGCATCGACCACGAGTTCGTGCCCCTTGCGAAAGCGCCCGCCGTGCCCGCCAGCGCCGCCGAATGGCAGCCGCTGCGCGATGGCTGGATGAAGGCGCTCACGGAAAAGTGCTTCGCCTCCTGGCCGCTCGACACGCCCAGCGTGCAGGTGCATCGCGATGGCTCGATGGACCGCGACGGCATCACGCTCACCGCCTTTGATTTCGTCAGCCAGGAGCCCTTCCATCTGCGCCTGTGGGTGGCGCACCGGGCCGGGCTGCGCTTTGCGGATCTGGAGCTGGTGGCGCTGCACGTGCTGGATGCGGAGGGCTGGAAGCAGTTCGAAGCCGAGTACTACCAGGGCTTCGGCAAGCTGTTCGAAAATGCCACCGAAACGCCGCACGACGACAAGGCCTGGCAGTCCGAGCAGGGCATGTTCAAGAGCTTCAAATGGGCCATGGCCTACGTGGCCCCGCGTGGCGTGGGTCAGCTCGCCTGGACCGGCAGCGACAAGGCGCAGACGGGTCGCCTGCGCAAATTTTACCTCCTCGGCGAAACCCAGGACAGCGGCCAGGTCTGGGACATCCGCCGCAGCGTGCAGGCCCTCCGTGGCATCGACGGTTTTGGCGACACCAAGCTCTGGCTCACCGCCGGCCACCAGATGGCCACCAACGTCCTGTACGCCTCCCTGTTCGAGGACCGCATTGGCCGGCTCGATTTGAACGATCCGCCCCCCAGCCACATGGACGGCCCGATCTACCTCAACGTCCTGCGCTACCTCGACACCCCCCAGGCCGCCGCCCTGGCCAGCGAGCGAACGAAGGTGGTCATTTACGCCGCCGACAAGAAGCCCTGGGACTTCACCATCCAAACCGCCACCACCCTCGGCTGGCCCAAGAATGTGCAGATGCGCGACTTGGTGAAGGAGGAGAAGTGAGCGGTGAGGAAGAAGCCGAGGCCCTGGCTGCGCTGACGGGCCGCAAGATGAACGATCTCGTGTCGGAAGGGCCTCGGCAGGTGCTGCATCCGATCAAAGACGAATCGGTTCCCCAGGGGATTTCCAGCAGTGCCTCCGTCGTCGAATTGCAGGAGTGGTTCAAGGCGGCTGATCAAGCCATCAAGAAAGCTCCCCCCGGACCGAGCGCCCGTGAAATGCTGGAGCAGGGCCGCAGCCGTCTGGAAGCTGTATGAGCGCCGTCACTCTGGATGGGAGCGTGTGGATCGCGGCCGCTGACGCCTCGGATGTGTTTCACTCGAAAAGCCGTGAACTGCTTCTGGCACTGGTCACCCGAGGACACGATGTCTCGATTCCCGCCTTTGCGGTGACAGAGGTGGCCTGCGCATTGGCAAGGAGACTGCGTGTTCCTGCGGCCGGACGGCAGCTCGCGAAAAGGGGTTTTGCCGCCCTCAAGGCGAGGGAGTTGCCCATGGATGCTGCTTTTCTCACGCGGTCCACTGTCTCGGGCACCGATCATTTTCTGCGAGGGGCCGATGCTCTCTACGCCGCCGCTGCCGAAATGGAGGGCGGCGCGCTCGTCTCATGGGATGGCGAGCACCAGAAACGCGCCGGAGCCCTGTCGCCAGCGGCCTGGCTTGTCGCCAATCCGTGACCTTCACGGGCTTTGCAGCACGCTGCAGCCGCCTTTGTCGTCGCGCAGTGCCAGCAGGTGGTCTCCCCACTGCTTCCAGTAGAAGACCTTGCCTTTGCGTGTGACGATGATGCCCTGCACCTGAAAGTCCGCATTGATGGTGTCGAGGCCGATCTTTATGGCGTCTCCACGCATTTCCTCTGCCGGAGCCCCTCCGAATTGCCGCCTTGTTTGCGCCATGGCAGGGGGCAAGGTCAGCCATGCATTCTTGCGCAGTTCAAATTCATCCTCGAGGCATGCGCACGGCACCTGTTTTCCAACCTTGAGGAGGCTGAGGATAGCGGTCTTTGATCTTAGCAGGCAGGGGCCGGAGCCAGGCTCATGATCATTGAAAAACCATCGGACCTCGTCCGTCTTTGGCATGGACAGCGGGCCATAGGTGTCAGCATGCCAGTTCCCGGCGTTCTGAGACGGGCGGTATGTGCCGGCGGAGGTACGATCAGGATCGTTCAATAGCGCAGCCCCTGGCGGGGGCAGGCTGACAAAGCAACGCCGTCCTTCGTCGGTCACGATTCGCATCAGACGCTCAGAGTCGAGCCTCCAAAAGTATGCCGAGCCATCCTTGGTGACGAAAACACCGCAGCAGCTTGGGTATGTCTTTCCAGATGGATGGGCATGCATGAAATCTGATCCGTACTCCGGGTCCTTCTGAAAGGCACCCTGGGAGAGGAATCTCATCGCCTCCTGGCGTGACAACGTTTGTTGATGGTCTTCCGCAGGCCGGTTCGCGAAGGCCACCACATTGGTCTCGGCTGGCAGGCGATCGAGTGGATGCCATTCGTAGCTGTTGCCGAACAGCGCTCCTCCCTGGATGGCAAACATCGCCCACAGCCAGAGAAGATGGAACCGGGGTGACATGGGCGCAGTATGCGCAATTTTTTGTTCGGGCGTCAAGAAACACGCTTTGGATGTTGGCTCCGTTGTTCGCGGAGCGTCGTGGAGTGCGGTGGCAAGCGTCAGCGCGACACCGCTTTGATCGGAGTGAGAGGCCTTTGATCTGTCTCAATCTGCATGACCGTGCCGCCATTCGCTTCGGGCCCCCCTGTCGTGACACTCTCCCAGTGTGGCCCCTCCAAAGCGGTGTCGCGCTAAAGCTTGCCACCGCACTCCATGACGCTGCCGCGCCCAGCATCACCTGCGGGCGGACGGGACCGTCTTTTTTCCAATGGTGCGCACCCCAACAAATCCCGCTTGCCAAATGCAAGCAATCACTTACATCACCATGCAAGCAACCGCTTGCATTTCTGATGTCCGACCCTGTTCCATCGACCCGAGACCGGCTGATTGAGGCCGCGATGCGGGTGTTTGCCCGCGAGGGATTGCAGGGGGCGACGACGCGTGTGATCGCGCAGGAGGCGGAGGTGAACGAGGTGACCTTGTTCCGCCACTTCCAGAACAAGGAAGGGCTGCTCACGGCGGTGATGACCCAGGCGGTGCTGGCGCATCACGGGGCGTGGGCGGGTGATGAGTCCGAGTGGACCGGAGATTTGAAGCAGAACCTGCGGCGTTTCGCCGAGGGCTGCTACGCGAACATGGCGCGCGACGAGGCCTTCCTGCGCACGATGGTGGGCGAGGCCAAGCGGCATCCGGAACACGCGCGCAAGGTGATCATGGACGCGGTGAAGCCGATGCGCGAGGGCTTCATTGCGAAGCTGGAGGCGGCGCGCAAGGCGGGCCTGGTGCGCGAGGGGCTGGATCTGGGGATCGCCTGCGATGCTTTTACCGCCATGCTTTTCACCGGCATGCTGCGCAACACGGCGGGCTGCGCCTGGGGCTACACGGCCCAGGAGTACCTGGCCACCTGCGTGGAGGTGTTTGCCGCCGGCCTGGCGCCCGCATGACCCATTCACGAAACCTTGCGTCTCTCAAAGCTTGTCTTGCCCGTATTACAGTCCTTGTTAGCGAACTCCCGAACCCCCGCCGGCGGTCTGCCATGATGCGCCTCCGCTCTCTCTCATGCTTATGAAAACCCATTGTCTGGCCCTGTCCTGCTGTTTCCTGGCCGCCTGTGCTGTCGGCCCCAATCATGTCAAACCGGATGTCTCGGACATCACCCCGGCGAAGTGGAAATGGAAGGCCGCCGCGCCGCGCGACGCCGCGCCGAAGGGGGAGTGGTGGACGGTGTTCAAGGACCGCGAGCTGAACCGCCTGGAGGCCCTGGCGGTGGCCGGCAACAACGATGTGCGTGCGGCCGTGGCGCGGGTGGAGCAGGCGCGTGCGGCGGCGAATGCCAGCCTCATCTCGTATGTGCCCAGCCTCGCGCAGAACGCCGCAGCCTCGCGCCAGCTCACCTCCGGGCACACGCCCACGCCGGTGCCGATTGCGATTCCGGCGGCCAAGTACAACACCTACAGCCTGCCATTGGATCTGAGCTACGAGCTGGACTTCTGGGGCCGCATCCGCCGCACCGTGGAATCGGCGAAGGCGGACTTCCAGGCCAGTGACGCCGACCGCCAGAACGTGCTGCTGACATTGACCGGCGAAGTGGCGGCGCAATACTTTGCGCTGTGCGCCTTCGATTCGGAGCTGGAGGTGCTGCACCGCACGCTGGATTCGCGCGAGAAGAGCGCGGGAATCATCGACCAGCGCTTCAAGGCGGGCGTGGTGCCGGAAGTGGATTCGGCCCGCGCGCACAGCGAGCTGGACAGCACCCGGGCGGATGTGGCCGACGTGCAGCGCCAGCGGGGCGAACTGGTGGCGGTGCTGGCCCTGTTGTGCGGCCAGTCCGCCAGCAATTTCAGCATCGGCGAGCGCTCCTTGAGAGACAGCCCGCCGGGCATTCCCGCCGGCATCCCTGCCGACGTGCTGGAGCGCCGCCCGGACATCGCCAGCGCCGAGCGCAAGGTGGCTTCGCGCAGCGCTTTAATCGGCGCTGAAAAGGCGAACTACTTCCCCGCCGTGCGCCTGACGGCGGAGGGCGGCTATTTGAGCAACGAGACCAGCACGCTGTTCAGCGCTTCCAGCCGCGTGTGGTCGATCGGCCCGGCCGTGAGCCTGCCGATCACCGGTTATTTTGTCACCAAGGCGAAGGTGGAGCGTGCCAGGGCTGCCCACGAGGAGGCGATTGCCGGCTACCGCCAGGCGGTGCTCACGGCGGTGAAAGATGTGGAGACCTCGCTCACGCAGATTCATTACCGGGCCCAGCAGGTTGCGGCGCAGGCGGATGCGGTGAAGGCGGCAAACCGCGCCACCGACCTGGTGCGCAGCCGCTACGAGGGCGGGGCGGTGAGCTACCTGGAACTGCTGGATGCCGAGCGCACCAGCCTGGGGCTTGAACTCCAGGCCGCGCAGGTGAAGGCGCAGCGCTTTGTCGCCACGGTGCGCCTGGTGCAGGCGCTGGGCGGAAAGTGGTGACCAGAGGCGGAATGCGAATCGGGCAGCCCGGCGTGCAAAAACGCGGGAGGTTTGATTTCGCGCGCATTTCGTGCTTCGTATTGGGGGCGCCAGCCGCTATGCTGGTCCCACAATTACCCGCCATGATGCTTTACTTTTCCCCTCGCCGTTCTTGGATCGCCGCCCTGGTGGCGGCCTTTGCCCTGCTGGGCGGATCATCGTTGTTCGCCCAGTTCCAGGTGGCGCTGCAGCTCGACAAGCACATCTACGTGTCCCAGGAGCCGATGACCTGCGTGGTCACGGTGACGAACCGTTCCGGGACCGATGTGGTGCTGGGCGGCCCCGATGGCAGGCGCTGGCTGAGCTTTGCCATGGTGGATTCCAAGGGCATCTCCATGTCCCCGCTGGACCTGACGCTGGAAGATCCCATCGTGCTGACGGCGGGCTCGACCACCAGCAAAAAAGTCGTGCTTTCGGAAACGCACTCGGTGGAAGATCCCGGCAGCTACGGCATCACCGCCTCGGTGTATCACCCTGCCTCGGGCGACTACTACCAGTCGAACCGCGCGCGTTTCGGCGTGATCGACATCAAGCCCTACGGGCAGCCCCTCGTGTTCGGGGTGCCGTCGGGCTACCCGCAGGCGGGGCGGGTGCGGCGCTACGTGCTGATGGTGAACCGCGACATCAACGACACCTACATGTACTTCCGGCTCATGGATGACAGCACGAACACCAAGATCACGACCTACCCGCTGGGGGTGCTGTCGATGGTGCGCGAGCCGCAGATCACGCTCGACCGCAACAACCGTCTCAACATCATGTTCCTGACCAACCGCACCACGTACGTGTACGTCGTGATCAATCCCGACGGCAAGCTCAGGAGCGTGCAGTACATCCGCGAATCGCCGGAGAACCGCCCGCAGCTCTACCTCACGGCTTCGAACGATGTGCTGCTGAAAGGCGGCACGCCCTACGATCCCACGGCGGAGGCGCAGGAGCAGAAGAAGGCCAAAGGGCACTCCATTGGTGATCGCCCGCCGGGATTGTGACAGCCGGGAATTGAAGGCAGGCCCGTTCGATCACGGGTTCGCCGCCGTGCCTGGAGGCGGAGGACTGGGAGGGGCCGTAGCTGGTGCCGTCCTGGGCTTCGGCAGCTCGCCGCCGCCGTCGATGAACTCCTGGAACTCCTCCATGGCCTGCCCCAGGCGGGGATCGTGGGTGCTCATGTAGGTGCTGGCGCGCAGGGCGAGCGGCAGGGCGCGCCAGGGGTAGTCGGGCCCCCAGGCCTTGATCATCTCCAGGCGGGTGGTGTCGTCCACGTGGCCGGAGACGACGGTGAGGGCGTTGAGCCGCATGTCGTCGCCATTGCCGGCGAGGAAGGGCTCGTGCAGCGCCTGGAACAGGGCCTTGGCATCCTCCGGCGCGGCATGGGTCAGGTTGGGGCTGCTGAGGGCGTCGGCCAGAGCCAGGGTTTGCTCCAGCAGGGTGATGTCCACCCAGGCGCTCTGGTGCAGCGTCTGGCAGGCGGCGATGAAGGCGCGGCGTGTGGTGGGGTAGTCGCGCCGGGCGTAGGCCCAGGCCACCTTCAGCAGCGCCACATCCTCGGGGAACAGAGGTTCCATGTCCTTGAGCGAAACCGGCGCGTCCTGGCTGCCGTGAATGGCGCGGTTGGTGGTGACAGCCCAGCGTTCCTGCACGGTGCGGGGCGGCACCTGGGCGCAGATCTGCTCGAACACATCGCTGCGGCCCTGGGCGCGGGCTTCGAAGGCCTCCCTCATGCGTGCCACGGAGGGAGGCGGCGTCTGTCCCTGGCGCGGCAGGTACTGCTCCACGCGGTGGGAGCAGCTCCAAAGGCAGCTCAGCAGCTCGCGGCCTAGCAGTTCCTCGTCCAGCCTGCCGGTGACCTGGGGCAGCATCTGGTTCTGCGCATAGGCTTTTTCGCGGTAAGACAGGGCGTTGCCGGAAATGACCTTGCCGATGTTCCTGGCGTAGCTGAATTCCAGCAGGTTCAGGTCGTCCGTGTTGAACGCGGTGTGGGACGAGCCGGCGATGCCGCGTGTGAACTCCTGGTTGGCGAGGCAGTGGGCAAGGAAGCCTTCGGCGCTGTCCGTAAACCACAGGCGGCGGGCCGCCGTGGCCAGGGGCTCCTCCTTGAGACGCGTGCGCAGCAGGTCCGCGTTCCAGGGCTTTTCGGAGAGGCTGGCGACAATCAGCAGATCGTTCTGAAACGTGTTCCACAGCTCCACCTTGGGGAATTCCTGGCCCAGGGTGGCGAGCACCATGTTGATGGATTCGGGCGTGGCCTCATACCCCTGCACCCACTGGCAGAGAATGCCGCCGGTGTTGAGCCGTTCGCGCACGCTGCGATAGAATTCGCGGGTGTACAGGGCGGCGACACCGGCGCGGTAGGGGTTGGAGGGTTCGGAGACGATGAGGTCGTAGCTTTCGCCGGGGGTAACGAGGAATTCGCGCGCATCGCCCACCACCTGTCGCACCTTGGGATTGCTCATGGCGCTGCGGTTCACGGGGGTGAAGAGCCGCGCCATGTCCTGCATCCGCTCCTCGATTTCGACGCAGTCCACATGCTCGATGCCGGGCACGCCGGCAAGCCAGCCGACGGTCGTGCCGGTGCCCAGGCCGATGACGCAGGCACGCTTGGGATTGGGATGCAGGGCCGCGCCGGTGAGGCCCAGCATCACCTGGGTGGCGGCGTCGCCCAGGGAGGAGCCGTCGGCCTTGCCATTGGTGAGCAGGAGGTACTGGTCGTTGCACATCACCGAAACGCTGGTCTCGCGACCGTCGAAGGACTGGATGTGCGAGCGGCGCACCGTGCGCTTCCATTCCTCCAGCTTCTCGGGCGTGTTCGGCAGCGACAGCGTGCGGCCGTAGCCGATGGGGAAATGAAACCACACGGAGGTGGGCCCGGTGGTGAGCAGCACCGCCGCCACGGCGGCCACGAGGATGAGGGCGGCGGCGCGCACGCCGCCCTGGCGGGGGACTGCTCCTCCGGCCCCGCCGCTGCGCAGGCGGTACAGGACCAGCATGGCAATGATGGGCATGAGCCCGATCATCGCCGCCACCGCCAGCCAGCAGTGGCGCAGGCCCAGCATCGGAATGAACACGAACCCGCCGAGCAGGGAGCCGAGGATCGCGCCCGCCGTGTTGCACAGGTAGGCGCGACCCAGTTCGCGCCCCACCCCGGTGTTGCCGCGGCCCAGCAGGGATACCAGCAGGGGAAACTGAATGCCCGCGATCAGGGAGGGCAGGAAGGCCAGGCCCGTCACGATCAGCGTCCAGCCCGCCACCAGCGGCCCGAAGCCAAAGCCGCGTGTGAGATAGTTGGTCACCAAGGCGCCGAAGGCGAAGTCGTCGCCCATCACCTCCGGCAGGATCACCGTGGCGGCCTGCAGGGCGGAAACCAGCACAAAGTCCTCCATGGAAGGCTCGTGATGCCTCACCAGCCAGGAATACAGCAGGCCGCCCACGCCCATGCCGGCAAGCGCCACGCACAGGATCAGGCCGAAGCTGTACACCGAGCCCCCCAGCAGCGGGGCCGAGATGCGGTACCAGAGCAGTTCAATGACGAAGAACGTGAACCCGCTCACGAAGGCGGCGGCCAGCACGAACGGGACGGGGGCGGGATGCCGCATCGCAGACCCGGCGGCCTCGGGAATTTCCGGGATCACCAGCGATTTCGGCTCACGGTCACGCTCGCAGGAGGAGGAGATGAGCCAGGCCGCGCCCGCCAGCGCGGCGTTGACCAGCCCCGCCAGGGTCAGCGTCGCCTGATTGCCCACCGTGCCCAGCAGCCAGAAGGTGCCCAGGGCGGCGCCCGTCACCGCGCCGGCCACGTTGATCGCATAAAAAAAGGCCGTGGTGGAGCGTCTGGGATCGTCATCCCGCTGGGCGAATTTCATGGCCGCAGGCAGCGTGCCGCCCATCAGAAAACACGGGATGGCCAGAACCAGCAGGGTGCTCAGGATCTGCACCAGCGTGGCTCCGGCCCCGCCCAGCGCCTGCACGCCTCCGGTCGCAATGTACAGGGAGCGCGCGGTTTTCAGCAGGTACGGCGTGGCCATCGCCGCGACCGCGATGGCGATCTCCAGGCGTGCATAGAAACGGAACGGAAAGCGCACCCGCTCGATCAGTTTGCCGAACCACCAGCCTCCCAGCCCCAGCCCACCCATGAACACCGCCATCACCGCCGCCGCCGCCGGGGCCGCACCTCCAAAAATGAGCCGGAACTCGCGCAGCCACACCGTCTGATAAACCAGCGCGCACAGGCCGGAGGAAAACAGGATCGCGGCGAGGGCGGAATGGAGCCAGACGGGGCGGGAAGGGATGGAGGACATGCGGAGAGAGAGCGCGGGCGGGCTATGAAAATTATAAAGTTACCAGCGTCCGAATAGCATTCAAATCTTAAATGCTTATTCCTGGGTTTAGTCTGGCCCGTGGATTTGCCTGAGTGCCATGCTCCGCTGTTGAGCCGCTGCCCGATCGCAGTTATGCATCCCTGCTCATGACCCTCGATCCGCCAGCCAAAGTCAAACCGCCCATCCTCGGCCTCACCCAGGCGCATCTGGTGGCGTTGCTGGCGGAGTGGCAGGAGCCCGCGTATCGGGCGGCGCAGATTTTGGAGTGGGTGTTCAAGCGCCGCGTTCTGTCCTTCGATGCGATGACCAACCTCAGCCGCAGCCTGCGGGGGAAGCTGGCGGAGCATTTCACGCTGCGCACGATGACCTATGCCAGCGTGAGCGGATCGGCCGACACCACGCGCAAGTTCCTCTTCAAGCTGCACGACGGGCGCTACGTGGAAACCGTGCTGATCCCGGCCAACCCCTCGCTGTACGGCGAAGCCTCCGACCGGCTGACGCTGTGCGTCTCCAGCCAGGTGGGCTGCGCCTATGACTGCAAGTTCTGCGCCAGCGGCCTGGCCGGCTTCACGCGCAACCTCACCGCCGGCGAGATCGTCGAGCAGATCGTGCAGGTGGAGGCCATCGCGCAGGACCGCATCGACAACCTCGTGTTCATGGGCATGGGCGAGCCCCTGGCGAATTTCACCAATCTCCTGCACGCCGTCGAATGCCTGAACGCCCCCTGGGGCGTGGGCATCGGCGCGCGGCATATGACGGTG
>CAINXC010000695.1 GCA_903854655.1 uncultured Verrucomicrobiota bacterium | reverse complement strand
TGCGCGATGCCATCAACGATCAGATGCCGCAGATCGAAGCTGCCGTGAAGGACATGAGCCTGGACAGCTACTACAGCCAGGCCTTGAACCTCATCTCCAGCGGTCGTGCGCGCGATGCCTTCGCCCTTGACCGTGAACCTGAGAAGCTGCGTGACCGCTACGGTCGCAACACCTTTGGTCAGAGCTGCCTGCTCGCCCGCCGCCTGCTCGAAGCCGGCACGCGCGTCGTCGAAGTCATCTGGCCCAAGGTCGCCAACTCCGACAACCACTCCTGGGACCACCACGTCGGCCTCACCGAGCGTATGAAGAACAAGTCCGGCCCCATGCTCGACCAGGGCCTCAGCGCTTTGTTTGACGATCTGGACGCCAGCGGCCTGCTCGACGAAACCATCGTCGTGGCCCTCGGTGAATTCGGTCGCAGCCCGGAAAAAGGCGTGTCCACCAGCGGCAATGGCAACAGCGCCGATGGTCGCGACCACTGGCCTTACTGCTACACCGCCATCGTCGGCGGCGCCGGCATCAAGCGCGGCTACGTGCATGGCAAATCGGACAAGACGGGCTCCTCGCCTGCCGAGAATCCCGTGCATCCCACGGAGCTTCTGGCCACGATCTACCACTCCATGGGCATCGACCCGGAAACCATCGTGTACAACCACCTCAACCAGCCCCGCGAGCTGGTGAAAGCGAAGCCGGTGACGCAGTTGTTCGCGTAACAGGCAGAGCATGCCCATCGTTTTCAGAGATTTTGTCCCGGCTGTAACAAAGCCGGGGCCAATGTTCACGCCTGACGTGTACGAGCAAGTTTCGGAGACGCTGGCCGGAGCCAACGCCTGGATCGCGGCCTCGGGTGCCCGGATAGTCAATATCGAGACCGTAGTACTGCCCAATCTCGATCGGTTGGATTCGTCGGTAAATGGAGTTGTGCGTAGTATCGGTGGGGGCAACTATTCGCGAAACTCATGGCACCAAGTCATCCGAGTCTGGCACGAAGAGACTCCGCCGCCATTGCCCGGCGGAAGCTAACAACTAACTTACGGTCGCGCCTTTCTACGAGGCAGGCTGTCAGGCGTGGCAAATGCCCCGGGTCCGGCAGGTTCTTCCCGGAGGGAAGCCCTTGCGTAGCCGTGGGTGAAGCGAGCCCTTGGCGAGCAAACCCACGGAACGAGCGGCCGGGGGTTCTACCACGAAGTGGTAGCCCCATGGGAACGCAGGGGCCTTGCAACGTGATGGGGCAACCACGTCGTGGTTGATCTGCTGTGCTGCATTCCGGGGGTTTGGCTCGTGAGACTCGCCATCACCCCCGGCTACGCAAGGGCTGCCCTCCGGGCAGGACGCTCTAAGCGTGGCGGGCGATGACTGGCGGCGTGGTCGTTCGCGTAGTTGCCAATCAGAGTCTGCAGAGTCTGATTTCAGGGCGGTCCGCACAGTCCCTGTGCGGACCACTCTTTGGGGCCTCGCCGTTTTACAATTCCACCTCATCCAGCAGCTTCGCCACCTTCACTGCACTTGCGGGGTACAACGGCTGCAGGGCGTCGTGCAGGGCTTGGGAATGCTCGGGCTCGCCATGCACCAGGAAGACGTGGGTCTTGGGGCCGGTGGTGCGCTTGAAGTAGGCCAGCAGTTCCTCGTGGTCGGCATGGCCGGAGAAGCTGTCGAGGATCTCAATCCTCGCCCTCACATGGTAGCTGGCCCCCAGGATGGTCACTTCCTTCCAGCCCTCGCGAATCTTCCAGCCCAGAGTGTTCTGCGCGCAGTAGCCGACAAACAGAATGGTGTTGTTGGGGTTCTCGATATTGTTGGCCAGGTGGTGCAGGATGCGGCCTGATTCCGCCATGCCGGAGGCGGAGATGATGATGGCGGGGCCCTTTAGATGGTTGAGGTTTTTGCTGTCCTCCACATTGCGGATCATCTCCAGGCCCTCGAAGCCGAAGGGGTCTTTCTTCATGAACAGGGCCTCGCGCACCGCCGGTTTCAGGTTCTCCGTGTGGAGACGAAAGATGTTGGTGGCGTTGACCGCCAGCGGGCTGTCCACAAAGGTGGGCACCTGCGGGAAGCAGCCTTCGCTGCGCAGCCGGTCGAGCGTGTAGAGAAGCTGCTGGGTGCGCTCCACGGCGAACGAGGGGATGATGACCTTGCCGTGTTTTTGCAGCGCGTTGCGGATGATGTTGCAGATCTGGTCGGAGGTGTGGGCGGGGAGGTCGTGCCGGCGCCCGCCGTACGTGCTTTCCATCAGCATGATGTCCACGTTCTCCACCGGCTCAGGATCATTGAGCAAATCGTTGTTTGGCCGGCCCACATCACCTGAAAACAGCAGGCGCTGCTGCTTGCCCGTGTCATGGTCGGTGATGTCGAGAACCACCTGTGCAGAGCCAAGCAGATGTCCGGCCTCGATGAAGGTGAGCTTCACGCCATCGGCAATCGGTAGCGGGCGCTTGTAGCCGATGGTGACGAATTGCAGCAGGCAGGCCTCGGCGTCGGCGATGGAGTACGTGGGCTCCAGCAAGGGCTCGCCCGCGCGCTTGCGCTTCTTGTTCAGCCAATGGACGTCGCTCTCCTGGATGTGGGCGCAGTCCGGCAGCATGATGCTGCAAAGGTCGCGGCTGGCGCTGGTGGCGTAGATGTTGCCGCGAAAGCCTTGCTTGACGAGGTTGGGCAGGTTGCCGCTGTGATCGATGTGCGCATGGGAAAGCACCACCGCATCGATCTTCGCAGCATCAAAAGGGAAGTGCTGGTTGCGTTCAAACGCCTCCTGCCGGTGCCCCTGATACAAGCCGCAGTCCAGCAGGATTTGCTGACCGTTGACCTCGATAAGATGCTGCGACCCGGTGGTGGTGCCGGCGGCACCGCAGAATTTGATTTTCATGGAAAAGGAGCGGCGACCATTGCCAATTCAAGCCTAGAGGGACCACCCGGCGAATGAAAGCCTTCTTGTGCGAAAAGCGCCCGTTTGAAAGGAGCTCCACAGGCTTCTGCCACAAACCCTCCGCTGGCTGCGTATTTCCCACATGGACCGCCGCGACTTCATCAAGACCACCAGTGCCGCCGCCCTGGCCTCATCCACAAGCAGAGCCGTCACGAGCGCTGCGGCAGTGCGCCGCCCGGAATTGATCAAGGAGGAAAACGCCAGGCCGGGCGCGGATTTCCAACTCACCCGTGTGATGCTCGATTCGATGAAGGGCTTCCGTGCTGCCAACGTGGAGGGCTACTGTTCCCGGCAATCGGTGAAGGCAGGCGAGAGCATTGATTTCTTCGTCAGCACCGCCCCGGCGGCGCGCTTCCATCTGGAGATTTTCCGCATGGGGTACTATGGCGGCGCGGGGTCGCGCTTGATGACGGTGCTCGGCCCTTTCCAGGGTAAAAAGCAAGCTGCTCCGCCCATTGGCGAGAAGCGCCTGCGCGAATGCGCCTGGGAGGTGACCACCAGCCTCACCATCCCTGGCGACTGGCCCAGCGGGGTGTATCTGGGCCGGCTCACCACCCTGCCCGAGTCTGAGGACCAGCCGTACTGGCAGAGCTATGTCGTGTTCATCGTCAAAGACGACCGCCCGGCGGACATCCTGTTCCAGTGCAGCGACAACACCTGGCAGGCCTACAACCGCTGGCCGGACGGCTGGAGCCTCTACACCGATCCCCGCGCCGCACACGCGCCTGATGTGTCCGTGAGCTTCGACCGACCTTATGGCAAGTACTGCCAGATCTACGACAGCGCGCTGAGCGTGGGCAGCGGCGAGTTTCTCATGTGGGATTTCCCGCTGTGCTACTGGCTGGAGAAGAACGGCTATGATGTGACCTACTGCTCGAACAGCGATGTGCTCGCCCCCGGCGCCATCACCCGCTGCAAGGCGATGCTAAGTGTGGGACATGATGAGTACTGGGACATCCGCCAGTACAACAGCGTGAAGAGCGCCATTGAAGAAGGCGTCAACGTCCTGTTCCTTTCCGCCAACGACTGTTACATGGTCACGCCCTTCACCCCGAACGCCAAAGGCGAGGCCCTGCGCCGGCTCACCCGCCAGACCTGCTACGGCGAATTCCGCGAAGAGGAAAAGGAGGCCTATTCGAAGGTGCTCGGCCCCTTTGAAAACCCCGGTCCTGATGAGCGCGATCTCATCGGCGCACGCACGGCGGTGCCTTTCAATGGCGGCGGTGACTGGACCTGCGCGAAGCCCGATCACTGGCTCTTCGAAGGCACCGGCATGAAGAAGGGCGACAGCATCCCCGGCCTCGTCGGCTGGGAATACCACGGCGAGCCCGATCCGGACCGCAAAGGCCTGGAGGTGGTCGCCGAAGGCAACGTCTGGGCCGGCGGCACCAAGCTGGGCAAGTACGCCTCCACGATCTACCCCGGGCCGAAAGGAAACTTCGTCTTCAACGCCACCACCATCTGGTGGAGCCAGGGCCTGAGCGATCCTCCCGGCCACATCATCCCCTGGAGCCACTGGAGCCGCCCGCATGGACCGGACGAGCGCGTGCAAAAGATCACGGCGAACCTTCTGAAACGAGCCACCGTTTGAACCGGAGCCCCACAGGCAGGCCCCTTCCGGTTTTGGAATTTCATCCAAACGTATTTGGATGAAACATGTTTGGATGAAAAACTGGCGGCCTCCGCCGTGGGATCATGGAACAGTTGTCCATATGATCTAAACATAGTCTGACAAAACATGTTTGGATGAAATAGAATAGATTCAATATGAGCTTCCATGGGCGCAGAAAAGAGGCTGGCCTGCTGCGGCAGGCATGGC
>CAINXC010000694.1 GCA_903854655.1 uncultured Verrucomicrobiota bacterium | reverse complement strand
CTCGTCGGCCTTCAGGGGGATGCGGAACTCCATGGTCTGGGCGTCGGTCTTGAGGAAGGTGTTCGAGGGGTCGCGGATCTCCCAGTTGGTCCAGCGGTAGAGGTGCTCCACCACGCGCACCTCGGCGGCCTCCTTCTTGTGGTTGCGCAGCTTGATCTCGAAGGTCTCGTCCAGCCAGTGGTTGGAACTGTCGGCTTTGAAGTTGGTGCGCTTGCGTTCGCCGACGATGTCGAAGGCGTTGCCGGTGTAGATGCGCAGCAGCTCGTCCTTGGGCGTGTGGTCGATCATGTTCTCGCCCACGAACTGGAGCTGGCCCTCGTCGTCCTGGCGGTAGAAGCGCACCTTGCCGCGCGGCAGCGGCAGGCCCAGGTGGTTCGCCTCGCTGTTCTTGATCTCGCGCATCACCCACACCTTCGGGTTGCTTTCGGTGCCATATTCCTCGGCGGTGCGGATCTGCCCCATGTTGTAGCTGCCCCAGCGGTTGCGGTCGATTTTCACGCCATCGTACACATAGATACGCTCGGCTTTTACACCGCTGGCGCGGACAAACTCGACCTGCTTGGTTTCACGGTCGTGCAGCGTGGTGGCCAGCGGCAGAGTGTAGAGGTGGTACTCGTCGAAGGATTTTTCGGTCACCTGCGGTGGGGAGGCGAAGCCGAAGGCGCTGCCTCTGGCCGAGTCCTTCAATGCGCGCATCCCCCTGTTTGCCTCATCCTCCACCTTTGCCACATCTCCGGCCACGAGCTGAATCTTTGCGTCGGTGAAGGTCTTGCCGGTTTGATTGTCCATGGTGACCCAGCCGGTGAGGTCGAGAACGTCGCCTTTCTCCGGGGACACTACATTGTAGGCGGATTCCCAGCTCATGCCGCCGGTCACATAGGCGAGCTCGGCATCGAGCTTCATGGCCTTGTCGGCATGCAGCTTCCACTGGAGCATGGGCAGAAGGTCGGAGCTGCCCAAGGAAGGAAAGCGCGGCTGTCCTGGCAGGCCGAACTGCACCCGGCCTTCCACACTGATGATCGGCTGCATGGCCTGGCTCATCGCCTGCTGGTTGTAGTAGTACTCGTTGCCGTAGCGCTGCATCGCCGTGCCGGAGTGCGGCGTGTAGCCGCTGCGGATGATTTTGCCCTTCACCGTGCGATCCGGCTTGCCGCCTGTGCCCGGGATGTAGAAATCGATTTCATTGCCTTCGTTCAGTGAGAGCAGCAGCCCCTCGGACGCCGGGTCGGCGCGATAGTTCTGCTCCAGGATGTGCAGGGCCACCTGCCCCTTGGGATCTCCCAGAATCACCGAGTCCGGCTCCATGTGCATGGTGATGTCGTAAGTGCTGGTGTCGTTTGAGCCCGCCTGCAAATCGAGCGGGAGCAGGTCGCGCACGGTGGCGAAGTTCTGATTGTAAATCGTCAGCGCCGGCTGGGCGGCGCAAGTGAATGCCATGCCAAGCACAAGGGCGGCGGAGAAGAGAAGTGTTTTCATGACGGGTGTGAGTGTCTGCAATACGAAGATGAATGTAAACCCTTGGTATTTGTATGGGCGAAAATCTACGCGCTCGTTGTGGGCGCTTTGGCACCGGGGGATGGGTGGGAGGGGCATCCTTGCCCCTTGGGACACGACGCCTTTCCGGCCGACCGGGGACGCATCCAATCCCGGCCTTGACGAGCCGCCACTTTCGATTCGAGGCGTGGGGAATTTCCTGCTAATTCTCGTAATACAGATACCAGTGGCCGTCAATGTGGCGGTACGCGAAGTGCTCCTGCTGCCACGACGTGGGCTTGTGATCACGGAGGTCTCGATTGGCTTTCTCGCGCTCTTCCGACTGCTTTTGAACAAACGCATCGATATCAGGAACCACCGGCCAGGGTGAGGGATCTTCGCTCAGCCAGGCGTAGCTCTTGGTTGAGTATCTCACATAACCTCCGATGACGTTCGCGTGAAGCTCGATGCGTAGAAAGCCCTTTCCTGCGGAGACGTAGAGGCCATGCCGTATGCCCAGCTTTTGAAGAAGGCTGCGGTATTCGGCAATCCGGGCGGGGGTGATTCCGATCGTTGAAGGGTCTGCCGGGCTTGTGGTCTGGTCATCCACCCGGCTGAGGCCCTTGTCGTGTGTGATCATGGCGCGCAAAGCCTCAAACTCCTGCCTGTGCTCATTGAAGTTTTGGAGCATTTCCGCATCGTTCAACGGGGGTTCACAGCCCGTGAGGGCACAAACGAACAGGCAGGCGAGTGTCCGGAGGGTCCGTGGTTTCATGACGGGTGTGAGTGTCTGCAATACGCAGAAGAATGTAAACCCTTGGTATTTGTATGGACCCAAAGTACATCCTCCTGATGCGCATCAGAATATTGAGTGACCTTCATCGCGAGTTTGGTCCCACGGAGATCCCTCGCAGCGAAGCAGACTTGATTGTGCTGGCAGGCGACGTCGCCACCAAGCAGAACGGCCTACCGTGGATGTTGGAGTTCTGCGGAACGACTCCCACGGCCTTCGTTTGTGGCAACCACGAATTTTACGGAGACAAGCTTCCCAGAGTCACCGACTGTCTCATTGAAGCGACCAAAGGCACGACCATTCATGTCCTTGAAGATGACTTTTTCACCGTGGGAGACTGGCACATCTATGGATGCAGTCTATGGACTGACATGGCCCTCCAAGGCGACTGGGAGAGGGGAGCAGCGCTTGCGGCAGAGTGCATGAATGATTACAAAAGAATTCGGAACTCATCGCGCGGCTACAAGAGGCTCTGCCCTGAGGATACGCGAAAGATTCATCTGCGCAGCCTTGAGCGCATGGGCAAGTTCCTGGAAGAGCATGACCCGTCCCGAACCATTGTGGTGACTCATCACGCGCCGTCGGCCCTGTCGTTGGCGGAGGACCGGCGGAACAAGACCATCAGTTGCGCTTACGCCTCCCACCTCGATGATTTCATTCTCCGGCATCAGCCCCGGCTGTGGGTTCATGGACACATCCACCACAACAGTGATTACCTCATCGGTAACACCCGCATCATAGCGAATCCCCAGGCGTATCCGGAGGACCCGAACGAGGGCTTCATTCCCAATTTCATTGTTGAAGTCTGAGGCCGAAACCGGCGGGTGAGGGCATCCAGCAAGCTGGCGTCACCTGGGCACCACCAGCAGCACGTTGCGCACCCGCCAGTGCTCGCGCTGTTCATGGGCGTTCCCGTCCTGGCCCAGCCACCAGAGGCCGGTGGAGGGGCCGCCGTCCAGGTTCATGGCGCGCTGCACATGGAATCCTCTCACCAATCCCGGCCTGGCCAGCAGGGCCGCGAGATCGCTCAAGCTCAAACGGTCGGCCGTGCCAATCGCCCACTGGCCGTTGCCGTCGGTCATTACAAAGGTGCGGGCCACGGCAATGTCCGCCGCATCATGGAAAGTCCATTCGTGGTCCACGAGCATGGGGCTGCACTGCACCAGCCCGGTGACCTCCGGGGACGGCTGAAACTCCTTCTCCAGGGCAATGAAGGGCGCGTCGTTCCTGATGCCGAAAAGGGCACCCGTTGGGCCGGCGAGGATCAGCCTGCCGTTGGTCACGCCCTCGGCGATTTCCAGACCGTAGGAGGTAACGCCGGGCATGCCGAAGTAACCGCCGTTGCACCCGGCGATGGCCTTGTGGTCCAGCGCCTTGCCAGCGATGCGGCGGTTTTCCTGCGGCGGCCCGTTGGTCGCGACCAGCAGGCGAAACTTGTCCTGGCGAAAGCACACCAGGCTCAGGGTGGCGGAGCCGTGCCCCACTTGAATGGTCACGTGCCGCGCTCCGCCAGCCATGGGTTCCTCGCTGATGGCCAGACCTGGCGACAGCCATCTCCAGGCGAGCAACAGGCCAGTCACCAGCAGCGCTGGCCACATCACCTTGCGGAGGCAATTTCGGCCTGTTTTTGTATCACTGCCTTCAGTCATCGGCTGTGAGTGTGCCGGAGCGGGCGGAGAGAAACAATGCGAAACTTGGTGCTGTCTCAGCGCCCGCTCCCAGGAAAAGGGCTGTGCGGCTGCCAAGTGCCTGGGAGGGTTCCCCCTGGGCCTGATTTTGGCGTTGCGAGCCCACCCTCGAAAAATAATTTTTAACATCAAAGTTCGTTCCTGTTATAAGAGGGTCATGCGGTCTTTCCTTCGAGTGCGTCCGGGCTGCTTTTGGCCCATGGCGCTGCCTGTCTGTCTCACGGGATCACTGCGTGCGGACACGGCGGGCCTGTCCGCCACGGGCACGACCAGCTATCCCAACGCAGGGATGCGTCTGGTGCAGTCGGTCATCGCCAAGGACAGCCCGCAGGGCAGCAGCGTCTATCGCAGCTTTTATGGCGGCGTGCTGGATGAGACGAATGGCTACGCCTACTTTGGCACGGCGGCGGGGCTCAATCCCGGGCATGTGGTGAAGATGAACATCAAGGAGGCGCCCTTCACGCTGCGCGAGGTGGGCGAGGCGGATGCCACCGTGGGGGACAGCAACCTGGATGCCGGCGTCATTGATGTGGCCGGCGGCTATGCTTATTTCACCACGACGGGAAACCCCGCGCACCTGGTGCGCTTCGGCCTGGGTGCGGGTGACAATCCGCCGACCCACACCGCTGCGGACACGCTTGTTCTGGGCAGCGGTGACAGCATCTCGCTGGGCGCGATCATCGACACCACGGATGCCGATCCCAGCAAGCACCACGCCTACCTCTCCACCCTCACCACGCCGGGGCGCATCGTGAAGGTGAACCTTGGAACCTTCACGAAGGTCAGCGAACTGGCCCTTACCAGCGGCACAGGCGACCTGCTGCGGCATGGCGTGATCGACACGGTGAACGGCGTGGGCTACTTCGCCACCTTCAACAGCAGTGCGCCGCCGCGCGTGGTGAAGTTCTCCCTCGGCGCGGGCGACAGCCAGCCGCAGCTCATCAACGCCATTGCCCTGGACACAGTGAACAACGGCATCGGCAGCGCGGTGATCGATGTCGCGCATGGCTTCGCTTATTTCGGCAGCTACCTCAGCGCGGTGCCCGCGACGGTGTACAAGGTTCCGCTCAACGGCGCCGGTGCGCTCACCACCGTCATGGCCACCACGCTGAGTTTCAGCGGGCGCGAGCTGTGCTCGGGCATTGTTGACCCCGTGGCGGGTTACGCCTGGTTCGGCACGGATCACACCTATCCCGGCAAAATTCACAAGGTGCGCTTGGAGGCGGCCGGCACCGCCCCCACCCATGTGGGCTACCTCGCCCTGCCTCCGGGCACCATCACCCCGCTGCCGGCCGATGGCACGAACTTCCTCAACAGCCCGCCCACGCTCTATGGCGCGGTCTATTTGCAAAGCGCCGCCACCCAGCTCTCGCGCGGCTACGGGTATTTTGGCACCGACAGCCAGCCGGGGCAGGTGGTGCGCATCGCGCTGGGCCATGCGGGCGCCATCAAGGCCACCAAGGCGGTGCTGGCCGCCACCGCCTACGTGACGGACATCCGTTTTTTTGCTCACACGGCGCTGGGCAATCTGCGCCTTGCCATTTATGACAACGCCTCGCCGATGAATCTGCTCTGGCAGTCCGCCTCCTTTGCCAACACCGGCGGCACTCTCATCGCACAAGTAGGCTCCGCGCCGCTCACTCTTCCCGCCGGCACCTGCTGGCTCGCCTGGCAGACGGACAGCACGGGCGACGTGCCCAGTTACACCGCTGGCAGCACCGGGGACGGCTTCAGCATCGAGCAGGACTACGGAGCCTTCCCCACCACCCTGTCCGGCACGATGGCGGGTGCCGACAAGTGGAGCATGTATTTCAATTTCAGCGCGAACGCCATCGACGGCTGGCGGGCGGCGAAATTCGGCGCGCAGCAAAGCAATGCCGCCATCGCCGGCGATCTCGCCGATCCCGATGGCGACCGCATCCCCAACGCCCTCGAATACGCGCTCAACGGCGATCCGAACACGGCCTCAACCTCGCCTCTGCCGGTGGCGGGCACAGTCAATGTCAGCGGCTCCAATTACCTGATGCTGACATTCACCCGCCCGCTCTCCGCGACGGATGCCGATTACACGGTGGAGGTCTCCGGCGACCTCGCCACCTGGAACTCCGGGTCCCGCTACTCCGCCTCCGGCAACACGCCGACGAACGCATACACCACGGAAATATCCCGGGTGTCGGCAGGCGGCCTGGAAACCATCGTCGTGCGCGACAACACACCGATGAGCGCCGCTGTACAGCGCTTCATGCACCTGCGTGTTGTCGTGCCCTGAGGAGGGACGGCAGTTGTGTCGGTGAACCTAGCTTGTTCAGTACGCCACGGAGCCGGTGGCGCCGGTCGCGGAGTCCTGGAACACCGTGGCGTGCAGGCCTGCCTTGCGCAGGTGCTCGCAGATGGTGTCCTTGGTGATCCGGTGGGGCCGGTATCGGATCAGGGCTCCCAGCTCATGCAGGTGCGCGCTGAGCACGCCTGGCAGGTTGGACAATATGGATTTCGCGTGTCCTTCGGGGGCGCCGTGGCCCATGTTGGAGATGGCGAGGTCGAGTTCCGCTTCGGTGTTGGGGGACGTGCTCATAGCATGACTTATTCCAGGGGCGCCAATTTTTGTGGCGGGTTCGATAGCGAAAATGATCCTGACCGGCGGGCCTGAAAATGGCAAGCTTGCAACGTTAAATTTACATTTACAGCTTCTGCCCCCCAACCAAGCCGGGCGCGAACCGAGCGGGGTTCCGGGGGAGGGGACTTGGCGGAAAATGTCCGCTACCGGATTGACACCCGGTTTTTTGCTCTAACATACCCATGCAGCATCCGTGCGTGGTAGTGATCCCAGGTGAGGCACTGGAGCACGCGTTCGCGGCCGCGCCGGCCCATGGCGGCGAGGTCGTCGCGGCGGGTGTGGAAGTGCTCGATGGCGGCGGCGAGGGCATCGACGTCGTTGGGCGGGATGAGCAGGCCGTTGTCGCCATCGACAACGGCGTCGCCGGACTCGGCGGTGGTGATGAGGGGCAGGGCGCAGGCGGCGGCTTCGAGGGTGACCTTGGCGAAGCCTTCGCATTCGGTGGGGAAGACGAAGGCGGTGCTGCGGCGCAGCTCGTCCTGCACGCGGGAGGAGAAGCCGAGGTGCTTCACGGTGCTGGTGGCGAATTCGGCCATGAAGGGCTTCATCTCGTCGTGCAGGGTGCCGACGAGCACCAGTTCGGCATTTTTGAGGTTCAGGCGCTTCCATGCTTCCAGCAGGAGGTGCACGCCCTTGCGCTTGATGAGGGCGCCGACCAGGATGAGCCGAAACACGTCCTGCGGCGGCACGCCGGGCGAGTAGCGCGAGGGATCGACGCCGCGGGCGACGTAGTGCAGCTTGTCTTCGGCGATGCCGGCGGCGAGGAAGGTTTCGGCGGCCTTGCGCGAGGGCACCAGGATCACGTCGGCGAGGTCGTACTCGGCCAGCATGCGGGGGCGGTCGATGAGCAGGCTTTGGCGCCAGTCGCGCCAGCCGCGGTTGGCGAGGCGGGTCTCGCGTTCGCTGCGGGTTTCACCGCGCTTGGTGGCGCCCTTGTTGCGATGCCAGGTGGGGATGTCGATCACGCTGGGGATGCCCTTGAGCCGGGCCTCGACGAGGCTGTGGAAGCAGTCGCCGGACCAGCCGTGGAAGGCGTCGTAGCCGCCAAAGCGAAGGGCCAGGGCGGCGGCGGCATCCACGTAGCGCTTCTTGGCGGCGTAGTACTCGTCGCTTTCCAGCCAGGAGAGCAGCCGCACCGGGTGGGCGTTGAGCGAGCGCAGGTGACGGCGGGGGATTTGGGAGGTGCCGATGCCGAAGCACATCGCCCGCTTCAGGAAGCCTGCGCGTTCGGATGCCAGCGCCCCTTCCAGCGAAGTGCTGTCCAGGCCGGTGCCGCCGATGCCTGCGCTGGTGGCGTACAGGAGGCGCTGCGGCAGGTCATGCTCCTGGGGAG
>CAINXC010000693.1 GCA_903854655.1 uncultured Verrucomicrobiota bacterium | reverse complement strand
GGTCCTTGCTCACCTTCAGTTCTTCCAGCGTCTCCTTCAGGTGCTGGCCGATGGCGTCGAAGTGGCTGTCATTGAGACCGGTAAGACTGGCGTGGGCGGTGCGCATGTCCTTGCCCGTCCAGGGAATGGGGCCGCCGAGCGCGGCGGAGAGGAAGGCCTTCTGCTTGCGCTTTTGCTTGGTCATGTTGACGTCGTCGAAGTAGTGCTTCACGCGCTCGTCCACCAGCACCTTGGTGTAGAACAGGTCCACGGCGGCCTCGATCGCCGGCTTGCCTCCGAGCTTCTGGTACAGGCTGTTTGCGCGGGCCTCGTTGAACTTGGTGCGGCAGGCGTCGCCCGCGAAAGCGTAGGTTCTGCCTTCATAGACCACCGTGCATGCCGGGTCCACAGGCTTGCCGCTGATCGGGCAGACGGTGTTGATTTCCTCCTTCACGGGTTCGGCGGCAAAGCCGGGGGCGGAGAGGGCGAAGGCGCAGGCGGCGAGGAGGGCGAGACTGTATTTCATCGTGTGTATCGTGGTGTATTGGGTTGGTCGCCAGATTTGTAGCACTGGCGATGCAACAATTACGCAAGGATCCCGGCACCTCAGTGCGCCGATCTTGCGCTCCTGTGGGCAGCCGTTGCGCCCGACCGCTTCTGAACCACGCCGCCGCAACTTCCGCCCATTCCTCGCCAGCTTGCGCGGAGCAGGCGGTCCCCTATTGTTGCATTAGTAATGCATGTTTGAAGCCGACCACCCGACCAAGCCCGACATCGCAGGTCGCGCCGAGATTGAAACGCTGGTGAACACCTTCTACCAGCGGGTGCGAAAGGACGACACGCTGGGCTTCATCTTCGAGCAGGTGGCGCAGACCAACTGGGAGACGCACCTGCCCAAGATGTACGCGTTCTGGGAAACGGTGCTGTTCCGCAGCGGCGGTTATGTGGGCAACCCGCTTGCCGCGCACGCCAAACTGATTCCGCTCACCGCGATGGGCCGCGCCCAGTTCGATCACTGGCTGGCGCTGTTTCGCGGCACGGTGGACGATCTTTTCGCAGGCGAGAAGGCCGAGCACATCAAGAACTGCGCCGCCGACATGGCCAATGTGATCCACGCCCGCATCAACAGCATTGACGAACCGCGCTTTGATCCCGCCAATCTCACGCCCGAGCAACGCGAGCGCTACGCCCGCTACAAAGCTCCAGCCCAGGGAGCGGCCAACGAGCCCGTTTCGCTCAAGCCTTCTCCGCCGCTTTCACCACAAACAGCTCGATCCCGCTCGCGCACATGATCGTGTTGTTGGCGCGTTGGTAGCGCTGCCAGACGGTTTCAGACAGGGCGGCGGTTTTGCGCTCGGATGACGTGTAGCGCATGGCGATCTGCTCGCTGGTCAGGCCTTCGCTCACCCAGGCGGCGATGCGTTCATGAACGTCGATGATGCGCTGGCGGTAGCGTGTCAAATGTTCGGCAGGATCGTTCACCTCGCCGAAGTGGGTGAGGTAAAGCTTGCGGAATTGGGCGGCCAGCAGCCGGTCCACCGAAGCCACGTACGGCACGGGCTCGAACTGCGGTGGGGCGGAGGCGACGGAGAGGTAGTCGCAGCCTTCCAGGCGCACGCCCGCGACATCGCCGGTGAAACACACGTCGCCGGCGACAAAGGCGTGGTGATGCCTGGCGTGTCCTGGGGTGTCCCACGCTTTGATTTCGACCTCGCCCACTCGCACGATGTCGCCATCGGCCAGAATGGTGACACGCTCGGCGGGCGCGGGCAGGATGGGCCCCCAGAGGGAATCCATGCGGTCGCCATAGATGCGGCTGGCGCTGTCGATCAGCTTGGCCGGATCAATCACATGCTGCGCGCCTTTGCCGTGGACATACACCTGGGCCCCCTGCTGGGCCCACCAGCCAACACCGCCCGCATGATCGAGGTGGATGTGGGTGACCAGCACCTTGCGGATGTCCTTGACCCCGAAGCCCAGCTTTTGCAGGCCTTCCAGCAAGGCTGCCTGACACGATCCAGGCCCCGTTTCGATCAGCGCCAGTTCGTCACCACTTTGAAGCACATGGGCGGCAATGATGCCTGGCGATCCTTGGAACTGGAGGTCAATGGGATGAATGGTCATGGATGCAGCGGCTTGCAGCAAAGCACGCGGCGTGATGATGACAACGCGGTTTCCCAGCCTCACGCTTGTTGAATCTCCAGCACTTTGTCATTGCTCACAAAAGGTTAGCGTTTATTGACTGCTAGAAATTATGATTTCGCTGACTGGAAAGAAAATCGCCGTGCTCATGGGCGGGCCCGGTTCTGAACGCAAGATCTCGGAGAAGACGGCGGAGGGCGTGGCCGAGGCCTTGCAATCGCTGGGAGCCGAGGTGGTGCTGGTGGATGTGCACGGCCCCGATTTCGAGGTGCCCGGCGATGTCTTCATCGCCGTGAACATGATTCACGGCACCTTTGGCGAGGACGGGCAGGTGCAGGCGATCCTGGAGCAGCGTGGCATTCCCTACACGGGTGCCGGGGTGGGAAAAAGCCGCATCGCCTTTGACAAGAACCTGAGCAAGGCAGGCTTCATCGCCGCAGGTGTGCCCACGCCGCGCTCCCAGATCTTCGATCTTGTTGGCAAGGACACCCTGCGCATTGACCTGCCGGTGGTGGTGAAGCCCCCATGCGAGGGCAGCAGCGTGGGCGTGCACATCTGCCGCACCCAGGCTGACTTTGACAAGGCGCTGGAGGATGCCCGCAATTTCGGCAGCACCACGCTGGTCGAGGAATTCATCGAGGGGCCTGAACTCACCGTGGGAATCCTGGGCGACCAGGTGCTGCCCGTGATTCACATCATGCCGGTGGATGGTTTCTACGACATGAACAACAAGTACCCGTGGCTCACCGGCAGCGGCAAATCGAACTACGTGTGCCCGGCCGAGCTTGATGAGGCGACCACGCGCCGTGTGCAGGCGGTGTCGATGGCGGCCTTCAAGGCGCTGGGCGTGGAGGTCTATGGCCGGGTGGACGTGATGCTGAGGGAGAGCGACAAGGAGCCCTTTGTCCTGGAAATCAACACCATTCCAGGCATGACCCCGACCAGCCTGCTGCCCAAGGCGGCGGCGGTGGGCATCACCTATCCGGAGCTTTGCGCCCAAATTATCGAATTATCGCTTTTTCGACGTGACATTGAGCCAGTGTAGTGGTTATTACACATATCTTAATTGTCGTGTTGGACGAACCAAATCAGCCCAGGAAGAAGAAAAGCTCAAACTCGACCTTCCGCGACAAGCCGAAGAACGAGGCCGAGCAGGGTGCTGCCACCCCAGGGAACCAGCACCGTTTGACCGTGGACTTGTCACCGGAAACACCCACGATCAGGGCGCGCAAAATGATCGAGCGCCGCAAGCGTGGCTTCCGCCTGGCATGCATGCTCCTCATGGGGATGTCCTTGGTCGCTCTGGGACGCGCCGCCCTGAACGAGACGCTGTTCCAAAACCCGCGCTTCACGCTGCGGGAAATCAAGGTGGACACCAAGGGCATGCTGACCGAGTCGCAGATTCAAGCCGCCTGCGGCACCGCCACCGGTGTGAACATGCTGACCATCAACCTTCGCGACGTGAGGGAGCGTGTGATGCAGATGCCGGCGGTGCGAAGCGCCACGGTGCAGCGCGATTTCGAGGGCACCCTCATCATCACCACCCAGCAGCGGCATCCCATGGCCTGGGTCAAGTGCGAGAAGCTGCACTGGATTCCCAAAAACCCGCTGCAAAGCCTGCTGGTTGACGAAGAGGGCACGGCGATCCCTGCGGAGGTGGTGCTCGGCGAATTCGACAAGCTCCCGGTGATCGAGGACAACACCATTGATCAGATCACGCCCGGCAGACCCATCACCTCCCCTCGTTTCCTGGCCTGCATGAAGCTGCTCAAAGCCCTGCAGAAGAGGGAGCAGCAGGGCGGCGACAAGATCCTGTCGCTGAAGGTGCCCAACACCTTCGCCATCGACGCCACTTTTGCCTCGGAGGCCCGGGTCACCTTCGGCTACGACAACCTGGAGCCCCAACTTGTCCGCTATGACCGCTTCGCGGCGGAGGCCCGGCAAAAGAAATGGAGCATTGAGACGTTGAACCTGGTGGCGGAGTACAACGTGCCGGTGACATTCCGGGTCACCAAAGCCGCCGCCTCCGCGCCCCTTGCCATTCCTGTCACGCAGGTCGCCGATGCCGCGCCTGCCGCGCGTACCTCCATCAATCGTGCCGCACGCAGCCCCGGTGCCGGCAAATCAACGCATAAATCCTCCGCCCGTTAAACAAGCCATGGCCAAAAGCACCATTTATGCAGGTCTCGAGATCGGCACGCACAAGATTTGCGTCGTCGTCGGCGAAGCCAAACGCGACGGCGCCATCAAGATTCTTGGTGTCGGCCAGGCACCTTCGCGCGGAGTGCGCAAAGGTGAGATCGTTGACTTTGACAAGGTGCAAACCTGTCTCAACGACGCGCTGGTGCGCGCCGAGGACCGCAGCGACGTGATGATCCGCAATGTCTTCCTGGGCGTCACGGGCTCGCACATCGAGAGCATGAACAACCGCGGCTGCTTCCGCCTGCCCGAGGACCAGAACGAAGTCACCGAGGACGATGTCGAGGAAGCCAAGGAGATCGCGCGCAATGTCGCCATCCCGCAGGCGAACGTGTTTCTGCACAGCATCACCCGGCAGTACATCGTCGATGGCATGGAGGCGGTGCGCCAGCCAATCGGCAGGGAAGCACGCACCCTGGAGGCCGACTACCACATCATTCACGGCGTGCGCGGCCGTATTCAGAACGCCATCCGCTGCGTGCGCGAGATCCCACTGGAGGTGGAGGACGTCGTGTTCAACCCCATCGCCGCCGCCCAGGTGGTGCTGAACCGCGAGGCCAAGCACCAGGGCTCGCTCATGCTCGACTTTGGCGCCGGCACGGTGGACTACGTGCTGTATGAGGACGGCATGGTCACCGCCTCCGGCTGCGTGCCTTTCGGCGGCGATCACATCTCCCAGGACATCGCCCAGGCGTTCCAGATCCCGCATGGCCGCGCCGAGCGGGTGAAGGTGGATGAAGGCAGCGTGTTTTACCACGACGTGCCCACCAGCGAACAGATCCGCATGGAGGACGAAAACGGTCTCTTCATCGGCGAGATCGAGCGCGCCTTCATGAACGAAGTCATCTACCTGCGCACTCACGAAATCCTCACGATGGTGCGCGACCGCGTGGCGGAACACCTGGGCAGGCTGGCCGCCGGGGTTTATCTCACGGGTGGCGTAAGCCTGATGAAAGGTATTGACGCCGTGGCCAAGGAAGTGTTTGGATTGAAGGTGACCAGGGCGGGCTCGGCACCGGTCAGCGGAGTCACTGCCACCTTTGAGAACCCACAGTATTCTGCTCCCATTGGCCTCATCCGCTATGCCCAGATTCTGGACAGCGAAAAACCCATGCTTTCAGCCTTTGGCCGCCTTGGGCGGCGCATGGCCGACTTGTTGCACTAACCAGCGCGCAGCCTGAGGCTGCGCAGGCTCCATCCCACATCCCCCTTTCTCTTGCCTCCGCAACCCAACCCACCACAAGCCATGGTCGAATACGATCGCAATCAGCAGCGCGAAATCAGCGGCAAGGAACCCCTTCGCATCTGCGTGGCAGGTGTCGGCGGCGCCGGGTCGAATGTTTTGGACCGAATCACGATGGACCGCACGGTCGAGGCCACCCTGGTTTCGTTCCAGACGGACGTCCGGGTGCTTCACCACTCCACCACCCCGCGCAAGGTGCAGCTTGGCACCGATCTCATGCGTGGCGTCGGCGCCGGTGGCGACCCTGATTTGGGCCGTGAGGCGGCGCTCTTCTCCAAAGAGGAGATTCGCAACGCCATCGAGGGCCATGACATGGTCTTTGTCAGCGTCGGTCTGGGAGGCGGCACCGGTTCCGGCGCGGCTCCCGTGATCGCCGAGATTGCCAAGAGCACCGGCGCCCTGGTGCTGGTGTTTGCCGCCGTCCCCTTCGCCTTTGAAGGCCGCCGCCGTCAGCAGCAGGCCACCGATGCCCTGGAGCGCCTGCAGAAGTGCGCGGACGCCCTCATCCTGTTCGACAACAGCCGCATGGGCGAGCTGGTGCTGCCCAAGGACGGCATCCAAAAAGCTTTCTCTCAGGCCGACCAGCTCATCGCCCAAAGCGTGCGCGCGGTCACCGGCATGATTGGCACGCCTGGCATCGTCAAGCTGGGCCTGGACGACCTCGTTTCCGCCCTGCGCACCAACGAAGGCCGCTGCCTGTTCGGCTTTGGCGAGGCCAAGGGCCAGAACCGTGGCACGGAAGCACTCAAGAAAGCGCTCAAGAGCCCGCTCATCAATCAAGGCCAGCTTCTGCAGAACGCCAAAAATCTGCTGGTGCACATCGTGGGCGGGGAATCGCTCACGCTGGCGGAGGTGGAGGTGGTGATGAAGCAGCTTGGCCGTCACGTGCCAGACGAAACCCAGATCCTCTTCGGCATCGGCGTTGAGCCCAAGCTCGGGGAATCAGTCACGGTCACGCTCGTCAGTTCCTTGAGCGCCACCGAAATGGCGGCGCGCCCGGTGATCATCCCCGAACCCGAGCGCCGGGAAGTCCCCGTGAGGATCGCAGCGCCAGCAAGGGTGGCGGAGGCTGAGGATTCCAACCTGCAACTGTTTGCCGCACCGGCCCCCGAGCCGGAGCCTCGGCGTCCTTCGCCCGCCATGCAGGCGGCAATCGCCAGTGTGCCGCCGCCGCCGGTCGAGCTTTTCAAGCCCGCCGCGCCGGAGCCTGCGCCAGAACCGCTTCCGGCCCCGAGAATTCAGGCCGCCCCAAGACTGGAACCCGCGCCTGTTGCCGTTCCAGTGTATGTTGCCCCACCACCCGTTGCCGTCGCCATCGAAGCACCGGCGGCCGAGCCGGAGCCCGAATCTTTCGAAAACGAAGTGGTGTATCAATCCACTGATGCCGAGGCCGTCTCTGAAGAAGAGTACGAGGAGGAAGCCTTTGAGCCGGAGCCCGCCCCTGTTGCCCGTGAATCTGGCTTCAGACTGGCCTCCGTCATTGATACACCTCCCCAGGCCGCTCCCGCCGTCGCGCCAAGGCTGGTGGCAGTGCCAGTGGTGGATGAGGTGCGCATCGAAGCCGCCGAAGAGCGTGTGCAGGTGATCCAGCCCGTTCCAGACACGGTTGGCATTCCCCTGCCCCGCACTCCCGTTCGCCCTGCGGCGGCGGCCGTGGAGCAGATGGTTTCCCACACTGAAACCGCCGCGCCGGCTGAAGAGTTTGCAGGCACCGATCTGTTCGGCAGTTCACCCGCTCCTGTTGCCACCATGGGCGTGAAGAAGGCCGTACCAGCGGTTGAGCAGCAGACTTTCCGGCTGGGTGGCAACGAAGATCGTGGCCGTTTCAAGGACACCGAGCCCGCGCTCGTGCAGGGCGAAGATCTCGACACCCCCACCTGGATGCGCCTGCGCCGCAAGGCCGTGCGCTGAACCAGCTCCATCAAGTCCTGCTCAAAACGGCAGCCGGGTTTCCTGGCTGCCGTTTTGCTTTGCCATGACAACCACGTCGCTTGCAATCCCGCCCAAGCTGCTACTCTAGGCGGCTCTATGTCGAATCGAGTTCTCATCATTGGTGCTGGTGGCGTTGGCCGGGTTGTGGTTCACAAGTGCGCACAACTGCCGGAGGTGTTTGGCAGCATCTGCCTGGCCAGCCGCACCAAGAGCAAGTGCGACGGCATTGCGGCGGAGCTGAAGCGCCCCATCGAAACCGCCCAGGTGGATGCGGACAACGTGCCCGAACTCGTCACGCTCCTGAAGAAATTCAGGCCGGATGTGGTCATCAACGTGGCCCTGCCCTACCAGGACCTGACCATCATGGACGCCTGCCTTGAGGCCGGTGTGCATTACATCGACACCGCCAACTACGAGCCCAAGGACGTGGCGAAGTTTGAGTACCACTGGCAGTGGGCTTATCAGGAGAAGTTCAAGGCCGCCGGCCTCACCGCCCTGCTGGGCTGCGGCTTCGACCCCGGTGTGACCAATGTTTACACCGCCTACGCGTTGAAGCATCACTTCAGCAAGATCGACACGCTCGACATCCTGGACTGCAACGCCGGCGACCACGGCAAGGCCTTTGCCACCAACTTCAACCCGGAAATCAACCTGCGCGAAGTCACCGCCAACGGCCGTTACTGGGAGGACGGCAGGTGGATCGAAACCAAGCCGCTGGAGATCAAGCGCAGCTTCCCCTTCCCCGACGGCATCGGCCCCAAGAACATCTACTGCCTCTATCACGAAGAACTGGAGTCGCTCACCAAGCACATCCCCATGCGCCGTGCGCGCTTCTGGATGACCTTTGGCGACGCCTACATCAAGCACATGGAGGTGCTGGTGAACGTGGGCATGACCGGCATCCATCCCG
>CAINXC010000692.1 GCA_903854655.1 uncultured Verrucomicrobiota bacterium | reverse complement strand
AGGTTGGCAAATACTGGCCCCATGCGCGGGCTGAATGTGCCGTCGCGCGGGTGATAGACCATGGTGCCCACCACGTCGGCCGGCAGCAGGTCGGGCGTGAACTGGATGCGCTGGAACTTCGCCTGCAAGCAGGAGGCCAGGGTGCGCACCGCCAGCGTCTTCGCCAGGCCTGGCACGCCTTCCAGCAGCACGTGGCCGTTGGTCAGCAGGGCCACAAGCAGGCGGTCCACCAGCTCCGTCTGGCCCACCAGCACGCTGCCGATTTCCTGGCGCAGCGGCTGCACCCAGGCAGAGGCTTTGGCAATGGCTTCCGAGTCAGGGATTGAGGACGGGGGGGGAACAGGAGCGTCAGGCATGAGACAGGCAATTTAGGTGGGCAGTTTGCAGAAGGCAAATGCGGCGAACAGTTTCGTGGGCAGACAAACCAAGTTGCATGGGGCATTTGGGATCGACACCCCGTTGCCCTTCCCCTAGCATCGGCGGTTTTATGAGCCTCCCCCGTCTTAAATCGCCGTTGCATTCCGTCCTGCCTCCCCTGCTGAAAGCCTGTGTTCTGGCCCTGCTCGCCGTGGGCGCTCTCCCGGCGCTGGGCACGGGTGTGAACGTGCTGACCCAGCACAACGACAACATGCGCAGCGGCCAGAACCTCAGCGAAACAACGCTGACGCTGGCCAATGTCAATTCCGGGCAGTTTGGCAAGCTTTTTGACCAGACGGTGGACGGTTATGTGTATGCCCAGCCGCTGGTGATGGCCGGTGTGGACATCACTGCCGGCAGCAACAAGGGCACCCACAACGTGGTCTTCGTGGCCACCGAGCACGACAGCGTCTTCGCCTTCGACGCGGACAGCAACACCGGCGCAAACGCCAGCCCGCTCTGGCAGGCCTCCTTCATCGACCCGGCGAACGGCATCATCCCCGTGCCCAGCGATCCCAACGGCGGCCAAAACGACGTCGGCACCAATGACATCGTGCCGGAGATCGGCATCACCGCCACGCCCGTGATTGATCCAGTCACCGACACCCTCTACGTGCTGTCCAAGACCAAAAAAATTGATCCGGCCAATCCCTCCACCACCGCCTCCTGGAGCTGGCACCAGCACCTGCATGCGCTGGACATCCACACAGGGAAGGAAAAGGCGGGCAGCCCGGTGGAGATCGTCGCGACGGTGTTCGGCACTGGCGACGGCAACAACGGCGACGGCACGCTGTCCTTCTACCCGCTCACCCAGCACTGCCGCCCCTGCCTGCTCCTGATCAACGGCGTGGTGTACCTCGGCTGGGCCTCGCACGGCGACAACGGCCCGTACCACGGCTGGATCATCGGCTACAACAAGACCACGCTGCAGCAGGCGGGCGTGTACAACGCCACGCCCGACGGCGGCCTTGGCGGCGTGTGGATGAGCGGCTCCGGTCTCCCCGCCGATTCCAAGGGGAACATCTACTTCTCCACCGGCAACGGCACCTTCGACGTGGACAACAACGGCTTCCACTACGGCAACAACTATGGCGACTCCGTGCTCAAGCTTGCCACCGGCGCCAACGGCTCGCTCACCCAGACCGACTACTTCACCCCCTACAATCAAAACGACCTCAACAACAACGACACCGACCTGGGCTCCGGCGGCGTGCTGCTGCTGCCCGACCAGCCCGGCGCCCACCCCCACCTCGCCATCACCTGCGGCAAGCAGGGCAACGTCTATGTCATCGACCGCGACCACATGGGCGGATTTAACCCCAGCCTGGATCCCGTCGTGCAGGTGCTGCCCGGCGGCGTCGGCGGCACCTGGTCGATGCCCGCCTACTTCAACGGCAAGGTGTACTACCATGGCACCGGCGACGTCTTGAAGGCCTTCGATCTCATCTCCGGCAAGCTCTCCGATGAACCCACTGCGCAAGGCCCCAACACCCTCGGCTTCCCCGCCCCGACCCCGTGCATCACCGCGAATCGCGCCCAGAACGCCATTCTGTGGGAGGTCGGCTACGGTTCGCCTCCCGTGCTCTACGCCTACCCGGCGGCCAGCGTGGCGACCGAGCTCTATGACAGCAACCAGGCTGCCAGCAACCGCGACAACCCGGCGGGCGCAGGCGGCGTCAAATTCGCCGTGCCCACCATCGCCAATGGCAAGGTCTTCCTCGGCAGCCAGGGCACGCTGACGGTCTTCGGGCTCTTCCACAACCAGGACACGCTCACCGTGAGCATCAACGGCTCGGGAAGCGTGCCCGCAGCCTTCCTGGGAGCCACGCCTCGCATCGTGAACAACCTCTACACCATCACGGCCACGCCCGACGCCAAGAACGTCTTTGCAGGCTGGAAGGACCTGGGCTCCGGCAACATCATCTCCTACTCCCCCACGCTCACGTTCACGATGAAGGTGGCCTACACGCTGGAGGCGGATTTTGTCGCCAATCCCTTCACCGCCGTGGCCGGCAGCTATGCCGGCTACACCCTGGTGCAGACGCAGTCCTACATGTCCGCCGGCATCGCCTCCTTCACCGTGTCCGCGACCGGCAGCTTCACCGGGGCCGTCAAGCTGGCCGGGACCACCTACAACCTGACCGGCGTGTTCCATCCCGATGGCACCTATTCCACCAGCATCCCCCGCTCCGGCAAGACCCCGGTGATCGTGCAGCTCCAGCTCGATGTGAGCAACGGCACCAATCAGATCACGGGCAGCATCTACGACGGCCTGTTCACCGGCGCCATCACCTCCAACCGCCCGGCGCCGCCTCCTGCCAGCAAGCACTACACCCTGATCCTGCCGCACCCGGCGGACACCACGCAGCCGCAGGGCGACGGCTACGGCACCCTGGTGGTGGCCCCAAACGGCAACCTCACCTTTGCGGGTGTGCTGGGCGATGGCAGCGCCGTCACCCAAAGCACCGTCGTTTCCGGCAACAACCAGTGGCTCTTCTACGTCGCCCCCTATGGCGGCAACGGCTCCGCCACCGGCGTGATCACCTTTGAAGACAACGGCACCAGCGATCTCGACGGCGTCCTGCGCTGGTACAAGCCGCTGGCCGCCACGCCGCAGATCCTCACCAGCATCGCCTCCTATGGTTCCGCCTATGACAGCACGGCCGTGCCCGTTCTGAACCTCAACGGCTCGTCCGCCTTCACCTTCACCATCGCCGGGGGCGGCCTGAACCCCGTGCCCGCGACCAAGAGCTTCACCCTGACCAACGCCAACAGGCTTGCCCTCCAAAGCGGCTCCACCGGCCTGACCATGGGCTTCACCACCGCCACCGGCCTGATGACCGGCACCTTCCTCGACACGGCGAAAACCTCCCACACCTACGGCGGCGTCGTGTTCCAGCGAGGCTTCAGCGCCAACGGCCTGTTCCTCTCCGGCGGCAAGGCGGGATCAGTGCGTGTGAGCAATTAGCCTAGATCCGGGGTTGAAAGTTGAGAGCTGAGTGTTGAGAGCATGAACGGGAAGGGTTCCAGAGATTTCGCGGCTTCACCCAAAAGGTGAGCGTTATTCTTGGTCCCGATGCCCTCGAATGCCTTGTGTATCAGTCACTCAACACTCAGCCCTCAACTCTCAACTGCCGTTTTTGGGATTAGCCTAGATCCGGGGTTGAAAGTTGAGAGCTGAGTGTTGAGAGCATGAACGGGAAGGGTTCCAGAGATTTCGCGGCCTCGCCCAAAAGGTGAGCGTTATTTTTGGTCCCGATGCCCTCGAATGCCTTGTGTATCAGTCACTCAACTCTCAGCCCTCAACTCTCAACTGCCGTTTTTGGGATTAGAGATTCGCGCCCCCCACAGAGGAAGCCATGGAAGAAATCGCCTCGCGGGGACGATTTCTCCGGCCTGGCATTGGCGGCTCCCGAAGCGCCAACATTTGCATTGCCACCCTTCCCCAGCCCGTTCAACATCCGCGCCCATGTCCACCGCTTCCGCTCCCGTCGATCCCACCGCCCCCTGGTACAAGCAGCTCACGGGCTACCACTGGTTCGTCCTGCTCGTTGCCTCGGCGGCCTGGTTTTTCGACTGCCTGGACCAGCGCCTGTTCTCGCTGGCGCGCGTGCCTGCGCTGCACAGCCTGATGGGCCTGGAGCCAAGTGACCCGGCGCTGGCGGCGTTTGGCAAGACCGTCACCGCCTTCTTCCTGGTGGGCTGGGGCCTGGGCGGCATGGTGTTCGGCGCGCTGGGCGACAAGTACGGCCGGGCGCGGATGCTGACGCTGACCATCCTGATCTACTCCGCCTTCACAGGGCTGAGTTATTTCAGCCAAACCCAGTGGGACTTCACCCTGTTCCGCTTCCTCACCGGCGTGGGCGTGGGCGGTGTGTTCGGCCTCGCCGTGGCGCTGATTGCAGAAACGGTGCCCGATGGCGCGCGCGCCCAGTCTTTGGGGATGCTGCAAATCCTTTCCACCATTGGCAACCTCACCGCAGGCTTTGCCAAGATCGGCATCGACAGCCTTGAAAAGAGCCAGACGATCGCGCCGGGCCGGGGCTGGCGCTGGATGTTCCTCATCGGCGCCCTGCCGGCGTTGATGATCGTGTTCACACGCGGCTACCTGAAGGAGCCGGCCACCTGGCTGCGCCTGAAGGAGCTGGACCTCCTGCCCAAGGGCAGCATCTTCGCCCCGTACGCGAAGCTGCTGGCCAACCCCCGCTGGCGCAAGAACCTCATCATCGGAGCCATCATCGCCAGCACCGGGGTCATCGGCCTGTGGGCCATCGGCGAGTACGCGGTGGATCTGCAAAAAGTCGTGTTCAAGCAGTTCTATGTGGCCGGCGGCATGGAATCCAAGGCTGCGGATGCCGCAGTGAATGCAGACATCGCGCAGGTGTACCTGTGGAACATGATCGGAGCGGCCGTGGGCATGAGCCTCTTCACCATGATCGCCAAGCGAGGCCGCAGGCTGGCCTTCCTCGTTGGCTTCTCCGCCGCGCTGGTCATCACCTTCCTGGTGTACAAAAACCTCGGCAATCCCGGCGATGCGCGCTGGATGATGTTCCTCATGGGCGGCGCCCAGCTCAGCGTGTTTGCAGGATTCGCCATTTATCTCCCCGAATTGTTCCCCAGCGAGCTGCGCAGCACCGGCACCAGCTTCTGTTACAACCTGGGCCGCTTCGCCGCCGCAGGCGGCAGCTTCTTCTCCGCCGTCCTTACCAAAGACGTGTTCGGCAAGTACGCAGCCACTGATCCCTCGCTGCCGCCCCGCTATGCCGCGATGACCATGTGCGCGATCTTCCTGCTGGGCATCGTCGTCCTGCCTTTCGCCCCTGAGACCAAGGGCCAGCCGCTGCCCGAAGACATTTGATTTCCGCGCCATGACCGCCGCCGAACTCCTCGCCTCCGCCCAGTCCGATGCCGCGCCTCCTGCGGGCCTGTCGCGCGAAGCGCAGGCGTTGTGGCAGGCCAAAAAGGGCGACTGGGAGGCGGCGCACAACATCGCCCAGGACATCCACACCCCCATGGGCTCCTGGCTTCACGCACTGCTGCATGTGATCGAGGGCGACCAGTGGAACGCGGACTACTGGTTCACCAAGGCCGGCAAGCCCTCGCGCAAGCCGAAGGACATCGAGGCGCTCTGGGATGAGATCGCGGCGGTGGTGACGAAGTAGCCTTGTGAGGAAGAGGGTTTAACCGCAAAGAACGCAGAGAACTCAAGGTTGGGCGCGGGCGTTTGTTTTACGAGGAGACTTTCGACGCCGAGTTTGCTCAGGAAAGGTTGTTTGGCACCCATGCGCAAAGCAGACACCCGCGCCCACCTTTGAGTTCTCTGCGTTCT
>CAINXC010000691.1 GCA_903854655.1 uncultured Verrucomicrobiota bacterium | reverse complement strand
AGTCGCGTTCGTTCATCTGGCAGCCGTAGGTCTTGATGTAAACGCGGGGCATGAAGGTGCAAGCATAACCACGCCCGGAGGGATTGACAACCCCAACGGGCCGCGCAGGCAGGCCGGGATCAGCGGTTCCCAAACGTGAGCCCGGCGTTTGTCACGGCGGGCGAGACGGAAATGCTGTCATGCACTTTCAGGTTGCGTGCCGCGTCGTAGCTCGCTCCCGCGACGGTGACGCTTCCAAGATCAAAGCTGAAGGTTCCCGCAGCGGTAGCCCGGGCCGAATGAAAGGTCGCCCGGCCCTGGCGGTTGGTCAGCGCCCTGCCGCTGGACGTTGTGAGCCCTGACCAAGCCCCGGTGACGAGCGCCCCCGCGACAGGGGAGCCATCGTTGTTGCGGATCGTAATGGTGGCGGTGGCAATCGTGCCGGCAGGGCCACGGTTGGTGGTCATGGCCATGTCGGAAACGGACACTTTCTGATCTGGAGAAACGACCGTGGCAGTGGCGAGCAAGACAGGGGCGGCGGCACTGCTGGTTTCCGGGGTTCCGGCCGATGCCAGCTGGGCCGCGCTCCAAAGGGTTGCTGAGATCACGACGGCGCGCCACCTGGTACGAGGATGCGATTCCGGTTTCATAATTGTGGAAAGACTGTCGCCACTGTTGGCGGTCAGTTCCATCCCGTTCACAATCAGGAGGCGTGCCAACTCCCATCAGGTACTTCTGAAGATGCGAGGTGGCGTCTCCTCAGGAAATCCTGAGCGGTATCAGTGAAACTGCCTGAAGAGCAAAGAACTCCAATGGCTTATGCAACGAAGCGCGTCCGCAGGTGGTCCAGATACCAGCGTCCATCCGAGGGCTCCCCGGTGGCCGCCATCATGAGCTCTCGTGGAGAGAGGGTGGAGCCCTTGGCATGGACATGCTCGCGCAGCCAGGCAAGGAGTGGTGCGTATTCGGCCCGTTCACAGGCCTGTTTGATGCTGCCATCCTTCTGCGCAGCCTGGTAGAGCTGCGCGGCATTCAAATTGCCGAGGGTGTAGGTGGGGAAGTAGCCCAAGGCACCCATGGGCCAGTGGATGTCCTGCAGGCAGCCCCGCGCGTCGTCGGGCGGCGTGAAACCAAACAGGGACTTGAACTCCTCATTCCAGGCGGCGGGCAGGTCTTTGATCTTCAGCTCCCGGTTCAACATCCGGCGCTCCAGGGTGAAGCGCAGAATGATGTGGAGATCGTACGTGGCCTCATCCGCCTCGACCCGGATATACGAGAACTCCGCCCGGTGCAGCACCCGCAGGAACTCGTCGAGTGACAAGTGCAGGGCGGGAAAAATCTCCTTCGCCCTTGGCAGCCAGCGTTCCCAGAAAGCACGGGAACGCCCCACATGGTTCTCCCACAGCCGCGACTGTGACTCGTGAATGCCAAGCGACACTGCGGTGCCCGATGGCAGGCCGTAGTCGTCCGCAGGCAAACCCTGTTCATACAGGCCGTGCCCTGCCTCGTGCAGGACGCCGAACAGGGACGAGGTGAAATCCGTGGGATCGTAACGAGTGGTCAGGCGCACATCGCGCGGCCCAAGTTTAGTGCAGAAAGGGTGGGCGGTGGTGTCTATGCGCCCTGCGTCGAAGTCAAAACCGATGCTCGCGGCAACTTCACGGTTGAGCTGCTGCTGTTGGGCAACGGGGTACTCACCCGTCAGCGCATCCGCAGGAACATTCGCGCTGCGTGCCACGGCCTCCTTGGCGAGCATGGAGAGCTGGGGCCGCAGAATGCTGAACAGCGTGGCGATCTCGCCCGCCTTGGCTCCAGGCTCGAACTCATCAAGCAAGGCATCGTAGGGCTCTGCGTCGTAACCCCAGCGCTCCGCCTTCTTCAAGGTGAGCTGCAAAAGCTTCTCCAGATGCGGCGCGAACGGGGCGAAACCCGAGCGCTTGCGGGCCTCCACCCAGGCAGCCTTGGCGCGCGAGGAGGCGACACTGAACTCCTCCACCAGCTTTTGCGGCAGCTTGGTTGCCCGATTCACCAGCCGCCGCCACTCGCGAACATTGGCGCAGGCAACAGGCCCCAGCTCCTCTCCTTCAGCCTTCTCCAGCAGCAGGCGGAATTTCTTGGCGGTGAAAAGCGCATGCCCTTTGCCGGTCAGGTATCCGATCTGTTGCGCCCGGTGCTCCAGCGCCTTGGGCGGCATGTAGGTCTCCTGCTCCCAGCCCAGCGTTGCCGAGGTGGACTCCAGAAGAGCGATTTCAGAGGCGAGCTTGCAGAGCAGGGGATAGGCGGACATGGCGGGCGGAGGATAATGAAAATGGAAACGGCGGCCTCCAGGAGTGCTTCCCGAAGCCGCCGTTCCTCAGTCACAGGGAATTTACTTGATCTCAGGGCGCTCGACCACAGGCAGCTCCTTGCGATTCTCCAGCACCTTGTCCACAAGGCCGTACTCGGCGGCCTGGGCGGCGGTCATGTAATTGTCACGGTCCGCATCCTTGGCGATCTGCTCCACGCTCTTGCCGGTGTGGTGGGCAAGGATGTTGTTGAGGCGCCGCTTCAGGCTGTACATGTACTCCACGGTCCTCTCCACATCGCTCGCCGTGCCGCGCGCGCCGCCGGAAACCTGGTGGATCATGATGTCGGAATTGGGCAGGGCATAGCGCTTGCCCTTGGTGCCGGCGGCGAGCAGCACCGCGCCCATGCTGGCCACCAGGCCGATGCTGTAGGTGCAGACATCGCAGGTGAGGAACTGCATCGTGTCGTAGATCGCCAGGCCGGCGGTGACGCTGCCGCCAGGGCTGTTGACATAAATGTTGATGTCCTTCTTGGGGTCCTGCATCTGCAGGAACAGGAGCTGGGCGATGATGATGCTGGCCATCGTGTCATTCACTTCGCCGCTGAGGAAGATGATGCGGTCCTTCAGCAGGCGGGAGTAGATGTCGTAGGCGCGCTCGACGCGACCTTCGGTCTCGATGACAGTGGGCACCATGTAGCTGGCTTGCGGGGCGATGATGGTTGGGTCGAAGCTGGACATAATTGAGGTCGTAATAACGAGGGTGGGTTTGTCTTGTCAATACGTGGCGCGCAAGCTTTGCGACGCCGTTGGCATGAAGTTGGCGTTTGGGCGGGAGTTCGCGGTTGAATTCGCCCGTTTGCTCGGCTTGTGTCCCTGCCTCAAAAACTCCCCTTCTCAAATTCCATGAACTACGACCTTATCGTGATCGGCGGCGGCCCAGCAGGCTATGTGGGCGCCATTCGCGGCGCGCAACTTGGCAAGAAAGTGGCGGTCGTGGAAAACGATCGCGCCGGCGGCACCTGCCTGAACTGGGGTTGCATTCCCACGAAAGCGCTGCTCAAGAACGCCGAAGTGTACCACACCATCGCGCACCGCGCCGCCGAGTTCGGCCTCAAGGTCGAAGGCCTGAGCTATGACTGGAGCGTAGTCGTGGGTCGCAGCCGCAAGGTGGCGGACAAACTCGCCGGCGGCATCGAGTTCCTGTTCAAGAAGAACAAGATCGACTACATCCGCGGCACCGGCGCCATCAGCGCCCCGGGCAAGGTGGAAGTCACCGACAAGGACGGCGCAAAGGTGACGCATGATGCCGCCAAGATCCTGGTGGCGACTGGCGCCAAGACCCGCCCGATGCCCGGCCTGCCCTTCAATGGCAAGACCGTCATCGGCAGCCACGAAGCGATGAACCTGCCCACCCAGCCAAAGGAGATCCTCATCGTCGGGGCGGGGGCCATCGGCATTGAATTCGCTTATTTCTTCAACGCCTTCGGCACCAAGGTCACCGTCGTGGAAATGCAGCCCCGAGTGCTGCCGGTGGAGGACGATGAGTGCAGCGCCCTGCTGGAGAAATCCCTGACCAAGGCCGGTATCCGCATCCTCACCAACACCAAGGTCACCGCCGCCAAGGACGATGGCAAAAAGGTGAGCCTGACGGTCGAAGGCGCCGCCACCGAAACCCTGGAAGCTGAAGTCTGCCTCGTGGCCATAGGAGTCTCGCCTCTGCTGCCCGGCGGTGTGGAGTTGAAGCTCACCGACAAGGGCGGCTGGCTCAACACCGATGCCAACTACGAGACTAACGTGAAGGGCGTGTACGGCGCCGGTGACATCATCGGCCCGCCCTGGCTCGCCCATGTGGCCAGCTACGAGGCCATCCAGGCGGTGGAAGGCATGTTCGGCAAGATCAAGCCCAAGAAGGTCACGGTCTTCCCTGGCTGCACCTACTGCCAACCACAGGTCGCCAGTATCGGCCTCACCGAGCGCGACGCCAAGGCCAAGGGCCTCAAGTACAAGGTCGGCAAGTTCCCTTACAGCGCCAGCGGCAAGGCGCTGGCCGTGGCGGAACCGGAAGGCTTCGTGAAAATCATCTACGGCGAGCCTCACGGCGAAATCATCGGTGCCCACATCATCGGCAGCGAAGCTACCGAGATGATCGCCGAAATGGGTCTGGCGATCACCCTGGAGGCCACCAAAGACGAAATCGAAAGCACCATCCACGCGCACCCCACGCTTGCGGAAATGCTGCACGAGGCCACCGGCGTAGCGCTTGGGCATCCGATTCACGTGTGAGTTGAGTTTGGGAAATTGCCGTTGAACCGGTGGCCCAGGCCACCGGTTCAATTCATACCCAGATCTTCAACGAAGCGCTTGTCTTCCCCGTACAACTCGGGCGCAATTCCGAGCTGCTCAATGACGATGCGCTTCACTTGATCAGCGATTTGCTCTCTGGCGAAGCCCCGCTCCGGAGCGGCAAAGTGTGCTAGCTTCTCGAGCAGCAGGCGATTCACCAGGCCTTCAAGGGTAGGGGGCAGGATGTGACCGGGAAACTCAGACCGGAAAGGGATTGTGGCCCACATCGCGAGTGCTCCGAAAACGCAAGCGGCAGCAACTCCAAGCAGCCAGCCTGCGTGCCAAGCACCGTAACACAAAATGACGAAGCTCGTCAGCGCAATCAACACTCTCAGGAACTCCGAACGTTCGAGTGCAAACCAGGGAGAACAGCCCAGTTCCTGGCCCAGCCGCACCCAGGCAACGATCCGCAACTGCGGTGGAAACAAGTCGCCAAGACGGGTTTCAGGGCGCAGTGCCTGTCGTTCGTGACCAAGGCGCATCAACGCCCGGCGAAGCCGATGGAAGGCTCGCTGCGAAAGGCAAGGACCCGATCCCACGCCGCGCTTTTGGAACAGAAAATCGATCACGTGTCGCGGTGTCATCATGCTTCCCGCCACTGCATCGGGTATATCGACGTTGAAGTCCTCTTCAAAAGTCATCACAAGTTCGACGCTGTCCAGGCCCATGCACCGAGATTGGGCACTGCGGGCTGCTTGTCAATCATGGGTGATTGGGTGGCAGCGCTGCCACCATACCTGGAAAGCAGATGCTCAAGGCCAAATACTTATCAAGCCCTTACTCCGACCCCACACCTCTCCCCCATCCACGCATACACCTCGCGGCCTGCCTTGCCGTGCTTGATCAGATCGGCATCCCAGGTGACGCGATTGGGCTCGTAGAGGGTGATCACGCAGGAGCCACCGAAACGGAAGTAGCCTTTCTCATCGCCTTTGGCCACGGGCTGCTGTGGCGCCGACGTATGCATGATGGTACCCACGCAGGTGGCACCTATTTCAAGGAACAGCACCTCACCCAGACTGGGCGTGGTGATCTGGGTCAGGCAGCGTTTGTTCTCCCACAGGATGCTTGGGCGTTGCTTCAAAGCGATGGGGCTCACGGAGTAGAGCGGTCCATTGATGGGAAGGGGTTCCCCGGGCGTCCCTGCACAAGGGAAGTGGAAGCGATGGTAGTCCACCGGGCAGAGCCGGGAGATGAGCATGCTGCCGTTGGCAAATTGACGTGCCAGTTCAGCGCTGCCCAGCAAGGCGGCAAGATCGAAGCGGATGCCCTTCACAAAGAAACGGTCACAGGCCGCAATGTTTTCGATCAGCATGTGGCGGCCATCGGCAGGAAAGACAATGGATGCGGGATCGCCGTCGATGGGCCGGGCTGAGGGCTTGAGCTTGCGGTAGAAGAAGTCGTTGAAGCTGCGGTAGCTCGCAACGGGCTCGGCAAAGCTGGCCGGATCGAGACCATAGGTCGCAATGAAAGGTGCGATCTTGGCCGCGCTGGCCGGTCTATCCATGCGCCAACCGTACCACTGTGAAAAGCCCGCCCGTTTTACCAGCGCAGCGAGAGCGATTTTGCCCAAGGGATTTTCATAGACCCAGCGCAGAAAGCTTTCGCCATACACAGCCTCGGTTTCGAGCTGGCCGGTGTGGCGATTGAAGAAAATGATGGGCTCAGAAGAAGGCATGCGGCAGACGCCTTCAAGAGGTGAAGCGTCCGTTTGTCAACGCCTGCTCACGACAAAGCTAGGGAGCGGCAGTGACCTGGCTGATGCGCTGCCCGGAAGGGTCAATGACTTTGACGGTCACAAAGAAGAGAATGCAACGCTTCTGGCTTTGCGACACCTTGCTCTGCCAGAAACGACCGATCAGAGGGATGTCGCCAATCAAGGGCACCTTGTCATTGATGTCGGTCCGGTTGTCCGAAACGAGGCCACCGAGCACCACGGTGCTGCCGTCGTATACATTCACCGCTGTGGTGACGTGGGTGTTTCGGAAAACAGGCTGGTAGATGTGGTTCGGCTGGCTGGTGGTGGTTTCAGGCTGCAAGCCCGTGGATATGACGGAGGCAACGGTGGACGGATTGGTGCTGGTAATCGGGGTGCCGTAATCGATGAACCCCTCGAACTCCACATCGCTGGGTGTCAGCGAGATCTCGACCGTGTGGCCATCACCAGAGATCACCGGCTCCACCTCCAAAATCGTGCCTAGTTCACGGGTTGCAAACGCAGTAGGGGTGGTGGGCGTGATAGGAGCACCACCCGCCCGGCCCACCGTCTGGGGGATCTGCGGCGGATTAAACTGGGTAGGGTAAGGGAACTCGCGCACCACCCGCACCGAGGATTTTTGGCCGCTCTTCACCGTGATCATCGGGGCGGTAACCAAATCCACACCCTTGGACTGGCTCAGGGCTCGAAGCGCCATTTGGAACTGGGGGTCCGTGTTGACCCCCAACAGCCCGAAGGCAGCCGGAGTTCGGGAGGTCACCGATGGTATCGTGGAGGCTGTGTTGCTGGAACTTGAACTGGAGTTTGAATTGGAACTGGAAGCAATCAACCCCTCGATGCTGGGCTGACCCAAGATCTCTCCCGAGCTTCGCAGGCCACCCGTCATCAGTGTGCTGGCAGGATCAAGGTTGGTCGAAGGGAAGGCACCCTGATAAGCCGCTGCAGTCGAGCTGTTACCACCACCACCACTGCCAAAAACCTTCTTCGAGCCCGGAAGGTTGAACTGGCCGAGCTCCCAGTCAAATCCCAGTTCGTTGAGACTTGTCTGGCTGATGTCGATCATTTTCACGGAGATAACAGCCTGCTTGGTGCCGTTGGCGAGGGACTGCTCCACCAGCGTGTCCACAAAGCTGAGGTTCTCAGCCGTGCCGCGCACGAAAAGAGTGCTGTTACCTGCGGAGAAGGTGGCCGAACCGCCTTCTGGAAACACCACACCACGGCCTTCAAGAAACTCCTTCGCGCCCATACGGCGGATCTGAAGCCCTGCGGGAACCCCGCCGGCAGGGGCTTTCGCAAAGGGATCTGCCGCTGCTGGTGCGGCAGCGGCGGCATCCACTGCGGCGGTTTGAATGAAGTCCGGCGGGACCTTATAACTCTTGGAGATCAAGGCCGTGGATCGTTCCGTCAACGACACGATGACGACCGCGTTGGCTTCAATGCGGTAGGTGACCCCGGCCATCTGGGTGACGTAGTGCAACAGGTCCTCCAACGGCACGTTGCTCATGTTGATGCTCAGCTGACGGCCTCTGGCTTCAGAATCAAGGTTGACAATAAAATCAACGCCCCGGCCTTCGGGATCCACGTTGCGACTGGTGACGCGCAGGTACTCCATGACCTCGTCCAGTCCGGCATTGCTGAAATCGACGTGAGCAACTTTCAGCTCCCGAAGTCTCTTCTCCACCTTTTCGCGCCCGGTTTGCACAACACCACCGCCACCGTTCGATGTTGCAAGGAAGGCAGCGGTCTTGTCGGAAGGGGGCACGGCTTCCTCCCAGCTCGCATCCACCTGTCCGAGCTGTTTGGCACGGGTGTGGTCCCTGGCGGAATTGAAGTAGCGGCTGCGAATCTTTTCAATGTGTTCCAAGCCACGACGCGCCGCTGTGTTGTAGGCATCGATTCTCAAGGTCTGGGAATAAAGGTCGCGTGCCTTGTTGTAATCACCCAGGTCCGTCGCCGATCCTGCAAGGGTGAGCAGGCGGATCACCTCCTTGGTTGCTGTAATGTGCTTCGGGGTGAGGGCAGGGGGATAGCGGTCGGGGTCCGCAGCTTCCTTGCGCAGGGTGATTGCCTGCTTGTTGCCAGGGTCCATGTCCTGATCAAGAACGCCATCGATCACCTTGTTGGCCTCTTCATAGCGCCCTTCGCTCAACAGCTTGCGCGCCCAGGCACAGGCTGATTCTGCGTAGGCGGCACGCAGCCGCGTCCGCGTTGCCTCCGCCAAAGGCGATTTGGGCAGGCTCTCATAGGCGGCAAGAAAGGCCCGCGCCGCCTCCTCGGGCTGGCCCTTGTCCAGCAGCAACTGCCCCTCGCCAAGCTGGGATTCGGCATTGCTGATCAAATGCTCGCGGCGTTGAATTTCCCGCTGGGTGATGGAGCTTAGGTCACTCGCTTCGGCCACAGCCCCAGCGACCAAAATTGCAACGCACACAGTAACCACGTTGCGGCGAGCGCATGTGATGGTGAAAGGCAGGTGCAAGATCAAGGAGGCGGGAAAACGCATTAGGGGCTGCGCTTTTTAGCAGGTTTCCCCGTTTTTCCCAAGCTAATTCTTTGTCCCGGCACCACCGCCACCAGGGGTTTCCATGCACAAGCAGTCTCCCGGCGCTACTTCGATGCTCACACTCGAAGGGAGCGTCAGGTTCACACCATCCTTCGCAATCAGGGTTTGTTTGCCCACGGCACCTGCCTCGCCATCGTCCAGGCCATAGGGTCCCGCCGTCCGGTGCTGTGTCAGAAGAGAAACCGTCAGCGGTTCCAGGAATTCAAACTCCCGCACCACGCCATCACCACCTCGCCATTCGCCGCCGCCTCCTGATCCTCTGCGAATGGCGAACCGGCGCAACCGCACGGGATAGCGCTGCTCAAGGATTTCGGGGTCTGTGATGGCAGTGTTCGTCATGTGCGTGTGCAGGGCGCTGGCACCTTCGTAGCCGATGCCCGCACCCGCCCCGCCGGCAATGGTCTCGTAGTAACCGAAGCGGTCGTTGCCAAACAGCAGGTTGTTCATGGTGCCCTGGCTGCAAGCCTGCAAGTGGAACGCTTTGATCAAGGTGTCCACCAGTCTCTGGCTCACTTCTACATTGCCGCCCACCACCGCGGGATCAATGTCTCCCTTGCCGGTGAAAACAGGGTTTAACATTGTGCCTTCGGGCAGAACCAACCTGATGGGTTCCATCAAGCCCTCGTTCAAGGGAAGCTCCTCTTGCAGCATAAGCCGCAGGACGTAAAGAACGGCGCTGGTCACGATGGCCCGGGTGGCGTTGAGGTTGCCTGGATGCGTGGGGGATGTGCCGGTGAAATCCAGAACCAGCCCGCTGTCGTCGTTTTTGATTGCCACCCGAATCAACGCCCCATCGTCCAGCCGCTCCTCGGCTTCTGCGGACCTGACCTGTAAAACCTGCCTGCGCATCACAGCAGCCGAATGTGAAAGGATGTGCTGCATGGCCCCCTTCAGGATCTCGGTCGAAGCGAGTTGGGTCAGCCGCTCAACACCCAGCCGGTTGGCAGCCAGCTGCGCATGCAGATCTGCGAGATTGTCAGTGAGATTGCGGGTGGGGTGCCTTGCACTGGTGAGCAGGGCTGCGATCTCGGCAAACAAAGGGACGCCTTCCCTGACCAGGTGACGCGGTGCTATGACGACGCCTTCCTCTATCAAATGGCGAGCCTGCGCCGGCATCGAGCCAGGCGTGGTGCCACCAATTTCAGCATGGTGTGCACGGTTTGCAACGTAACCGAGCAGGATCCCAAAATCGTCATGGACCGGTGTGATCAAGGTCACATCCGGGAGGTGCGAGCCGCCGAAGGCCGGATGATTGGTGATGCAGGTGTCCCCTCGCTGCAAGGGTGGGAGGCTCTTGATCACTTCCCGCACACACACACCGAGGGCACCCAGATGCACCGGTATGTGCGGCGCACTGGCGACAAGCCGGCCGCCTGAATCAAGCAAAGCACACGAAAAGTCCAGCCGTTCACGAATGTTCGTCGAGATGGATGTGCGGCGGAGGAGTGCCCCCATGTCATCAACAAGGCTGTGAAAACGGTGTCGCAACAAGTCAGGGGAGTCCGTGGAGGGCAGCACCCCCACGGTCGGAGATTCGCGCTTCAGCAAGTAACCAAAATCTTCCATCTCCTGGGCCAGCCAGCCGGGCGCCACCACCAGAGTGCTGTAAGCATCTTGAATCAGGGCGGGGCCATGGTGAGGTGCTCCGCGCGCTACATGGGGACGAACAGGCAGTTCTTCTGCCAAAGCCTGCACCGCCACCCGGAGGGTCACGAGTTCCACCACACGGTTTTCAACCGGAGGATAACCAAACAAACGTGTGTAGGCTTCGCGATAGGCGCCGGACAGTGTTGCGGAGTCAATGACTTCGACTTGAATGGGCGTGTCCTGCCCCTTCATGCGTAGTTCGGCAATCACATGCGGCACAGCGCAAGGAACGGCGCCCAGCGCAGCCCTTGCTTCCTGAGCCATGTCGTCGATCCACCCTTGCAGATGCGGTTGAACTTCATCCAGCGAGAGCAGCACCTGCCTTTCGGCAAAGACTTCCGGCAGAGCTTGGTGCAATCCGACCGCGCTCAGAATGCCGGCATGACGCGGCACAAGAATGGTGCTGATACCCAGTTTGGATGCCACAGCGCAAGCATGCTGTGGACCGGCGCCGCCAAAAGCCAGCAGGGCATAATCTTGCGGAGCGTAGCCTTCCGCCACGCTGATCTTGCGGATGGCATCCGCCATGTGCTCGACCGCAAGCGCCATGAGCGTGTCCAGCAGCTCTCTGGAAGGGACTGATCTGCCGGTTTCACCAGCAATGGTTTCCTGCAACTCCTGGAGTCTTCGTTCGGCCGCAGTTCGATCAAGGGGAATGGGGGCACGCTGCGGATCAAACCGGGCCAGGAGCAAATTGACATCGGTGATGGTGAGCGGGCCCCCCCTGCCATAACAAGCCGGGCCAGGATCAGAGCCTGCGCTCTGCGGTCCAACCGACAAGCCGGAGACCGTCCAGGCACAAATCGATCCGCCACCGGCCGCCACAGTTTCTACGGCAACACAGGGAGCCAGCAGATTCATGCCCGCGATGTTCTGAACAAAGCGATAGCCAGGCCGGCCCTCCACGCGTGCCACATCAGTGCTCGTGCCCCCCATGTCGAATGTAATAATCTTGCTGAACCCGGCTTGTTTCGCTGCGTTTGCCGCTCCAATTGCACCACCGGCGGGACCGCTCAGCAACATCTGCATGGGCTTGATTCCCCAAACCGTTTCCAGGCCCCCGGCGCTCGTCATGACCTGCATCGCAACGTCGCCCATGGGACAGCTTACGCCCTCCAGAAAGCTGCGCACCGGCCCGGTCAGATAGGCATTGGCCACGGCAGACTGGGCTCTTGGCAAAATCTTGGCGAACGGAGCAAGCTCCCTGGACAAAGACACATGCTCAAAGCCTTCAGCTTTCAGAATCTCACCCACCCGGCGCTCATGGCCAGGGTTGACGAAACTGTGCAGCAAAGCCACCGCCGCGTGCTGGATGCCAGCAGCAACCAGAACCGCCGCCGCTTCCCTCACCGAACCTTCGTCCAGCGCGCGCAGCGTCCTGCCCGTGGCATCAAGGCGTTCCGACACCTCTACTGACAGCTCATGAAACTGCGGGCGCGGTCGATGCTTCAAGGCAAACAGGTCGCTTCGGCGCTGATCGCCGATCGCCAGAAGGTCCGCAAATCCCTCCGTTATAAAAAGCGCCACCCGCGAACCCTTGCGTTCCAGCAGCGCATTGGTCGCCCTCGTCGTCGCAATCCGCACTCGCATGGCTGGAAAGGAGCGGCCTGGTGAAGTGCCAGAAATCAGCCGTGCCCCCAGCACAGGCGCTTCCTCACCGGTTCGCAGCTCTATCACATCATTCGGCTGCCAGTCCGCAGGCACATCGGCGGCCAGTGTCAGAAGACAGCCCTTGGCGTCCCAGCCAGCCACCAACCGATCAACGGACCCGACCGAGATCCTCCTCACCTCAAAGCCAGCAAAAAAGCCATTCTGCGTGTCCCAGTGATCAGCTATGCGCACCTGCCGCCCGCCAAGCGCCTCAACCACCTTGGTGCGCAGACATCCTGAGGACAGCACCTTGCAGCGCTTCTGCACCCCTTCAGGGGTCAGCGCAAAGCAATCCGTGAAGGTTCCACCTGTGTCTGCGGAGAATGACCACATCACCTTCTGGTATGCGCTATTCTGCGCCAAGCTCAAGGCTGTCGTTTCTAGTGGCTAGAGGTGATTGAATTACTGGAATTCGTTTGTCGCACTTTTGAACTTCTTAACACCTCTGATTCTGAGAGTTGATCTGTCCAACATCATCTCTTTATCAGTAACCAGTGTGAGCAAGCGAATAACCCTGTTCCACTGCGCCAGGAAAGGGGTTCCACGGGCAAAGAGGGTCTGGACAACCTGGGGTACAAGAGCAAGGAAATCAGGAGCGGCCTTGATAACTGCCTGGTTGTTGGGGTTGCGGACAGTTGTTGGTGCCCGTGTGCGCAGCGGTTGCGGATAACTTCGCCTTGTTCACCAGGTCACGGAGGAGGGGGTTGCGGATGGCGGCCCGTGCAGCTTCGATTTCGGCTTCCTTTTTGCTGCGGCCTGAGCCCTGGCCCAGAGGCTGGCCATGCCAGGAAACGACCGCCTCATAGAGCTTCTCGTGGTCGGGGCCGGTGGCGCCGAGGATCTGATAAGTGGGCAGCAGGTTGGTGACGTCCTGAGTCAGCTCCTGGAGGACACCTTTGGGATTGGTGTGCTCCTCAAGGCTGGATGGCTCGTCGGCGAGCAGATCACGCATCAGTCGCATGACGATTCCTGAGGCGGCACTCAGGCCGCCGTCAAGAAAAGCGGCCCCGAGGAGTGCTTCGAAAACATCTGCGAGAGTAGAGTCCCGATCACGGCCACCATTGGTTTCCTCGCCACGGCCCATGGCGATATATTGGCCAAGTTGAAGGGAACGAGTCAGCTTGGAAAGAGCCTTTGTGGAGACGAGGCTTGCGCGGGTCTTGGTCAGGCCGCCCTCATCGGTATGGGGCATGCGATGGAACAGTGCTTCCGAGAGAACGAGCTGGAGCACGGCATCACCCAGAAATTCCAGTCGCTGGTTGTCCTTGGTCGGCCGTTGCTGCTCATACGCAAGACTTGCGTGGGTGAGTGCTTCAACGAGCAAGACGGGGTCCCGGAATGTGTAGCCGAGAATGCTTTCCAATGGTTCCATGGGTTGTTTGCCCAAACCTTAACTGCTGCCGGGAAGCCTGGCAATCAAGGGCAATAGGAAAAGGGTGGGGTGATCGACGGGACTCGAACCCGCAACAACCAGAATCACAATCTGGGGCTCTACCATTGAACTACGACCACCATCTTT
>CAINXC010000690.1 GCA_903854655.1 uncultured Verrucomicrobiota bacterium | reverse complement strand
GTGCCGAGCGTGACGGCGACGGTGTTGCTCCCGGAGACAAGGCCATGATCGATGATGGGAATGAGGACGGACTTGAACTGGTCGCCCGCATTGAAGGTGAGGGTGGCGGGAGGGGCGGTGTAGTCCACACCCGCTGTGGCGGTGCCTGCAAAAGTGAGGGGCACGGTCACGGTGCTTGTGGCCGGCCAGCCAAGGTGGACTTCCACCCCCACGGTGCCGTCGCTTTCGTTGGCGGTGAGGGCTGCGCTGCTGAAATTGACGGGCGGCGGCCCGTTATGGTCCTGAATGGTCAGCACTGTTGAACTTGGATTGCCGAGGCGCGCGCCGCCCGAGGGGGTGCCCAGGGTGAGAACCACGGTAGGATTGGAAGTGCTCGTCGAATTTGGATTGATTGCGATAGTGATGGCCTGGCTGGTTGTGCCGGGGGCAAAGGTGAGCGGTGAAGCGCTCACCGTGTAATCCTGGCCTGCTCCCTGGATCGCCGTACCGCTGACCGTGAAGGGCACTGTAACCGTTGAGACGGGGGCAAAACTGAGGTTGACGAGCACCTGCACGGTGCCGTCGTTTTCCTGGGCGCCGACGGCTCCTGCGCCGGTGGTGACGGAGGGCTGGGCATCACTGACGAGGACGACGCCTGCGGCACCCACCGCAAGCGCCTGGGTGCCGTTCCAGGCCAAGCCGTTCAAGCTCTGGTTCGTGCCTGTGGCATAGGTGCCCCAGTTGAGGCCGTCGGTGGAGGTGAAGACGGTGTTGGAAGAAGTCGCGATGAAGTCCGTGCCGGTCCAGACGATGCCGGCGGCGCCGGGGGCGTAGAAATTTGGGGTATTGCTGCTCGTCCAACTCGTGCCGTTAGCGGAGGTGTAGAGACCACTTTCCCCCACTGCGACGATGATTTTGGATGATGCGGCGACGCCATAGATGCTGCCGCTGACACTGCTTGGGGTGTGCTCGGTCCATGTGGTGCCGTCGGTCGAGGTCAGGATCACACCTGAAAGGGCCGGCGTGGAGCCCACTGCCACCCATTGGGTGCCGGTGTAGGCAATCCCATACAGGTTGATCGCGCTCGATGGGACGGTAACGGCGGTCCAGGTGTTCAGGTCAGTGGAGGTAAAGATGCCACCTGAGCCAGGCAGGCCCGTAGTGCCATTGCCGCCGACGGCGACCGCGAGGGAGGATGTCGCCGCCACCGCATTCAGAGAAAAGGAGCTGTCTGGAGTTGTGGTGGCTGCCGTCCAGATGATGCCGTCCGGTGACGTGATGACGGTTCCATTGTCGCCCACGGCCACCAGAGTCGCGCCTTTTTTTGCTATGCCGCGCAGGACGGAGCTCGGGTCAGGCGGTGTTTGTTCTGTCCAGGTGATGCCGTCGGGGGATGTCTGGATGTCAGCGGCAGTGTCAGCACCCACAGAAACGTATTGAGTGCCGGCCCAGACCACCGCCAAACGGGAACTGGTGGACCCGCTGGGGGTCTGCTGGGTCCAGGCGGAGGCATCTGGAGAGGTGTAGGTGCCGCCGGCCGGGCCTGCCGCCACATATTGGGTGCCGGTGTAGATAAGGGCCGTTGGTGAAAGGCTTGCCGGGGTGGCGACCGTCCAAGCGACACCGTCGGGTGATGTCACGACCGTATCAACCCCGGCCGCGACGAGCTGGGTGCCATCCCAGATCACGGTGCTCAGGGGAGTGGAAGTGCCTGACGTCTGGCCGGTCCAGGGGTCGGCCCCGGTGGGCGAGGTGTAGATTGTCCCGTTATCGCCTGTGGCCACGACCTGGGTGCCGGTCCATGCCAGTGCATAGAAGGTATCTGGAGCATTTGCGTCCAGCGTCGCCTGTGGCGTCCAGGTTACCCCGTCTGGGGAGGAGGCAAGGAAGGCGACTTGACTGAAGGAGGAGGGGTCCTGGGTGTAGCCGGCCACAACGTAGAGCGAACCTGTCCAGGTCACGGCGCTCAAGCCCAAGCTTGTCCCGCTTGATGAAAAACCGGCAATCTGAAATGCGCTCCAGGCCAGGCCGTCGGGTGAGGTGAGCAGTTGCCAGGTCTGGATGCCGTTGTGAAAGCTCTGCCCCACGGCGACAAACATGCTGCCGGACCAGATCACCTGCTGAATGTACCCCGAATAGGCAATGGCGCTGCGGGTCCAGGACAACCCATCCGGGGAGGTGAGCACAAAGCCGCTGTCATTGACTCCAGCCACGAGCAGGGAGCCGGACCACGCGAGCGAGGTGCAGTACTCACCCCCTGCATCGGTGCTGGTCCAAGATGTCCCGTCGGTTGAAACGAGGGCCGCGCCATTGCCCACGGCAACCAGGCGGGTCCCGGTCCAGGCCACGCCAGTGAGATCGCTTGCCGTGGGGAGCGGAGAAGTCAGTCGCCAAGTTTTGCCGACATTGGAGGCTTGCAAGACAGAACCTGCAAGGCCCGCCACCAAGGAGAGGCAGGCACACAGGCAAGGACGAAGCTGGCGCGCAGTCTGGGTGAGAGGGGGAAGAGTCATGGCGGATTGGGACCAACATGCGTTCAAGACGAAAAATCCTGGCTCGATAGTGGGCGTAAAACCGCCATTTCGCTAGGAAATATTTCTGATTTTCGAAGCTGCGGGTGACAAAAATTGGGACCGTTATGGGTGAAGACATTTTTGACAACGGTAAGGCATTGGCAGGAGAGGGAACAAGGGCAGTCAGGATTTTCTTCCCGATCGCCTTGCCCTTCCCTCCTTTGTTTCACCCTTCAACGTTACCATATGGTAATGTTCGGATGCGTGATGCTGCTTGCCACGAGCGCTGCGGTCTCCATAGGCTCTGCCACCATCCGAACATGAAAATTTTGATCGCTGAAGATGATCCTGAACTTGCCCGGCAGGCACTGGGATGGCTGGACGAGGCGGGGCACCAGACCCGCTGGTGCACCCATGGCAGGGAGGCGCTGAAATCGGCGATGGATCCGGCCTTCGACATGGTGATCATGGACGTGGGCCTGCCGGAGGTGGACGGTTTTGAAATCGTCACCCGCATGCGCGGCAATGCGATCCGCACCCCGGTGCTGTTTCTCACCGCCCGCGAAAGCGTCACGGACCGCGTGCACGGCCTTCAGGTGGGCGGCGACGACTACCTGACCAAGCCCTTTGCGCACCCGGAACTGCTGGCGCGCATCGACGCCTTGCACCGGCGGGCCACGAACAGCCTGGCCACCGCGACCACCAAGGCGGGCTGGCGGCTCGATGCCGTGCGCCGCCGGGTGCAGGTGCGGGACGTCACCGTCGATTTGCAGCCGCGCGAATGGATGCTGCTGGAGCTGTTCATGGCCAACGAGGGCAAGGTGCTGAACAAGAAATTCCTGCTGGAGAAGGTGTGGGACCTGCACTTCGATCCCGGCACCAATGTGGTGGATGTGATGGTCTGCCGCCTGCGGCACAAAATCGACCCGCCCGACCAGGCCTCCCACATCCAAACGCTGCGCGGCAAGGGCTATGTTTTTCAAGCGGGCATTTGAGTGGTTGAAACTGCCGTCGGCTGCGAGGCTTGCGCTGCTCCAGGGGGTGGTGCAGTTGACGGCGCTGCTGCTGTTTCTGGCGCTGGCACTGTGGTCCGTGCGTCGCGATCTGACGGAGGCCTCGCGCAGGCGGATGCAGGAGGAGCTGACCGAGTTCGCCGCCCTTTACGATCAGGGTGGCATGGCGGCGCTGAAAGTGGCGGCGAACGCTCAGCCCCGGGATGAGGGCCACCGCATGGTGCGCATCACATCACCAGGCGGAAGAGTGCTGCTGGAAGCGGAAACGTCGGGCTATTCCTGGGTCACGCTCACGCCCTTCTACCTGGCTTCCGGGGAGATGGACTGGCACATCCTCAAGCACCCGGTGCGCAATGAAAAACTCATCGTCGGCCGCATGGGGCTGGGCGATGGCGGGCACTTGTGGTATGCGCGGCGGGACGATGAGGAGCTGGCTGCGGCGGGAGGGGTGGTGCAGCGGCTTTTCTGGCTGGGCTGCCTCGCGGCATTGCTGGGCCTGGTGCCCGTGGCGTGGTTCGTGCAGCGCGTGCTGCAGCCCTTGCAAACACTCATCCGCGGGGCGCAGCGGGTGGCGACGGGGCCCTCAACAGCCCGGCTTCAGGCACCCGCCGCGATTCCGGAGCTGGCGGAATTTGCGGATTCGTTCAATGCCAGCCTGGAGCGCATCGCCCAACTGACGGGCGAGCTGCATTCCGTGAACGAGCACCTCGCGCACGAGCTACGCACGCCTCTGGCGCGCATCCGCGGCAACCTGGAGAACCTGCTCGATCACTATGGCACTCCTGACGGCGAGGAGGCTGCCGTGCTGGGCATGGAGGAAATCGACCGGGCGACGCACCTGGTGCAGTCGATTCTGGCCATTCGTCTCGGCGACAGCGGCGCGATGCGGCTGCACCTGGAACTGACCTCGCCCTTTGAACTGGTCAGTGATCTGGTGCAATTGTATGCGCCTGCTGCGGAAGTGCGGGAGCAGACGATCAGTTTCGATGCAGAGTCGGACGGGCTGGTGCTGCTGGACCGTCAACGGGTGCGCCAGGCGGTGACCAACCTGCTCGACAACGCACTCGCCTACACGCCGGCGGGCGGCCATATCAGCCTGATTCAGATCGTGGATGCGAAGGGCTTTCAGTTGCATGTGCAGGACACCGGTCCGGGGCTCACTCAGGACGACGAACTGCGCATCTGGCGGCGCTTTGCACGCGGCAGCGCCGCCTCGGCGACGACTCCCGGCACCGGAATCGGCCTGGCCCTGGTGCGGGCCGTGGCGCGCGCTCATTTTGGCGAGGCGGGTGCAAGGAACCGTGAGGAGGGTGGTGCTGAATTCTGGATCAAGCTGCCCCTTACTCCGGACATTGAGTGAGGACCATGGAGCGTGGCTGCGCCGCTTCCGGCCTGTTGTGGCACAAGATCCGCAGCACAATACAGGAAGGAATCAGCGCGCCGCCGCCGTTTCTACCCTGTGCACCGCACCCCCTGAATGACCGCCCTGTTTCGCCATACCCTTCTGCTGTTCACCTTCGCAGGCCTCACTGTCTTCGCCGCCGAGCCTGCGAAGTCCAAAGGCCCTGCGGCTACTGCCAAGCCTGTCCCGAAACCGCGCCTGCCGCTGGTGGATTCGGAAGCCTTTGCGTATTTTACCAGCACCATCGAGCCGATGCTGACCAAGGAGTTTGCGGGCGAGAGCTGCGTGAGCTGCCATGACCCCGACGGCACCTCGCAACTGGTGTTCAACGGCGACCCGGAAAACGACTTCACCGCCCTGCTTTCCGGCGGCTTCCTGTTCACCGAAGGGCCCGACACCTTCATGGCCCGGGTGACCACCAACAACCCCAAGAAGAAAATGCCCAAGGGCAAGCACGCCGTGCCCTGGACGGCGGAGGAGATCGGCAGGCTCACGACCTTTCTCGACAAGCTCGACACGGTGGTGCGCATCAAGGGCCATGCCGATGAATTCTTCCCCTCCGCCCTGCTCAACCCGTACACCGGCGAGCTGCCGCAGTCGCTGGACAACCAATTCATCACCTACCGGCAGTTGAAGGGCAAGATCAAGACCCTGTTCAATGACGACTGGGTGCGCCGTGGCAAGGATCTGTTTGAGGAGAACGTGGCGTTGTTTGGCGGCGCGGATTTCAAGCAGCGCTTCAACGAGACGAGCAAGGCCTCCGCCTCCTTCCTCAGCGGCCTGGAGCTGCTTTCCCGCGATGTGGCGGACCGCGCCTACACCCTGCGCTCCGGCCCCTTCGAAGGGCGCCCTGAAACGCTGCCGGACCCCGCGAAGATGCCCAGGCCGGACGCCGCCTACACCGCCGAGATCAAGCGCCTGTACAACCGCCTGCTGTTCCGGGATCCCACACCTTCGGACACCAAGCAGGCCTTCGACCTCATTCGCGCCGTGTATCAGGCCAAGAATGAAACACTGACCTCCGATTTCAACCTGGCCTTTGAGCTGAACGTCGAGGACCCGGTCACCAAGCTGAAGGCGCAGCGCATGATCACTCTGCCGGTGAGCGGCGAGACGCATGGGCTTTACCAGGAGATCATTGATGAATCGCAGGCCTCCGGCAAGGAACCGGTGATGCGCCGCACCCTGGCGCAGAAGTTCCAGTTCAAGAAAGGCGACGCCGCCCAGCGCTTCCGGCTCAGCAATGTGAACACAACCGGCAACGTTTCGCTCGTGGGCATCGAACTGGTCAAACTTGGAGGCAAGCCTGCTCCGGTGCCAGCCGCCAAGCCCGCGCCAGCAACCACCCCGGCTCCAGCCGTTGCTTCAACCAAGCTTTTCATCACCAGCGGCGGTGTGCAGGCCGATGGTGCCTGGACAGTGCAAGGCACTGGCGACAACACCAGTTACGAGGACGGCAATGTTGAAAAGGGCACCAGCAACATCGTCATTCCCATCACGGTGCCGGAATCTGGAGATTACCAAGTCACCGTGCTGTGGAAGCGCAACGCCGCCAATGCCCGCAACGTGCTGGTGGAAGTGTTCTCGCAGGCCACCACCAGCAGCCTCGCTGTCGAGCCACCGCCCGCTGCGCTGCCCAAGGGGCAGGCGTTGTTCCACTATGATTCCAGCGCGGACAACATCCCTTATGTGGAACTGCCCGGCCTCTTCAAGTTCGCAGAGCCCGACGTGGTGGAAATCAGCAATGCCGGCACCACCGGAAAAGTCACTGCCAGCGCCCTGCGCTTTGTGCCGGACCTTGACAAGGCGGAGGGCTTCCTGATCGACTCCCCGCAGGCGGAGGGCCATGAACAGTGGACGCCTTTCGAGGTGAAGAAGTTCAAGGCCTACAACAAGGTGGGCACCCAGCTCACCGACAACGGCAAGGACAAGGGCAAGCTGTTCCTGCGCTACCAGCCATCCATGGCAAAAAGCGATTGGAAGCCCGACAGCTTTTACAAAGTGCAGGTGAACTTCCCTGGCAAGGCCGGCAATGAACAGCAGGTGCCCATCTCGATTCACGCCCAGGCATCATCGCCGATCGTCCAGGTGGTGAGCGCCGCTCGCGCTCGTGCCGAATCCGAGGTGACCATTGACGCCTCCGGTTCCTATACCGTGCAGGGCAGCCCGTTGAATTTCTCGTGGAAGCAGATCGACGGGCCTGAGGTGAAGATCGACAGCGCGAGCCCCGTGCTGAAGTTCAAGGCCCCGCGCCGCAGCCTGCATCAGGCCGCGTGGACCGCCCTGTGCCGTGCGCTGATGAGCCACCCGGACTTCCTGTTCACCCGTCCGCCCTCGGTCGAAGTGGTCCGCAACGGCGCCGACAAGCGCCGCCTGCAACTGGTCAAGCTGGCGATGGACACCGTCGCCCGGCCGCCCACGCAGAGCGAGCTGGAGCAGGCGAAGACCGCGAAGTGGGAGGACATGGTGGACGGCTATCTCAACTCGCAGGAGTTCAAGGATTTTTACTTCCATCGCATCCGCCTCTACCTCGAAAGCCAGGGCACGGCCTCGCAAGATGAACCTGCGCGCCTCTGGTGCTACATTGAAAATCATGATCTGCCCTTGCAGCAGATCCTCACCGCCGATTACACGGTGGACGAAAAGGGTGAGAAACAGCCCCGCCCGGCCTATCATGGCAAGACCGGCGTGCTCACGATGAAGGGCTTCATCGAAGGCAAGCCCGGGCTGCCGCACTTCAACTATGCGGCGCAGGTGGCCATGCTGTTCCTGGGTTATGTCTTCGAAGTGCCGCCTGAAGTCGTTGAGCAACGCCAGGGATCCACCGCCGCCAGCACCGTTGATCCGGCGGGCATCTGCTACGGCTGCCACAAGGTGCTCACGCCTCTTGCGCTCCAGCGCACCGCCTGGACCGATGAGGGCCGCTTCCGCAGCCATGATGACTACGGCCTGCCCATTGATGCGAGCGACGGCCATCTTGTGGAAGGCTACCCCTTTGCGGGCGAGGGCCTGCAGGCCTTCGCCACCCAGGCGGTGAAGAAGGAGCGTTTCATCCGCACTATCGTGGACACCCACGCCACCTTCTACTTTGGCCGCCAGTTGCGCTGGAAAGAGGACGAACGGCATCTGTATCAACGTGTGTGGGACAATCTGCGCAAGGACAACTACACCCTGCGCAGTCTCATCCGCACCCTCCTCACCTCGAAGGAATACATCGAAGGCAAGCCTGTACCGCGCGCTCCTGTTGCAGTCAGTTCCACCACTCCTTCCGTCAAGCCATGAGCAAACCTTGCATCGTCTCCCCCCACGTGCAGTTCGCCGCGCCCGATCACACCGTGCAACAGCGGTTCAGCCGCCGCAGCGTGCTCAAGCGCGCCGGGCTTTCCGCTGCTGCGCTCACCTGCGCCGATTTCCTCGGCTACTTTGCCACCTATGGTCTGCCCAATGAAGGCCGCGCGGCGGGAGTGGCCAAAGACGCGTCGAAGGCTGGAGCCAACCCCCATTTCCTTATCTACTGGTACCTGGAAGGTGGCTGGGAAGGGTATGACATGTTCAATCCGCTGATGACACCCAACAACGTCGTCAACCGCCTGAGCAAGATCAGCGAGGAGCGCTACCGCGTGCTGAAGTTTGGCGAGCCCGGCTACACTCTGAACAGCGAGGGCAACCTGCATTACGGCTACCTCGCCGAGCCGGGCAAGGACCTGTTCAAGGACATGGCCATCCTCAGCTCCATGCACACCGGCGGCGGCCATTCCACCGAGCGGCTGAAGGTCCACATGGGCAGCTACAACCTGCGCCAGACGGAGGAGCGCGAGGACGATGAGCGCTCGGTGATGCAGGCCTTTGCCGAGGTTTACGGACAGCCCTACGTGCTGCCGAGCGTCTCCTGGCATTGGTGGCTCTCCGACGGCGAATTGAACGAGGTGCAGTACACCGGCCGGCGCGGCTACTACCACGCGCTGGGGCCGCCTCACGCCCACACCATCTACGCCGGCACGCCTTCCAAGCTGAAGAGCTTCCTGCTCAAGATGCAGGAGGAGGCCGGCAACACGGTGAACCGCGAGATCCAGCACTTCCTCGACAACGCGCACACCACCTTTCTCAAGGACGAGCACATCGAGGCCGTGAAGAGCTATGCCTCCGCCCGCGAAATTTACATGCAGCTTGCCGCCAAAGGCATGAAGCTGGACCGCTCCATGCTGCTGCGCCTGTTCACCGATGCGGCGCTGCGCGAGGAGTTTCAGGTGCAGCCCTCGGATGAGCTGATCACCTATCGCACGGTCAACGGCAACAAGGCGCGCAGCAAGTTCACCCCGCACGCCCGGGTGCAGGCGATGATGACTTATGAGCTGATGCGGGCCGGTCTTTCCTGCGCGTTCTTCGTCGAATCGCGCGACATCCGCCGCTTTGATTCGCATCGCAGCCGCAGCAACCTCTGGGGCAAGGATGGCAAGACACCTGTGGGCCAGACGGATCAGACAGCGATGATGAAGGAAGACCTCTGGGACCCGCTCAACACGCTGGTCAAACGGCTCAAGGACACGGAGTATCACGGCAGCGGCAAGTCCCTCTTCGACCACACCAACATCGTGCTGACTTCTGAATTCGGTCGTTCTATTCACGGCTCGGTGGATGATATTTTGGCGAAGAAAATCACTGAACAGGAACGTGACAAGGAGGTTGGCGGCCAGGACATCAGCGCCCACTGGAAGGTCACTTCAGCGGCCTTCCTTGGCAGCAAGGTCAGGGGCCACAGCCAGTTCGGTGGTGTGGGCGAAAAAACGCTCATGGCCATTCCTTTGCTGCCCGATGGCACGCTCGATCCGGCTTTTGACGCCCATACCGGCGAGCAGATTCCCGGGCGCACGCCAAGCTCGCAAGCGGGCATTCCGAATCATGGCGATGTGTATGCCACCGCTCTGTACCTGAGTGATATTGACCCCAAAGGCAAGGGCCGCAATGATCGCGGTCCGCTGACTTACATCAAGCGGGCGTGAGGGGGAAAATGATGAATGCCCAATGCCCAATGCCCAATGCCCAATGCCCAATGCCCAATGACCAATGCCCAATGACGAATGCCCAATGACGAATGCCCAATGACGAATGCCCAAGGTTCCAATGACTGAGCGATCTCATTCTTCTTTGTTTCGCCCGCTCTGTCCGTACCATTGGTCATTTGTCATTGGTCATTTTCACTCCATGCGTTTCCCCAAGCTCCTCTTCCTTCTCCCGCTTTTCCTCGCCACCTTGGCCCGCGCCCAGACCAAGGACTTCGAAGAAGTCACTGTTCAAGGCATCGTCTTCATCAGCATTCCGGCAGGGGCCTTCACCATGGGCACCACCGATGCATGGCAGGCGCAACTGGAGGCGGAGAAAGTGTGGACGCGCTTTGAGAACGTTGAGCGCCCCTCTCATCAAGTCACCCTTTCGCGGCCCTTCCTCATGGGCAAGTACGAGGTCACCCAGAAGCAGTGGAAGGCTGTTCTCGCCCCGAAGAAGAATCCATCCGCCTTCAAAGGCGACGATCTGCCCGTTGAATCCGTGAGCTTTGATGACGTCACCACGTTCCTGCGCGCGCTCAACAAGAAGGAGGGCCGCGAGCGGTTTCACCTCCCCACTGAAGCCCAGTGGGAGTATTGCGCCCGCGCCGGCGGCACCGAGCTTTACGGGCAAAACAAGGAGCACACGCCCATCACCGCCAAGACCCTGGGCGACTACGCCTGGTTCGCCGCCAATGCGGGCGGCAAAACCCATCCCGTGGGCCAGAAACAGCCCAACGCCTGGGGCCTTTACGACATGAGCGGCAATGTCTGGGAATGGTGCCGGGACTGGTACACCCCGGACTTCTACACTGCGGAGGCGGTTGCCAACCCCATGAACAAGGATGCAGCGAACGCCAGCGAGCATGTGATCCGGGGCGGAAGCTGGTTCCTTGCGGCCCCCAGCCTGCGCTGCGCCTTCCGTGGTGCCAGCCTGCCGGATGCACGCAGCGCTCACATTGGATTCCGCCTGGTTTGTGAGCCGTAGTCTTTGGGCAGGAGATGGCAAGATCCACGCACCCAGGAGGTTCAGCGGATGCGTATCCGTTACTACCATGAACACGGAAGAGCTGACAACCCAACTGAAGGCCCGGATCGAAGCGCTGGTGAAGCGCGGTGAAGATGTGCGTGCTGACACCGCAAAGCTGGTGGAGGAGGCGTCCGGCAAATTCTATCAGGCCAAGGATGGCTTGAGCACCCTGGTCAAAGCTGTTGCCGAGGGGGCGGTTGAAGGAGCGCAAGGTTCCTTGCCTGAGCACGCGGAGAGCGGGCTGAAGGCGGTGGTCGAGGGCCTTGTTGACGGCCTCGCCAAATCCGCCCAGGCGGTGCGCCTGACACTGGAGGAATCCACCGCCAGCGGCAACCGCTTTGCCAACGAAGATCTGTCGAAGATCGCCAGCGACTTCCGTACCATCGGCGAGGAGGTGGTCGAGGTCGTCACCACGGCGGCAGGTGCTTTGGGCGGTCACCTCAAGGAGCAGACGCACAATCTGGCCGAGCATGCCCGGCAAACCCTGCACGGCATCTGGCCTCCTCTGGAATCAGCCATCCATGCGGCACAGCAGGACCCGGTGAAGCTCGGTCACGAAACCGTGCACGCTGCTGCTGCGGCCGCCCGTCAGGCCGCAGGCGTGCTGTTCAGCGAGCTGGGGCAGTACCTGCAAAAAGCCGGGGACAAATTGAAGCCGTGAGCAGGTGCTGGCAGGAATGGGGTTTGGAGTGGGAGGTGTTAAGTGGTAAGTAGTGAGTTTTAAGTGCCTAGTGCGCAGTGCCCAGTGCTTAGAATCCCTGACTCCTGACTTAACACTTCCCACTCGGCACTGAGCACTTTCCCTTCCGCCACCCCCATGCCCTTCCTTCCCGAGCCCTTTGCCCGTCATGCCCGCCGCTTCGGCGAGGTGGGCGGCATCCTGGCCAAGTACGGGCTGGCGGACATGCTGGCGTTCTCAGGCTTTGATCTGCCGAAGAAGTTCTTCACCAGCAGCGACGGCGATGTGCTCAGCGAGCAGTCGCGGCCCGTGCGCATCCGCATGGCGATGGCGGAGCTGGGCACCACCTACATCAAGCTGGGCCAGATGCTCAGCACTCGCGGCGACCTGGTGGGCTGGGAGACGGCGGATGAACTGGTGCGTTTGCAGACAGACGTCAGGCCCGATCCGCCGGAGGTCGCCATGGCCACTGTGGCCGCCGAACTTGGCAGGCCTGTGGAGGAGGTGTTCACCAGCTTTGAGGCGGAGCCCATGGCATCGGCCTCCATCGGCCAGGTCCACTGCGCCACGCTGCATGATGGCACGGAGGTGGTGGTGAAAGTGCAGCACCCGGACATCGAAAGCCGCATTCGTGCGGACCTCGAAATCCTCATGTTGCTCGCGGCCCTGGCTGAGCGCTCGAACGAGCTGAAACGTTACCAGCCGGTGGCGGTGGTTTCGGAGTTCCAGCGCAGCCTGCTGCGCGAGCTGGATTTCAAGCGCGAGGAGCGCAACCTGCTGCAGTTCGCGGAGAATTTTGCGAGCAACCGCAACGTGCGCTTCCCTCGCCCCTTCACGAGCCTAAGCACCTCGCGCGTGCTCACCATGGAACGGCTGGCCGGTGTGAGCTTCCGCGATGCCCACAAGCTGGAGAATCTGCCGGTGGACCATGACGAACTCGCGCGGCGTGGCGCCACCCTGTGGATGGACATGATTTTCCGCGACGGCTTCTACCACGCCGATCCGCATCCTGGCAACCTGGTGATCATGGCCGATGGCACGCTGGGTCTGTTCGACTGCGGCATGGTGGGGCGCATGGATGACAATTTGCGCGAGTCTGTGGAGGACATGCTGGTGAGCCTTGCCAGCCAGGATGGCTCGATGCTGGCTCGCATCCTCATGCGCATGTGCTCCCCGCCGGCGGATTTCGATGAAGCAGCGTTCAGCGCCGACCTCACCGATTTCATCGCCTTCTACGGCAGCCAGCCTCTGGAGCGTTTCCAGCTTGGCAATGCCTTGAACGAGATCGCCCGTTGCATCTCGCGCTACCGGCTGGTGCTGCCCAGCGCCATGGCGCAGATCATCAAGGTGCTGATCATGCTCGATGGCACCGCCAAGCTGCTGAGCCCCCGGCTCAACCTCATTGAAATCATCGTGCCCTACCAGAAGCGCATCTTCCTGCGCCAGATGTCTCCCCGGCGGCGGATGAAAAAGCTGCACCGCCTTTTCAGCGAATGGCGCTACCTTGCGCAGACCCTGCCGCGCGGGGTGCTCGATTTGGTCAGGCAGGTGCAGGAGGGTCGCTTCGACGTGCATCTGGAGCACCGTCGCCTGGAGCCTGCGGTGAACCGTCTGGTGATGGGCATGGTCAGCAGCGCGCTGTTCCTGGGCTCTTCATTGATGCTCAGCAGCCGGGTGCCGCCCCTGCTGTTTGGCGAGCACTCCATTCTCGGCCTCACCATCTTCCTGATCAGCAGCTTTCTCGGGCTGCGGCTGATCTGGATGATTTGGAAGAATGAATGAGCGAGGACAGGGGGTCCGTTTGGTGCCGATGGGCTGGACGAAACAAAGAATCCGGCGCACACTGACGCAAAATACACCAGCCCCATGCCCGAACCCACGAGCCCCGTCTTGATCCGCCATCTGGCTCCGAAGAACTTCTTGTCCTTCGGCCCTGACAACGCGGGGATTGAACTTAAGGCGCTGAACATTTTTATTGGTCCCAACGGCAGCGGAAAGTCGAATTTGATCGAAGCCATCAGCTTCATGCGTGCGGCGCCGAAGGAATTCGCTGAGGTGACGCGCAGGGGGGGCGGGGTCGTGGAGTGGATTTGGAAGGGCGGGGTGACCAAGGTGGCTGCCGTCGAGTGTGTGATAACCAACCCTCGACGTGAGGTTCCTCTTCGTCATGTGGTAGCCTTCCGCGCAGAGGCTCAGCGATTCAGCCTCGCAGACGAGCGGGTCGAGGATGCGGAGGGAACTTCGGGAGACGTGCCTGCGTCGTATTACCAGGGATACAGCAAGGGTGAACCCACCGTCTCCTATCTGATCAACGAAGGCAGTGAGCGTCGCCGGGCAGAAGCTCCGATCCGACATCATGACCGGTCGATAATCGGCCAGTTGCTTGATCCAGCCAGATTTCCGGAGCTTGGCCTGCTGGCTCAATGCTATGACAATGTGCGCATCTATCGTGAATGGGCTTTCGGGCGGAACACGATTTTCAGAGAACCGCAGCAAGCCGACATGCGCAGGCATGTGCTGGAAGAAGATTTCTCGAATCTGGGCCTGTTCTTGAACCGGCTCAAAACTGAGTTCCCCGCCGCCAAACGGGCCATCCTCAAGGCCTTGCAGGACCTCTATCAGGGCATCTCGGATTTTGAAGTCAACACGAGCGGAGGCACGGTTCAAGTGTTCCTGCATGAGGGTGATTTTGCCATCCCAGCCACACGCCTTTCCGATGGCACCCTGCGCTATCTCTGCCTTCTCGCGATCCTTTGCGATCCAGAGCCCCCGCCGCTGATTTGCATTGAGGAGCCTGAACTCGGGCTGCATCCAGACATCCTGCCCGGTCTGGCAGACCTTCTCATTGCAGCCTCGCAGCGGACCCAGATCATCGTCACCACTCATTCCGATATATTGGTGGATGCCATGACCGATTGTCCTGAAGCGGTTGTTGTTTGCGAAAAGCATGAGGGCAAGACCGAAATGACCCGTCTTTCGGCCGCAGACCTGGCGGTGTGGCTGGAGAAATATCGTCTCGGCCAGCTTTGGATCGACGGCCAGCTTGGAGGGAAACGCTGGTGAGCGCTTGCATCATTTATGTCGAAGGTGGGGCGAGCGGTCCGCACTCCAAGAACCTGACCATCCGGTGTCAGCAGGCATTTCATTCCCTTCTGGACAGCATGGGCTTCAAGGGCAGGAAGCCCCGGTTGAAGGCTTGTGGTGGGCGCGGCTCGGTGTACGAAGACTTCTGCGTGGCCCACAAGGCGGGTGGCGGGTATGTCGCGATGTGGATCGACAGCGAGGAGCCCATGGCTGATCTTGAAAAGGCGTGGGAACACTTGGCTCAGGTCGCGACTGTCGCTGCGTGGAACAAACCCGATGGAGCGAGTGATGATCAAGTCCTCTTCATGACGACTTGCATGGAGACGTGGATAGTGGCGGATCGGAGAGCGTTGCGTGATCACTACCGGCGGGAATTGAACGAAAACCCGTTGCCTGCGCTTGCTGAAATTGAGGCGCGGTCTCGAAGGTCCATCCAGGATGCACTCGAAAGCGCGACCAGGAATTGCAGGAACGCTTACGCCAAGGGCAAGCGCTCATTTGAGATCCTCGAGAAGGTGAAGCCCGACGTTCTGAAACGGCATCTGCCAAGTTTTGCTCGAGTTGTCCGCATCTTGAAGGACAAGCTTTGAGGTCGTGTTTCCTGATCAGCAGCTTCCTCGGCCTGCGGCTGATCTGGATGATTTGGAAGAAATGAGTGACGCCTACTTGAGAAGGTCCGGCCGGTTGGCCTTGGTCCTTTCCAACGCCTGCTGCGCGCGCCATTCCGCAATCTTGCCGTGGTGCCCGCTCAGCAGCATCTCGGGCACCTTCAGCCCCCGGTACTCGGCGGGCTTGGTGTAGTGCGGGGCTTCCAGCAGACCGCTGGCGCCGAAGGATTCCTCGACCGCGCTTTGCTCATCGCCCAGCACGCCGGGAATCAGGCGCACGATGGCATCCATCACCACCACGGCGGCGATGGCGCCATTGGTCAGCACGTAATCGCCGATGGAGATCTCCTCATCCACCCAATGCTCCACCACGCGATGATCCACGCCTTCATAGTGGCCGCTGATCAGAATCAAATGCGGCTCAAGCGCGAGGCGCTGCGCGGTGGCCTGG
>CAINXC010000689.1 GCA_903854655.1 uncultured Verrucomicrobiota bacterium | reverse complement strand
CCATGGTGGATCTCCACGGCTTCCTCATGCTCGGTGGCATCGGCGCTGCAGTGGGCCTTGTCTGCCTTGCGGTCCCGGTGATTGCCCGGCCGCTGTACTATGTCTGGTACGCCCTGGCGGCCTGCATTGGCATTGTCATGGCAAACCTGCTGTTCTGTGTCATGTTTTACCTTCTGTTCGCCCCCGTGGGCCTGCTCATGCGGGTGACGGGACGCGATCCCCTCCAATTGAAATGGAAGAAAGGCCAGGCCAGCCACTGGCAGGATGCAGAGCCTGCCCGGCCGGCGAGCCAATACTTCAGCCAATACTAATCTCGACCGCCCCGCTCCATGTCCAAGCCCCCCAACGATTTTGAAAAGGCCGCCTCTGAATCCCAGGGCAGCCTGGCCTCCGAGTTCATCGGCTTCCTGAAGCAGAACAAGAAGTTCTGGCTGCTGCCGCTGATCATCGTGATGCTGCTGCTCGCGGGGCTCCTGATTTTGTCCTCGACTGCGGCGGCACCGTTCATCTACACGCTGTTTTAGGGCTGCGGGCGTTCTTTGCCCGTGCTTCATGCCATGTCCGGGCTCAACCTCGATCTCGACCGCGTGCAGCGCCAGGGTTTCCCCGAGGTGGTCTTTGCCCGTGGCAAGACGGCCACGCAGGTGATCGAGGCCTTGCGTGGCCTCCATGCCGCCCACGGCTGCGCTATGGCCACCGGCGTGGCGACAGACATGGCAGAGGCTGTCCGTTCCCAGTTGAATCTCGGCACCTATGACGAGTGCTCCCGACTTTACCGCATCGGCCAGTATCCCGGCAAAAACGCATCTCTGCCGCAGCCTTGCGTGGTGAGCGCGGGCACTGCCGACCAGCCAGTGGCAGAAGAGGCGGCACAGACGCTGGAATTTCTCGGGTATCCCACCCGGCGCATTCGTGATGTGGGGGTCGCCGGCCTGCATCGCCTTCTGGACCGCGTCGATGACCTGAAACAGGCCTCCGTGATTATCGTGGTGGCCGGCATGGAGGGCGCGCTGGCCAGCGTGGTGGGCGGGCTGGTGGCGCAGCCGGTGATCGCCGTTCCCACCAGCATCGGTTACGGTGCCAGCTTTGGCGGCTTGGCCGCCCTGCTCGCGATGCTCAACTCCTGCGCCGCAGGCGTGGGCGTGGTGAACATCGACAACGGTTTCGGCGCCGCCATGATGGCCGTGCGCATCCTGCAACTGCCCCGGGAATGAACCTGCAAGCTCTCAAGGAAGGCCTGTTCAAGGCCCGCAGGGAACACAACGCCCTGCCGCGCTACCTGGCCCGTCGGTTCCTTTTCGGGCCGCTGGAGCGCCTGGGCCTGCATGTGGTGGGCGACCATTTCTATGAGCCCATCCCCAATCTGCGCGAGCTGGCGGCGAATTACGATGGCAGCCCGCGCGCCATTCCGGGGCACGACCTGAAGCTTGCCGATTTTGAAACGGCCCACGCCGCCCGCATCACCCGCCACGGGCCGGAGTTTGATGCGGCGGTGAGCGGCTTCGGCCTCGACCTTGGCAACTACTACTTTCGCGGTGCGGATGCGTTGAGCTACTACTGCCTGCTGCGGGAAATGAAGCCGGACTCTGTGGTGGAGATCGGCCAGGGCTGCAGCACGCGCGTGGCGCTTGCAGCGCTGGAGCGCAACGCGGGTGAAACCGGCAAGGCGGCCGCCTTTGTCAGCATCGACCCCTACACGCGCCTGCTTGGTGCCGAGCTGAAGCCGCAGCACACACGTTTCGAGCAACTGCACCAACCGCTGCAAAAGGTGCCCGTGCCAGAGCTGCTGGCCCGCTGCCAGGGCAATGCGCTGCTGTTTGTCGATTCCAGCCACGTTTACAAGCATGGCAGCGATGTCTGGCATCTCATGCACCAAGTGTACCCGAATCTTCCGGTCGGCTGCACACTCCATGTACACGATGTGGTGCTGCCCTATCCCTGGCTGAAGGAGTTCTACCTGGAGCAGAAATGGTTCTGGAACGAGCAGGACATGCTGGAGACCTTCCTG